>CAYUGI010000241.1:0-10157 GCA_964444105.1 uncultured Pirellulaceae bacterium
GGTCGTCCAGTTGAATAGACAACCGCAAGGGCTCACTGCAATCCGCCGCCAGCGGGAATAGAGCCGCGAGACCGCTGAACACGGCAAACAAGGACGTCAAACTGATCGTTCGCATGGTGCTTTCCTTTCATGTCAAGACATGGGACTGCGTACCAACCTGTCAATAGAAACGACCTCCTGGAACTCCGACCCACGTATGAAGGGGATGTCTCTCACGACCCATTCGTAAACCGAAAATGGGCGGCATTATGACAGTTCTCAGTGAACGCAACCGCAAACTGGCAAGGCGATCGGAAAGTACGGCAGGAAAATGGGGCAGGAAGATATGGCGGGAATCAGGGGAGTCGTTTTGAGGTTTCACCTTCCCGCCATCGATCGCTTCAAAATACAGCCTAAGGTGAAAGTCTTGAGGTGGCGATTAGCGAGAAGCATCGACAGTATTTGACATTTACAGCTACACGCTCCGAGTGAAGACAGCCGCGTCAGCTTCATAATGTCGAACAAGTTGATCGCCCGGGGGAATACAGTGACTCACGCAGCGATCCTCAACACCGGTTCCCCAGCTCCGGTGTCGGCCACCGGTGCAGTGAAGCGGACCTTCCAAAGCCGCTTCGTTCGATTGGACTGACTGAACACCGAACATTGGGAACGGCACGGTGGCATCGTCACGGCGCTGTAATAGTGCGACGTAACGGTGGAGCCGTGTGAGGTAGTACTTCGCGCACGGATCTGTGCGGGGGCTGTCAGCAATGGCCGCATCTACCGCGCCCCCTGGCGAAGCCCTCCCACGCGATTGAATACAAGAGAAGACTGAAAACGGAAAACGCCAGTGCTTGAGATCGCTAGAGCACTATCTCCGAAATTTTTCAACCAAAACAACCGTTCCAGAGCAGTCGATCCAGATGTCCCCGTAGTATCGCCGCGGAATCCAGCCGCTCCCCGTTTTTACATTAGTATCAAAAGTTACGTTTGTGAATTTGAGTGTAGGATTCGGGCAGAGCGTAAAGGATGAAGAGTATGCACGTGGTTCCCAATCTGTACCGTTTACAGTCCGCCAAACAGTCGTTTTCGGTTTGGGTGTGGGTGTGGCATCACGCGACAATTCGTCGCTGAGACTGGGCGGAGACATCGCTCGATAGTCTTCGTGCAGCCCCAGTTGCTTATGGCGTTCTTCCCAGAGGATGTTTACTTTGTCGCAAAATGGCTGCATTTTGCCAACGAAGTTCTCAACCAATGCGATCCTCACCTCAACGTCGCTTGTCCTAGAGAACAGCCGTTGCAGCTCTTTCTGAATTCGTGGGATCGACTCTTCTCTTAGTTCTGTCAACGACGTTGCGTTGGCTGCCAGGGTACGAGCAATTGACTTAATCGCTCTTGTGTTGTCGAGAGACAACTTATGATTTGAGGCAATTTGCGTCGAAAGCCGAGCGTTTGCTAACTCGAACCAGCGAAGCCGCTCCTCCAAGAGGTCGTTCAGCGTGTATCTGATCTGCTTCAAGTCCTGTGGACGTTCTTTGTGCAACTCGTCTCGAACTGCGCACTGCGAGACCCCATTCTTCTTTAGCATCTCAAGGATCTGTTGTAGGGCCTTCCCGTTTCGTTGAGTCTCCTCGCGACTTGATTCGATACCATCGTTCGCGCGATCTAAATTGATTTTCATTCGGCGTGCATACTCGACCACCTGTAACTGGACTAAATCAGGAGGGGCAGCCACGGCGAAAGAGATTACGAAGACCTCGACGAAGCAAAACAAAAATAGTCGATTCATATTATTCATCCAGTATCTGTTGGAAACCATTAATTGTTATCTCCCAACCCGACGTATCTTCGTGGCTCGTGAGTTGCCAAAACGCAATGGCCGCTGCCAGCCCACCTGCCAAGGTGCAGATCGCTAAGATGGATTGCATTCGTCGAGTCTGGTGCCAGGCCGGCCGTTGTTGTCTCATCTGTTAAGAGCCAGTGGGTTAGGAGCGGCAATTCTAGTAACTAAACATAAAATCTATTGTGGCAGTTTCAGCAGTCAATCAAGGGATCTTCGATCGGTGGGTGCACGATACGAAGCTTCGATCAACTGCGTCACCTGCAAGTGGCGGGAGCATTGAACACACGACCTCAGCGAATGTGTTCGCTGAGGTCGTGTTCGTTTCTTTAGTCGCAAGCTATGTTGCTGGCTCGTCGTGAAAGCACTCTTCCTCTTCGTCGATGTTCATCTCATCGTGGAAATCATCTTCTATGTCTGGCACTACATTTGGCGTCGTACCGTATTTCCGGCGGTAAGTTCGCGACCAAACATTCAATTCGTCGTCGATGTCAGAAAGAGCGCTACGCCACGCTCGGCAAACATCTGGGTTAACTCCCGTTGAATCGGCGATAGGGATTCCGTCTTCGCCAACGACACCACCTAAATCAGTGTATGCGCGTTGCAGCTTTTCCATCCCTTCACTGAAGTCAGCAAGTTTCGACTGAAACAACTCCGCCGGCGTTTTGCCAGACGGTCGGCTTCGGACAGTGCCAGGAGGTGGAAACTGCTGGCGAAGAAACGGTTCCGTAATCACTTGATCAACGGAACCATCAGGAACTTTTCTAACAACACCGTCTTCAGTGACAGCGCGCAAGCTTTGGCCATCTTGAAAATCTCGCAAAACCTGTGCTAGCTGATGAACTCCATGAACGGTACGCCGCATAGCATCAAGAACGTCGCCGGGATTCCTTCGATCGACACTATCTGTCCCACGACTCAGTCTTCCAGTTACGAGCAATGGGTACGCAGCCCGCACAGCCAACTCGATTGATGCTGCTCCTGGGTCCTCAATGCTGCCATCGCCAATCGCTGCCCGGACTTCAGCCAGAGATTTTTCAACCAATGTGTCAACTGTTTTGCCTGTACTATCCCAGTCTTGAGCGTGTACAGGTTTGGCATAAGCACGTCCCATGTACGGACGAATACGATCTGCGGGGAGAGGGTCACCCACAACAGATCGTAATATTAAGGCCGTGGCTAATTGAATACGAAGGCTGTCTGTAATCCGTTTTCGCGTCGACTGACTCGTGACAGCAACTCGGAGCGCCTCGTCAATCCGGGCGTTGCCGCCAGTGAACAATGCAACAATTCTCGCTGACCGTTCCGCGGGATCGTCGGAAAGATGTGCCGAGCGTGCCTCGGCCTTTGTGCAAGCGCCACCGTAATACTCCTTTTCCGTTTTGGAAATAAGATCACGGCGATATAGCTCATCCAACACCTCATCCGCGAGCGACTCGCTTTCCGGTCCATCACCCCAAGGCGTTGGAGGATCGACGTGCCGCAACGCAACAAGCGACTTGACCGCTGTGGGAAACGTGACACCATCCTCTTCATGCGGACGAAAGCCGACGATGATGAGCGCTGGCACCCGCTCACAACGAAGTTGGACAGCCTGGCTTTGATCGAGCCCACGATCAAACGCTTCGTTCAATTTTCGGAAGAGAGCACGCAATTTCGATTGATATTCACCATACGGAACATCAGCGGAACGCACCGACAGCAGATCGTGAACTGCAGTCATTCTAGATGAGCCCTCCACGGTCGTTAGTGCGGTGACCGTTTCAGTGCCGTCCTGATGGACATAAGAAGTTGGAACGAGCCATACTGCCTCCATTACACCCTGCGATGCAATCGACTCTTTCCAATTGTTCTTTGCCGCAATGTAGGTTGCGGCTTGGACACATGCCCAAGTGAGGTGATCTCGTGACTCAACCTCCATTGCCAGTTCGGCGGCTTTCGCTGGGTAGCCCTGTGGCGTGCAAGGCTCCGAAATTGGTCGAAATCTCGAATTTTCGTCACCTGCCCCAGGATCAACCGCGAATGGGTGCCGTCGAGACGGTCCGACCCTCGGATTGTGAGGATCGGGCATGACGAGTCTCGACCAAGTTTCGCAGCGAACCGCCTGCAACACGCCACCGGGGACACGAATCTCCTCGAGATTCGGATCGTCTGGTTCCCCCAGGCTTTTACGAACAACCTGTGGATCAACGACAGCATTTCCAATCATCAGTGCTGCTTCTTCCGACAGTCCGAGCTTTGTAAGCTTTTCAGTCAAACTGCGACGCGCACGTGCGTCAGCGTACAAGGGAAGCTTCTCCGCTGGGCGCGGAAGACGGGATTCTTCTGAGTGAACAGACATCGATTTGTTCCTTAAGAACTACTGGTTGGTCGATTCAAGACGCCAACGCAGCGTTTCCTCGACCAACGAATTGTTAGACCGAGGAAGTAAGGACACAAATCCCTAGCGAGTCCTCCTTTCACGTACCTGGCATTGCCTGGCGTTGCAAAAGGCGGCGACGGAACGAATAGTTAACTCCAAGGTGTGAAGCGATGTCAGTCAAACTGATACATGCTACGTTGCCGCCAACACACTGGGATGTGTGTGTGAGTTAGCCGACGATACCGCGTCGCGGTGAAATCGAGTCTGCACATTTATCGTAGCAGTGCAAGTGGGCTCGGTGCTGTTTTCTCGGATTTGTCAAAGATTCGCATCTCGTTGGGAGCCCTGGCCTATACGGTACTGAACAATCATTTGGACGTCGTTCTACGTTTTAGCGCGCCTTGACTGGGGCAGTATCGGGCCATTCACTGTGGCCAAACAACTGACCGTATTCGAACCCCCAAATAAAAGATGAATCCAGCTTGGCTCATTTTGCCCGTTTCTGCGGCTGCTCTTTACATTGCTGTCCGGGAGTCTAGACGAAACGGGTCTGTGGTTGTGCAACTCCTAAAAAGCTCGACCGCTTATCACATGCACGTCAGCGGCGAGCAGAGGACAAAATACGAACTCGAACTCCGAAACCTGGGGATACCTCTTCACAGTCCCACTGTCGAAATTTCGTTCAAATATATCGCTGAGGATCGTGTACCCACGCGTATGAACGTAAAACTTGGACCAGAAGCGGTAGGGCTAGAACTGTCAAAGGGAATGATTGGAAGGTTCAATCTCGAATTGTATGAGCCGGACGATCGCAGACGCATTGCCGTATCTAGAATGGGTTGCCCATTTGAACAACGAGCTCATCTTGTAATTAGATCTCAGGGGCATATCGTAAAGACGATTTGTGCTTTTGGGCCACTAGAGCGACTTCGACGTCAATGGAACAGATTGCTGTACCGATTGTTCAAGTACGAAACCGCCAGTCGGCTAACAGTTAAGTCACTAAGCTGGGAGTTCGAGAAACTCGCGAAAGCGGGTACTCGCCAGTCGTGAATCACGGTTTGCCCGCGTCGCTGGTGCGTGGACCTGATTCGATGACACGCCAACAAAAGTGAGGCATACTCGTCGGGGGTTAGATTGGGCAGAAGCATTTAAGAGACCTGAAGTTGGACAATCGCTGGACAATCCGACGTCAGTTTCGACATTTCTCAAGTGCTTTCGGTGGTGAAGACCGAAGCGAGTTTCGATGCTCCGGTGGCCGACGCCGGAACAATTTCCTCAGGTGGCTCAGGTTTCGTCGACCGGGTGCGTTCTTAAATTTGTTAATCCCGTCCAGGAAAATGCAGGCGTGATCAACTGGATAGTGTCACTGGTACCGGGCGCATGTGGCTAACGAATGGATTTTGTGAACAACTTTGCTGTTACAAGCCGGTCAGGCGGAAGTCGCGTCCGCGGTGGCGGTGGCGATGGGGCAGCTGCTTGTGATCGTTCTCTGTTGGGAAACGTTTCCCTTGTGTCTACGTGCCAACCGTTTACATCAGGTGAGTCTTGTTGATCAATTTTGGTTCTAGCTGGACGGAATCCCCCAGGTGCGATGATGCGATCAGATATATTGCATTGCAGATAGCCGGTCTTCGGCACTTCAAATTGGGTGCTTCACTATGCGGTTCGCGGTAGCAGTCGTTCTATTCAACTTGCTCGCGGTGCTTGGCGGGCCGACTCTTGTGTTTGCGCAAAACCGACCCGACGGGAACGGCGGGGAGAAAAAGGACGCGGCGGAAAGCGGCATTCAGTGGACTGAGATCCCCAAAGTTGATCGGACGGATGCGACGATCCAGCGTGGAATCGTTTTCGGTCCTGACGGAAGCCCGTTGGCTGGGGCAAAAATCTACGCGGCCAGCAATATCGAGCTGTTTGAGATTCAGTCGGCGGATGAAGTCACGGCGGATGACTTGGGCGATGTCCGCGCTGAGACGGATCAGCTGGGACGCTTCGAGTTTCGCACGCCCGATTTGACTTGGACGGAGCCATCAGGCGAACGAAAACGCTGGGAAGCGTTCATTGTTTCCACGAAAGAAGGGTTGGCACCCGGATGGATCAAAACGTTTGGCGAGGATCGCGGTTTGCGGTCCCACTGGCATCCGCACGTGTCCAAAGACGTTGTGATTCACATGGTTCCTCCTGCGAACCTAAGCGGCACAGTCGTCGATCCCGACGGTGGCCCGCTCCAGGGAGCGCGGATAGTGCTTCGATCCGTGAACATTCCGCGTGGGAGAGACTTGGACAAGCATATCGAACGCCTACTGAAACATGTTCCCGGCATGTTTGGTGGTGGCGTGGGTTATCAAGAGTCCGTCCACAGACCTCGGGTCATTCCCGGCCAATCCATCGAAGCTGAAACGGACGCCAACGGTGAGTTCGTTTTTGATGGTCTACCGAAAGATCACATCGTATCGATCGAGATTTCCCATCCCAAAATTCGCACGACTAGCTACACAGTGGCTGTTCGCGAAATGAAGCCCACGCAAAAGGAAGCCACTTCGCCGGATGCCGAACCTCGCGTCATCCTGCGCGGTTCGGGAAGTGAATTCAAGCCGCCCGCTGGAGTATCGCTTAACGGACAAGTCACTGTTGGACTTGGGTTTGGCAAGGTCCCTGCGCCAAAGGGAGTCACGATTGCCATGGCCAATCACAACTCATCCGATGGAATGATGGGTGCCAAGTTTCAGACAGACAAAGAGGGACGATTCCAAATCACGGGACTGGGACCCGACTACAATGATCCAGGCTACATCCTTGCCGTGGTGGGTTCGTTTGATGCACCGATCGAATCGAAACGGGTTACCGTTCACGCTGGAAAAAACACGCAAGTGAAAGTGCGTGCGGCTGTTCCTTATCGGTTGAAACTGACCGACGGGGATGGAAAGCCGATCGATCGCAAAGTCTATTCCATTTCGGTCCAACGTACTCCGGACCTAGTTGTACGCAGTGCGACGGATTACTACGACGTGGCTGTCAAGGTCGCGCCAGGCGTGTACGAAGGCATTGTGCCCAACGGACCGGGCGCCGTGTTTGTCAAACGCGCGAATCGTCGCGATCGGCCGGCATCGGTTGATCCGAAAGAGTTCTTCGAGCCCGGCAGGAAAGACTGGACGGCTGCGGAAGCGAGATTTGCATACGGGGACCGGTGGCAGATAACCCAGCCCGGTGTGATAACCACGGACGGTTTGGCTCCGTATCGCAACCGCAAGTTCAGCCAATTGGACATGGCCGCGATCGTTCTGACCAAGGGTGCCAACAAGGACAAGCAGCCACTCGAATTGACGGCAACCGTTCACAAAGACACGGCGCCAGAGATTGAATTAGTCGACACATCGGGCAAACCGGTCAAAGGCGCAAGGATTCGGCGTTTGCTGACCAAATACAACGACAAAGACTTGCCTGCCAAATTCAATCTTTATGGCCTACACCCGTCGCGAGCTGAGTTCATTCAGTTCTTTCACGATGAGCGGAAGTTGATCGGAACGCTCGATGCAATCTTGATTGACAAGCCGTTGCAGATCGTCATGAAGCCGCAAGCAACTCTGCGAGGAAGCATCGTCGATGCACAGGGAAACCCGACTCGCGATTTCACGGTTCAAATCAAAGGCGCTGTGGCACCACAAACTTTTGTGAGTAACCACCGTCGAAAAACAGAGACAGTTCCCAAGGGCACCTTTTCAATCACCGTCGCACCTGACGAAGTTTACTCAGGGCATTTCATGCGACTCATACACAACAGCTTGTATCCAAGGCCACTGCTAGGAAAAGCTTTTGGCCCCGTAACGCCCAGGCCCGGCGAAACGCTTGACCTAGGAGATTTGCAAGTTTCAACTGCGACGGATAGAAATTGACTGGGAAAGACTGGAAAGCTCTTCTTTCCGAACCAGCAGTTTGTGACAATGCCTAATCGCTCTCGGCGCGTTCTTCCTTGTTCGTTCCTCACTTTGGATGCCCCAAAGATGAACAGATATTCCTTGCCGTTGTTTCTCGGCGCGCGATTGGGGCGTTCATGTCTCGGACTTGTTGCTTTGGCTTTTTTGGCATTTGGAGTGGTTGCCGAGAAGCCTCAAATGACCAATGCGTTGGGTTGGCAAACGGAACATTTAGCCTCCATCTCCAATAAGATCAAAAAGTCCGCTTCGGAAAAGGACCGCGCCGAGTATGTGGCCAGACGAACATGGCTTCGCCGTTGGAAACCTGGACGTATGCCATCGGCGCCGACGGATTCTCCGGACGATTCGCAACTGGTGAAGGAGCCACTGCTTGAAGAGTTAAAGATGCCCGTCGGTGTCGATCCTCGCGTTTGGCCTCAGATGATCGCCATACAAAAGCACTTGCTGGCGGTGGACAATGACGATGAACGCAAAGAGAACTTGCAGATAACGATCGCATTGGCGGGGAAGCTTGAGAAAGACCTTGCACGCCATACTTCGGCCGATTCGAAACAGCTGACGACATCGACGGGGTGGGCGCTCGCTTACGTTCGCTATCGTCTGGCACGGGCTTTGGCTTATCGAGAATTGCCGGTCGTTCGAGAGCGTTGGCCAATCTCTGATCCCAACCGCTATGAAGAACAACTCTCAGCGGCCTGTCAACGGTTGGCCAACCAGACGAGCGGAAGTCGTCCGGAGTTCATTCTCCTGGAAGATCGAATGCTACGGCGGGCTGGCGAGAAAGGGCGAGCGCTGGAATTGCTGGAGGCAAACAAGCAGACAATCGAACCGAAATGGTACCTGAAGAAGCGGCGTGACTTGTTAAAAGAACTCGGCTGGGAACCGGCGTATCAAGAAGCTGCAGCGATTTACTTTGCGGCTGGCTACCGTGATGAAACGCAATGATTCCTAGCTGATGAATCGACCGTCACTGATGCCGTGTTTGTCAGTCGGCGACGTAGAGTTTGAAGTCATCGATGGCGCCAAAACGTTTGACGGATAGACGCAAAATCGTTTTCTGGTTTTCAAATCCGGGCGAAAGAAAGTCGACCACCTCTTTGTCATCGACGTGAGCAAGCAGCTGTTTCCCGTGAGTCGTTACTGTGAGTTTATGCCAAGAGCCAACACCGATATTGGCTTTGACCATCTTTCGACAGGCCGCGACCTGCTTTTGATCGGCTTCGGTTTGCTGCTTCGCTTTTTTTCGTTTCCATACCTCAGGATCAAAGGCACCCGACAGCATATCGCTGACCAGCAACTTGCCCTTCTGTGCTCGCACGGACATGACGTGCCCAGCATGCACATCCTTCAAGTTGCGATCGGCAATGACGATTCCAATCTCATCGTCGTCGTTCTTGAGCCGAAAGCGGAACTCGATGGAACCGTCACGAAAGTCACAAGAGCGAATCACAAGCAGCTTCGACTCTTTACCGTTGCTTGGCGTAACGTGAAGTGCGCCATCGCGAAGGTCCGCTTGCTTCTTCCCTAACGACCAAGGTTTGTCGTTGTTGGTTTCCCATCCATTTCCGACTTCGTCACTTTCTTCTTGCGTTTCGTTACGATCAAAATCGTCTTGGAATTCGAGACGTCCCACGCGATTGGTGTCATCAGCGCACACGTACGGAACGTCGTAACCAATGGCGGAAACGACGACCACACTGATCGTCATTTTCAGGAGACAAGCCGGGGTTTCGTGGCGTCTCGCAGCAGCTCTTAGCAAACACTTCATCAATGACTCCAGTCGAAGATTTGGACACGTTTCGTTAATCACACCAATACCTAATTCGGTGAGACAGCGGGTTCAGTCGCGCATTCTGAAGGATTTGTGAGAAAAGCCGTTTTCAGGCAGCTCTATCAAGGTGCCAGCCGTTGCGAAGTGCCTGCGTCGGTTTGACAGGTGCACTCCACGGGATGCCGTCCTCGCTAGGAACAGGTATCTCGAATTTGCGGTCAGATAGCGAACTGAGAGCGCAGCAAATTTCAAAACAACTGCCTATTCAGG
>CAYUGI010000242.1:0-10156 GCA_964444105.1 uncultured Pirellulaceae bacterium
GGCAAATCGTCTGCGAAAACGGCGGTGTAACTGATCGCGGGGTAATTCTCTGCGACAGCCAAACTGTGTCGGTTCAGTATCTGCTTGATGCTGCCGTCAAATGGCCAGACTCCGAATGCTCTTTCTTGTAGAAGCGGAATGAGTTCTTGCCAAAAATTGCGCGTGCCGGACCCGACCGAACCGGGGATTCCACTGACGATCAGCGGCGATTTTGCTCGACATTGGCGGTCGATATTGCGAAGCAAGTCATGACCGGCGGCTTCGCGAAACGCTGTCAGAGAACCTTTGCCGGGTGGAACGGAGATGAAAGGACGCTCGGGTGACCACTGTTGCGATGACTTGGTTTCCAGCCAAAACTCTGTTTCAACATCTAAAACTGACAGCCAATCCAGAAACGTGCTGCACTCTTTCCAGCGCTGGACGCGCCGGATCCGTTGCCAAAGAGGTTCGGGCACGCCTAGGGCCAAGTCGAACGACAGGAGAATTTTTTCTTGGCGTTTGTGGCTCTTCGCCCGCGCAAGCAATCTTGCCAGACTGAGATCTGCTTCGTCCAGGTGCCTCAACTTGCGATGGGCGACGTCCACGACGCAGCAGGCACGCTTTACCGAATGTCTGGACCAATCGGCGACGTAGAGATAGTCGATCAATGGCTCTGGCCAGTGCGATTGCTTGGAACAGCTTTGAAAGGCAGTGTGGAGGCGGGCGGCACGACGGAGCGTGTCTGCTACTTTGACTCTGCTTTCGCTACTTCGTGCGAGTGACTTTGACGTCGTCCACCCAGGCTTCTCGATTGACGGCTAGACGCAAACGGCTTTTGGTTTGGTGGCCGATACCTTCTGACTTGAATTGGCCGACCTTTTTGTTGTCGATGTGAACGCTCATCGTGTCGCCCGCAACGGTGACTTTCAGTTGATGCCACGCACTTGTGTCCAGGTCGACCTTGAATTTTTTTGATTTCGTTTTCAGGAGGGCTTTGTCTTCAGCCGTCTCTGTCTTGGCTTGGCGGCGCTTTCGCATTTCCAGGTCCATTCGCCCCGTTTTCATGTCGGTGATTTCGACTTGCTTGGGTTTGATCTTGGCCATGCAAATGTGGCCAGCGTGAACCGATTTTTCTTTCATGTCGGCGATGTTGATCCCCAGGTCATCTTTGGGGCCAAGCTTGAAACGCATTTCGATCGTTGCGTCTTTGAAGGCGACTTCGTGGGTGACCGATACGCCGTGATCAGCGACGGCGGCCATGGTGATGTGCATCGCGCCGTCCGCAAGATCGACTTGTTTGGTACCTTTCGCGCGAGATTTGCTGTTGGTGCCCCAGTCGTTGCCGACTTCTTCTTTGCTGTCGTCTGATTCCGTGCGATTGAAGTCGTCTTGTAGAATCACCGTTCCGGTATCAGCAAACGAGTGTGTTGAGAAGGCCAGCAGTAGAGTGATTGCGACTGAGAGAGTGATTTTCATTGGGAAGTGTTCTTACGTTGTGGGCGGACGTGCAGTTTGTCTCTTGCAAGACGATGCGATCCGATAGGATAGTCGATTCGTCACTGGTTATCAGCGAGTAGTGATGTTCGACAGTGTGTTCGTGTTCTTTGTTCGCTGCCATAAAGAGAGATCGTGTTGAGATTCGGACGGATTACCGTGTTAGTGATGTCGACGGCGTTGATAGGCTGCGACCAAACTTCGCAGCAGACGAATCGTCCTGCGCAAGGTTCTGGGTATAGTTCTGGTCAGGAGCAAAGTCAGTCGGGATCGCAGCCGACGAATGGCAACGCGGGTATGGCTGGGGTCATGCAGCGGGCAATGGACGGCGACAGTTTTCTTTTCCGATCCGACGTGGGCGAAGACTACGAAATACGGATGGAGGGCATCGATTGCCCAGAAAAGGGTCAGCCAATGGCGGATGTCGCGAAACGTTGGCTAGAGACGGTGACGCGGGGACGAACGATTTGGATGATCCCAACCGGCAAAGACAGATACGGTCGCACGCTTGCCAACGTTCACAACGGAGACATCTGGATCAACGGCGAATCGATTCGTCTTGGTCTGGCCTGGCACTATGCGTCATTCAATCGTGACGGTCGGCTGGCTCGCTTGCAGATGGATGCACAGGCGGCAAGAGTTGGAGTTTGGCAGTCGGGTTCTCCGATGCCTCCCTGGGAATTTCGCAAGTTGAACTCGCGACGGTAGTACCAAAGTAGCAGGCACGCTCCGTCGTGCCGATCGCTCGGAGATTGGCATCAGGCCGTGGGCGGGCAGCACGGCGGAGCGTGCCTGCTACTTTAGCCGTGCTAGACGAAGTTCCACAGGATCAGCGTGATGCCAAAACCGACGACGGAGATGCAGGTGGAAACGACGCTCCAGGTTTTCAGCGTTTGCGATTCGCTCATTCGCAGGTAGCGAGAGATCATCCAGAATCCCGAGTCGTTGACGTGTGAAAAACCGGTTGCTCCGGCGGCGATCGCGATCACAACCAACGCAAGTTGCGGTTGGCTGAGGCCTTCGATGAAGCCAATCATCAATCCGGCGGCCGTCACCATCGCGACGGTCGCAGAACCTTGTGCGATACGGATCAGGGTTGCGAACGCGTAGGCCAGGACAAGTACTGGGATTTGATATTCACTGAAAATGATGACCAATGCATCGGTGATGCCGGTGGCTTTCAGGACTCCTTTGAACACGCCGCCAGCACCGGTGATCAAAATGATGATGCCAGCCGGACCCAACGCTTTGGTGGAGATTTCTAAGAGCTTTTCTCTGTCGACGCCACGACGCGTACCGAGGAAATGGAGCGCGACTAAAGTCGAAAGGAGCAATGCGATCACCGGGTGACCGATGAACGAAATGAATTGCTCTAACCATGACGCGTTCGCTAATGCCTCGACTAGTTGAGAGCCGCGTTCTGCGCGAGTGAGTCCATCGGGAAGACTGGCGGCGGCCAACTGCTCGACAATTGTGTTGGACAGGATCAACGAGATCGGCAAGGCGATCAGGAAGAGGATGAATCCAAAGCTTGGTAGTTCAACCCCATCGCCTGCAGGTTCCATTTCGGCTTCCGGCATGCTCACGTCAACGGTGCCTGCCAGCTTGGTGCATAACCAAGGGCCGCAAATGACGGCGGTTGGAAATCCGACGATCACACCTAGCAGGATGACCCAGCCCAAATTGACGCCCAGCATGTAGGCGACCACGACGGGGCCGGGCGTTGGAGGAACAAAGGCGTGCGTGACGGCCATGCCTGCGCAAAGGGCCAGGCCATAGATCAAAAACGGTTTTTTGGTGTCACGAGCCAGCGCGAACAGCAATGGCGCGAGTATCACTAGTGCAACGTCAAGGAAGACGGGGATCGAGATGATGAATCCGGTGACCAGCATTGCCCAGGGTGCTTTTTCTACGCCAAAGATTCGCACCATCGAATTGGCCAGCGCTTGCGTGCCCCCAGAGTGTTCCAGGATGGCACCGAAGATGGCACCGATTCCGATGATGGTCGCAATGAACCCAAGTGCGCCACCCATGCTGCCGACGATCGTGTCGGCCACCTGTGTCAGTGGTACTGCGTCGGGATTGACGACTCGCGAAGCTGCCGCAACGACCACCGAGACCAGAATCAGTGCCAAGAACGCTTGAAGCTTGAACCGGAGGATCAGCACCAGCAGCAGCGCGATGCCGAACACCAGGAGCGCGACCAGAGCACCAACATTCAGCGGCGCAACATCTGCCGCTACGGTTTCTGTTTGTGCCAAGAGTGATGGCAGAGAAAAGTCGGTCGCGAAAGACGTGGGCAAGAAATTCAAGGCGAGACTGCTGTTTGTGCGGGCGAAATCGAGACGCCGGAGTCTAAGTGGCCGATTCGTTGCGGTCAATTAATCGAGTCGCTGCGCGCGAGAATGACGCGTTTCGCGAGCACAAATTTTAAGCCGTGACGTGTTAGCGCCCGGCAATCTTTGTGGTTGCTGGCCTCTTTGCAACTGGGATGTGGAAAAGTCCCGGCCGCTTACGCGTCGCGGCTCACAATCATTGATTGGGCTGGGCTGCGACTTTGGGCTGAGCGCCAGTTTTCTGAATTGCAGATTGCAGCTGAGAGGAAAAACACTCTCCGTTTGCATCGGCGACAGTCCATTGATCAGGATGCTGTTCGCTAATCTTGGCGAGCCACGTCTTTAGATCGCTGAAGATGCCAGCGTGTAATTCTTCGTTGATCGGCTGTGAGCAGAATTGGACTCGTCCGCCCTTGGCTGCTCGCTCAAGCAAAACAAGACGTCCATTTTCCGCTGAGTATCGTTGCCCGTGAAAGAAAACGCGGCGCAGTTCGCCATCCGCGTTGAACTGATAGACGGGGTCGGCGCCACAGTACAAGCTCATTTGACCGCTTGAGCGAAAGCCAACGACGATGGTGATTTCATCAATCGTCGTTTCTCCGCGAAGTGGCATTGCCCGTCCGTCGCGCAGGAGGTCCTCGCGATCATGTTCTTCGATGGCCATCAGGAGCCACGCTGGTTCTTGTTGCAGGATTCGTCCATTGGCACTGCAGCACCGACTTGATCGACCGGGTGCGTGTAGAGGTATCGCCAGACGTCTTCGTGTCCGAAGGTTCCGTCATCGTTTTTCTTGGCTCGGCTACCTGGTTGCACGCTGCCGTGGGCATGCTTGGCGTCGCCGTCTACATCAAAGTCAGTGATTAGACGCCGCGTGTTTTGAAAGGGTGACTTGCTATTGTCGACGTTGACGATGGGACCAAATTTGTGCAGACCCATCAATTCCCAACTGCGACAATAGTGATCGTCGGTCCAGCCACCGTCCAAGACGTGGGAGAAACCGAAGTAGCGATTTTCAGGTGTTGCGGAAGGCAATGACTGCCAAGTCTGGAGTTGGTCGCGTGGGCCGCAGAGTGCGACGACGCGGCTTACTTTTTGATGCTTGGCAAATCGTGATGCGGTGGTCGAACCGTGCGACGAACCGGAGACAATCACATCGGACCAACGCAGGTCGGACTTGTCAGCGTTCAGGAAGTGGGCCCAGCCTCCTTGTGGGTTTTCTTTCTCAAGAGCTTTGACGAAATGGAGTGCTCGTTGCTTCATCCCGTCGGGCTGCGGTATGTCGACGTCGTCGCTGAAGTCTTCGCCGGTGGCCGCTTCCAATCGGATGTCACCACGGCAAGTTTCGCCCACTGGATTCTCGCGGCAACAAATCGAAAACCATTTGTTCGCGTAATGGACTTGGATCGCGTGCAGTCCGTAGGAGTTCAGTCGATCGAACAGTGCTAAGTTGTGGCTCATTAGCCAGATGACCAGCTTGCCGCGCGGCGCGACTCGCGTATCGACACTGGCATTTTGGAAATCGGCGGGCTTACCTTTTTTGTCGGTGAGAACGAAGCCGATTTCGGGATGAGATTTGACGCGGGAGTCGCAGTCGCTGGCTCGCATCTTGATGCGGTACTGCTGGGGACTGGCGTCGGAGAGAGTGAGTTGGGCTTGGGTGCTGGTCGCGATTAGGCAAGCGATCAGAAAGGCTGGCGTTTTTATACGCGGTTGCAAGTTCATGAGCAGGTGAGAGGCGAGGTCGCGGGCACGGTGATATCAAACCGTATTGTAACGGGCAGGACCGACTCGGACTTGCGCGTTTTGATACGCTCGCTGATGGGAAATTCGCGTGACTGGTCGGAAGAAATACGCTCCAGCCCCCTCATCCCCAGCCAGAGGGATTTGTGCAGAGGTCAATGCTCGTGAAAAGATTGGCTGTGGTGTCGTCAGCTCGCTACTGAGCCTTTCCCTTCTTGTCGTCCTCTTCTCTGGGGACTAGCTGGGCGAGCGGTTTTTCGGTGATGGTGCCAGGAACGAGCCAGGGGCCTTTTGAGTTGACTTCGATCAGACGATTAAGTTCCGTGTTGTCGATGGCTTCGACTTCCAGGAGTCGCTGCGTGACAGCTTCTAAGACATTGCGTCGTTGTTCCAAAATCTCCCGAGTTTGCACCAATGAGTCTTCGATGATGCGTGCGACTTCTTTGTCGATTAGTTTGGCCATTTCGTCGCCGTGCATCATCTGGTAGCCCTCGCCGCCTCCGCCACCTGAGAGAAACGGTGAACGCGAACTGCGACGGAAGTTGATTCGACCCAGGCGGCTCATGCCATAGTCCATCACCATACTGCGAGCAATTTCGGTGCAGCGTTCCAGATCGTTCTGGGCACCGGTGCTGATGTCTTGGAAGACCATTTCTTCGGTCAGTGTGCCGGCTAGCAGCACCTTCATGTTGCTTTCCAGCTCTGACTTCGTCATCAGGTAGCGTTCTGATGCAGGTCGCTGCATCGTATAGCCCAACGCAGCCATACCACGTGGGATGATGCTGACTTTGTGAACGGGGTCGGTGTTGGGAAGTGCTGCGGCGACGAGCGCGTGGCCTGCTTCGTGATAGGCGACGCGAATTTTTTCGTCTTCGTTCATCACGCGGTTCTTTTTTTCCAGTCCCGCCGTGACGCGTTCTACTGCGTCGTCGAACTGTTCCATGCACACAGCCGTCTTTTCGGCACGAGCTGCTAAGAGCGCCGCTTCGTTGACCAAGTTTGCCAAGTCAGCACCCACGAATCCGCTGGTGATCGAAGCGATGTGTTTTAAGTCGACGCTTTCATCCAGCTTGACTTGCTTGACGTGGACTTTCAGGATGTCTTCACGGCCAGCGACATCGGGTCGGTCAACCAAAACTTGACGGTCGAAACGTCCGGGGCGCAGAAGTGCCGGGTCAAGTGTCTCAGGTCGGTTGGTGGCTGCGATAACAATGACGCCAGAATTGGCATCGAAGCCATCCATTTCGACTAGCAACGCATTGAGCGTTTGTTCGCGTTCGTCGTGCCCGCCGACGGTGGATCCGCTACGACTTTTGCCAAGTGCATCCAGTTCATCGATGAAGATGATGCAGGGCGCGCGGCTGGTGGCTTGTTGGAACATGTCGCGCACACGCGCCGCACCGACGCCGACAAACATCTCGACGAAGTCACTTCCCGAGAGACTGAAAAACGGTACGCCTGCTTCGCCAGCGATCGCGCGTGCAAGGAGAGTCTTTCCGGTTCCCGGAGGCCCGACCAGCAGTACACCTTTGGGGATGCGTCCACCCAGGGCTTGGTACTTTTCGCTGTTCTTCAGGAAGTCGACCACTTCGCGAACTTCTTCGACGGCTTCATCGATGCCGGCTGCATCATCAAAGGTGATGGAGAGTTCTTCTTGGCCGTGTAGTTTGCCACGACTGCGCGAGAACTGCATCGGCGATCCGACGCCACCGATGCGCCGTAGCATCATCAGTCCCAGACCGACTAGCACGCCAATCATCAAGAGTTCCGGCCAGTGATCGGCAAAGAAACGATTGGGTCGCGCGTTGTCCCAGATGACGCCTGATTGAGTGAGCAGTTGATCTAGCTTTTTGTCTTGTTCTTCATTGCGAACGCGGATCGATTCAAATTTGACAAGCTCGGGTAGATTATCGGCTTTGTCTGCGTCTTCGCCTTTGGGACCCAGCGAGCGATATTTGACGGTTCCGGTAATCGTTTCGTCACCGACATCGACGGTTTGCAGGTCGGAGTACTCCAGTTGCACCAGCGGATTTTTGCTCGATGTGACAACGATGGTGGGAACAGACGCAGAAGAGGCAGTCTGCTCGCTTGCCTCCGTGTTGATTGAGGTTGTGTCGTCTGCGGGGGCCTTGTTGGCGAGTTTTGTGTGCTCGCGTAGGAGCTGCTGCAGATCGGGATAACGCAGGTTTCGTTCGTTGCCGCCAAACAAGAATGCACTTAGCAAGACAACACCAGTGACGGCGATTAGCACCATCCACACGTTGCCTCCGCCACCGGACTCGCCGTTTCGGTTGTCTTTAGGGCGTTTCTCTTTGTCAGTCATGAATCAATCCGGAGGGTCGAAATGGCGAAAAGATGCCGGTCGGGGTTGCCGTTGGCTGCGTGCTTTGTAACCGTCCCGAAATAACACCCGTACGAAATAACATCCGTACGATGGACATCCATGTCCGTCAAAACGAGGCGACGGACTAGGAAGTCCGTCGTACAAATCGGGACAATTCCTAAAGGGAGTCGTTTAGCTGGTAGTAAGCCTAGCCTTGTCATGCATTCTTCGGTCGTCCAACGGGTTCGGCAACCGGGCGGGAAATGACCGAAAAACGCGGTCGGGTCGTAACGGTCATTCAGATCGTCCATGATATTGGACGCAGCAAGGTCGCGCAGGGCCGCTGGACGGCAAATGGTTGCTGGTCAAAGTATCCAAGAGAGTTCAATATCCGTGTCCGATATCCAACCGCCAGAGCGACACCTTGGCGAACCGACTGTTGACCGTGTGTGCCAGAATGTTGCCGTGCTGGGGGCGACCGGCAGTATTGGGACAGCGACGGTTGATGTCATCAATCATTTGAATCGGGTCGATTCTCAGTTCCGTTGGCGAATGTGGGCGGCATCTGGGCACCGCAATTTGGACTGCCTGACCGAGATGGCGGAAAGCGTCGGTCAACCGCCCGAGCGACTCGTGTTGTCGGACCCCAGTGTCGCACCGGATTTTCGTGCCAGCGAGACGCTAGCTAAAGCAAAGCTTAGCTCGGGCGCTGACGCGTTGGTGGAGGCGGCGATCGATCCGGAAGTCGATATCGTCGTCGCGGCGATTGTTGGCCGCGCCGGTTTGGAAAGCACTCTGGCGGCTTTTGAACATGGCAAACGCGTCGCTTTGGCGAACAAGGAAACGTTGGTCGTTGCGGGTTCCCTGGTGCGCGAGCAGATGGAGAAGTCAGGTGCGGAAATGTTGCCCGTTGATAGCGAACATTCGGCGATCTTCCAATGCCTTCGCTCTTGTCAGACCAAACCAAAACGCGTGATCCTGACGGCCAGCGGCGGTCCGTTTCGAGAATCTTCGATTCAGCAAATGCGAGCGGCAACTCCCGAGTCCGCGCTGGCCCACCCGACTTGGGAAATGGGTCCCAAAATCTCAATCGACTCGGCAACGATGATGAATAAGTCGTTGGAAGTCATCGAAGCCCGTTGGTTGTTTGATTTGCCAGCCGACAAAATCGAGGTCGTTGTACATCCGCAATCGATCATTCACTCGATGGTCGAATTTGAGGATGGTTCCGTGATCGCCCAGTTGAGTCCTCCGGACATGCGGTTGCCAATCCAGTACGCGCTTACCTATCCACGGAGATTGCCCAGCCAGTCGCCGCCGCTGGATCGTGGTCAAACGTGGGATTTGTCGCTTCAGCCGGTCGATCGCGAGCGTTTTCCGGCGTTGGACTTGGGTTTCGAGGTGGCTCGGGTGGGCGGAACGGCTGGTTCAGTCGTTAATGCGGCCAACGAACAAGCGGTCGGTCTATTCCTGGATGGCCAAATTCGGTTTACTGACATCGTGAAAACCTGTCGCCAAGTGCTAGAAAACCACGATCATCAGTCAAATCCGACTCTGGAAACGCTGTTGAAACTGGATCGCTGGGCGAGGCAGGAAACGCTGCGTTGCTGCGGCCAGGACGCGTAAAACGAGTTTGATGTGAGAATGCGGTGGCGGCGAATTGCTGGCATTGCGTATTAACCACGGATATTCGTTTTGATCATGATTGCTATTTGCGAAGAATGACCAGCGACGGCCGAATCACTTCGATTCGACTTAGACTAAAAAGACACCGCTTCAAAAGAACCGGTCCCATCCGGGCCGCCCCATAAAAGGCATCTCCTTTGATGATTGAACTACTTGCCTACTCGCTGCCATTGGCGGACACCGAAGTTGGTTTCGTTGGAACACTGATTTCGCAAATCTGGCTTTGGACCCGTGTCGCGTTGGGCATTGGATTGGTGATCTTTGTTCACGAATTGGGACACTTTCTCGCTGCGAAAACTTTCGGCGTGAAGTGCGAGAAATTCTACGTTGGATTCGATGTGCCGATTCGAATCGGCCCGATCAAGTTTCCGCGGACGCTGGGTAAGTTCACGTACGGCGAGACGGAGTACGGCATTGGGATCTTGCCACTAGGTGGTTACGTGAAGATGCTCGGTCAGGACGACGATCCTAGGAAAGCACAAGAAGAGGCCGAACGCATTCGGCTTGAAAACGGTGGCGACGAAGACGTGGTCGAGCAGCTTGATCCACGCAGCTATCCCGCGAAACCTGTTTGGCAGCGGATGATCATCATCAGCGC
>CAYUGI010000243.1:0-8105 GCA_964444105.1 uncultured Pirellulaceae bacterium
GGCGTTTGGTCGGAACGGTTGGCGAAGGCGTCTTTTGCCACAAGCCTTGCACGGTTAGCGGAGGTGGCAAGAGCGAGATCAGCAAAAGCTTACGCGACTACATGTTGTACGGGCCAATTTTTGTCAGCGATCAAGATGAGGACTTCGACCTGGTCGATCAGATATTTACCAAATCGTATCACGATCGTTGGTCCAGCAGCTTCGAAGGCCGCACGGACTACAAGGATCACGAAAGCCGCGGAGTGCTGGACCAAGAGCGTAGCCTGGGCAGTGTCATTAAGTTGCTGACACCATCCCCGGAGTACAGCGAAGCCTACAACGAATGGCTCGCGACGATTCCTGAGCACGTCTATTCAATGGCCTTGATTATCAAACGGTTCATTCGACCTGGCATGGAGAAAAATTGGCGTGATCACTTCAGCGTCGACATTGTCAATGGATCGCTTGGTCATGAACTGAAGCTTGGCACCCGCGGCTTGGTTGGCACCTACTTACGTGTTGGGCTCGATGACACAAATTGGCGAACCTTCAAACTCCGTCAGGATTTCATTGCAGCGGCCAAGGTGCAGCGAGAAGATGACATCAGCTGCAGCGTGGTTGTTCCGCGTGGATCGTTGGATCAAGTGGGTGCAGGCGTGTTGGAAGTTGACAGCTACAAGTTTGTCGAAAACTGCGAGTATCGTTTGTTCCAGCGTCCCGACGACGCAGTGCATCGCGGCTTGGACAAGCAAACGGAGCTAGATCTGTCACAGCCCGGGAATTTCATCAGCAACTTCCAACCGCTTTCGGCCGAAGAAGTGCGCCGCATCGTGGATGATGCGATCGAATTTGATAAGTTTTCCGGTCCCATCGCAGACATGCTTTTGGCGGCCGCAGAACGTGGTGAGGGATTCGTGGTCAGCACCGCCGACCCACGGATTATCAATGGTCAGCGGACGACGAATCCGCGGTATCTGCAAGATCGCCCCGATATGGTGAACAGTCGCAATACCTATGTGGCGATGCGTGGGATGCAATTGCACCGCGGGCTTCCGGCGGACGCACCGGTTCATGCCCCTGTTGGCGCGGTGCTGGGTGGACGGCGAAACAATCCACCTGATCCCGCGGCTGGTCACCGTTCATTGGCTGTGTACTCGCCGCTTCACTTCCAAGAGCTGCCCGAGCTTGTCATGGACTATGTCTGCTCATTGACCGGCAAAAGCCCCAGTACAACGGGTGCCGGTAGCGAAGGCGCTCTGACGAAGGCACCGTTCAACGCTTTGATGCCGTCCATCGATATGAACAATGCGATCGTGTCGATGATCCTGACCGAGCTCGGCGGCTTCAGCTCGGCGGCCGGGCATGTTGGGCCACGTTTTGCAGTCGGCCATGATATCTCGCTGCTGATCCCGGAAGTCTGGTGTCGGATGGGGCCGAAAGAACGCGATCCGGCGCAGATGATTGAAGACGGGATGTTGAAAAAGATCGACGACTTCGATCACAACGGTCAGAATATTCCTGCGAGTCGTTTGGGGTATCGGATCACACGGAAATTCGTTCGCACGTACCTTGCACGCGTGTTCGACAATCCGTCAAAAGTGTTTACCGAGGAAATCCTGAAGCCAGAGTTACAGGATCCTGAATCGTTTGCAGACGGGATTTTGTACATCGCCGAAGCTCAGCAAAGAGTTGCGAAGGCTTACTTCGAGGACGGTGGCTACGAGCTGGCGTGTCCTCCGTTGAAAGCGATTTTGGACATTATGGCCAACGGCGAACATCAAGGAAAAACCATTGACGCTCCCGAGATCCGGGAATTGTTTACTCGCGAATCGTTGGTTGCAAGCGATTGGTACCAACGCCGTCTTACCGAAAAGCGTCACCGCGATATCGATCATTGGAAAGCGTTCGAGCAGCGTATTGCCGAGCAAATTGAGGCCAATGCGAATCGCGGTGGAACCGAGAACGTTGACTTGCAAACGCGACTGCAGTACGCACAGCAGATGCGAACCAACGCAGAATCGCCGAACTATGAACAGGAACTAATCGGAACCTTGGGAGCCGATCCCATGCGACCATCCACCAAGGATGCGTCCATGCTGGACCGACTTGCCGAAGCGAAATAGAGGACTTGGATACGTAACGTGAAATCTTGTACCTCGGCGTCGCTTGGACTATCGATCTATTTCTGTAATCAATAGCCAAGCGCGTCGCAGGAAGAACCTTTGCCTGCGGCTTCGGGATCGACGCGCCGCTTAGTGTTTGAGGCGAATCGCATCGCCGTGCCAGAGCACTTTCATGTCATCGATCGACCAAGCCTCCAGTCCTTTGGCTGGATCCGCGACGATTAGCCCGCGTTCATTACGGCCCAGTGCGACCACACTGTGACCCATTCCAGGTATCCAGCCCCATTGATTCGCGTATCGCGGATCATCAACGCCGCTGCGTGGCAGTTTTACCATCAGGAGGATCGGGAACTCGATGTCGCCGTTGAAAAGTTGAGTCAGATCGAAATTGCTTACGGACAACTCGCGTCCGTTTTCAGCAGCAATCATTTTGACGCCGCGGTAAAGACCCAGGGTCGGCGTTCCTGATGCGTCGGTCAGACATCGGGGGATCATCTGCGATTCGCTGATCGGTATTCCGGCTGCCGTTAAGAACGTAGCAGCGGCTGCGGGACTACAGGTGGCCCATGACGTTTGCATGGCAACAGGTCCGTTCCACGAATCACCGCCAGCGGGTTGCGGACGCATTGCCAAATTGATGAACGGCCAGAACGTTGCCGCAACACTGACGCATGCCAGCGAAAGTGTCATGACCAGACGTCGCCATCTGGGGGTCTTTTCCAGTCGCCAGCAGATGCCCGCCGCAGTTGCGACCAGCAGCGGCGTGAAGTTCGCCCACACGGCGACGGCAGATTGCGGTATCAAACGCGTCCAATAAAGCTGACCGGCGCTATAAAACAGAAATGCGAACGCTGAACCAAGAATCAATGCGAGACAGAGCATTTGCCCCTCGCGGCGTCTTGGTGCGTAAGCCGCCGTCAGCGTCGCTAGCACAATCGAAATTGCAATCATCGCGATAATTGCAATCCAGAGGTCCAACATTTTATTCTCCGACGGTCTTATCGATGGGAAACAAGCAACAACGTGATCGACCCACGAAACTTTGCCAAGTCTGCAGCCGACCATTTTCATGGCGTCGCAAATGGGCAGACTGCTGGGAGTCGGTAAAGTACTGCAGCGAGCGTTGCCGGCGCCAAAAGAAACAGCTCCGTCGCGAGCAGCAAAACAATCCAGGAAAAGACAATCAGTAGTGGTCTCGATGATGTGACGAACGATTTTCCGCCACAATTGCGTGCCAACGATTTGTCGGTTTGTGGATCAAAAAATGCTTTTTGGCTTTTTCGACGGGTTTGACTTGACGCAGCGCTAACGTGTGTCCAGAAGCAAGAACAGTCTTGCTCACACGCACAACTTTTCGGAATCAGAGGGATTCACTATGTCACGTTCATTTCTGACGCTCGCTTGTGTTGCAGCCACCATGTTTGCAGCGACCAACAACTTTGCCGATGAAAAGGCGACGAAGGCAAAAGACATTGTCGACACAGCAGTCGCAGCGAAATTTAATACGCTTGTCGCAGCCGTTAAAGCTGGCGATCTTGTCGAGACGCTCAAAGGCGAAGGACCTTTCACTGTATTCGCTCCCACCGATGAAGCTTTCGACGCTCTTCCAGAGGGTACGTTGGAGAGTTTGCTTAAGCCAGAGAACAAAGAGAAGCTTCAGGCAATCCTGAAGTACCACGTCGTCGCAGGCAAAGTCACTGCAGCTGATGTGATGAAGTTGGACGAAGCCAAGACGGTCCAGGGCACCATGGTCAAGGTCAAGGTGAAGGACGGCGGAGTCCGAATTAACAACGCCAAAGTGGTCAAGGCAGACGTGATGTGCAGCAACGGCGTCGTGCACGTGATCAACAAAGTGTTGTTGCCAAAGTAGTGCCTCAATGGGCAGAGATAAGTAGTAGGCCGCGAGAGCCCGGAGCAGACGCTTCGGGCTCTTTTTATTTGGTCGTTCGCGGAATTGGCTTGAGCGTCGTCAGCACGAGGACTAACGACGTTGCTGGTGCTGGTCGTAGAACTGAGTGATTCGGTGCAGAAATTCGCGGCCGATGGTTCGGCGAGACGTCGTTAGTTCCGTGACGCCGCGCTGTCCCACACCCAGCTTGGATGCACCGACGTGATGAAGCGATGCGTTTGGAATCGATACTTCCGCAACGAAGTGTGGTTCCAGCAGCTGCCAAGCACTCTTGCCGCCAGATGGTCCATCAGCATCGCGATTTTTCCGAGCCTTTATGGCAAGGGGCCCACCCGCCATTGCAGACAGCGCTGGATACTGAACATCGATCGAGCCACGTGGGGCAACCGAATCGATTCGCCCTAGCAAGCGTTCACCGCCAAGCGAAGCTCCGGTGCCCCAAATGTGTACATCGACATTTTTACCAATCGCGGCCCTGACGGCGGCAATGTCGCACTGCGGTACCACGGCACTTAATTGGCGATTTTGATCGTCACCCAGTAATACCAGTTCTTCGCCGGCGTTTATCCAGCGTCCCTGCAAATCGGCGATCGTTCGCGAGAGAATTGTGCCGCGTTCGCTGGCAACGACAACAAGCGATTCACATTGTTCGCTCAGTTCCGCAAGACGCTTCGACAAGCTGGCTTGATTCTCCTTTTCGACTTGGTAAGACGCGATCTGTCCCTGCAAGTGAAACCGTACCGCGTCCAGCTTTGACTGCTGGACTGCTAGTTTTGCTTCGGTTTGGCGCGCGGTGATATCGGTGTTTTCCAGTGTCAGTAGCACATCGCCTGGAAGCACCTCCTGGCCGCAGTGGACACGAATCTCGCGCACAAAGCCAGGCACACTCGCACGAACCGACACGACTTGATCGTAGTCCACCACGGTTGCTAGCTGTACACGTTGTACATAGGGAACGTAGTTGCCGACTACGAAAGCAAACATTGAAAATGCGGACGCGATCGCTAGAAACTGAATGCGTTTGGGAGGATTCACTGGGTCGCCGACCACCATGTAGCGGGCGAACTTGTAAGCAGGTAACAACACCCACATGGCGATTGCAGCGACGGCTAGGACAATGCCTGCCCCGTGATAAAGGACCGCAGCAGCCGTGCATAAAGAAACGCAAATCAGGATCCGCCATGCCAGCGCAGCCATTCCGTAAAGCCGAATCACTGTGCTCTTGCCCTCGGGCCATTCCGGGCGAGATCCTTCGACGCCAAGCAGCCAACGTCGCAAGAGATACATCAGGTCTTGCTGACCATGTGTTGCCAAATTCGGAATCTCCAACAGGTCGGACAAAATAAAGTACCCGTCAAATTTCATCAGCGGATTGACATTGAATAGCAGCGTCGTCAATCCGGCAGTCAGCATCACATTGAATGAATGGTGTTGGATCAACGCTGAATCTGTGTACGCAAAAGCAATCGCTGCCAGCGCCGCAATGAATACTTCGGCATACATGCCCGCCGCTGCGACAAAGACACGCTGGTACTTGGAACCGAATCGCCACGACGAAGTCACGTCGACATAGGGGAGCGGGATAAACAGCAAGAACAAGATCCCGGCTTCACGCGTTTCGCCGTTGTAGCGACGGCACACCAATGCGTGGGCTCCTTCGTGAATCAGCTTCAGCAGCGACCAAGTGATGCCAAGGTACAACCAATTGTCGGGAGAAAGAACATTTGTTGATGAGGTTGTTAACGTCGTCCAATGAGCCGCCACTTGGTAGGCTCCCACGATCACGACCATTAACCAGATCGCGAATCCGAACGAACTGAAACACCACGATGCAAACGGGTGAACTTGCTCGATCATTCGCCTGGGATTGCCCAGCGGGATCTTCAGCATGATTGGGTTAAGCCATTGCCTGCGGCGAGTCGCCGCAAGTTTTCCCTGGCTTTCCAGCATGCGTGTTTGGGATTGCGATTGTTGGGTAGACGCCAGCGAGTTTTCGATCAGCCAACTGCCCAGTGCAGCAGCTTGGTTTTCGGTCAGTGCCGTATCGCCCAGCCGACTGGCCGATTCCGCGACGGCTACCGCGATCGTGGTTCGCCCATCCAGCATCGACAGGAACGTGTATTCTGCCAAGCCAATGCGAAAGAACTTTGATCGTGAAGCATCTTCGATTACATAGCACGTCGAATCGCCAAACGATTGCTGCCGAAACGAAAGCTCGCGGCGCAATGTTAGCAACACCGCACCGACTTCAAAGCTGGAATGATCGACTTCGTGCATGATTCAAGTATTTGGGGGCAGTAAACTGCGATGTATCCGTTGGTTCAGCGGCTTTAGAAAGGCAAGGACTGGCGAAAGTGCTCCCATGGCTTGTGCAACAGGTTCCAACCTAGCGAGTGCGTTTTAGATTTCACACGCGCGTAGCCGTTCATTCCCGGTCGCATTCCTTCGCCAGCGTTGTCCAGTACGACTTCGGCAACAAACACGTTGTCGCCATCGCGTACTTCGGTCTTCGGATGGATTTTTCGGATTCGACCGTCAAAGTCCTTCTCGACTCCATCAAAGCGGACCTTCACGTCATTGCCAACTTCAACGTGGGAGTACTCGTCGTCGGGAATCGCGATCTCGACCACGACCTGATCCAGCGGCGCGACTTCATAGAGGGCCTGTCCAATGGTGACGGGAGCATTTTCGACACGATCCAAGTGCCCATCCAGCACGATGCCGTCGATGGGCGATGTCAGATTCAGTTTGCTTTGTCGATGCCTTAGTAGGTGCTCTCTTGACGCGATCCGTCGCAATTCCAATGAGGCTCGTTGGGCGGAAGCAACATCGCCTTGGATCAAAAAAGAGTCACGTTGTTGTGTCGCTTTTTCGCGTTCGGCTACCAATCCTGAAAGTTCCCAACGCACGTCGCGTCCATCCATTTGTGCAAGTCGATCTCCCACGCTGACCAGGTCACCCGGTTGCACGAATGTCTTTTCCAGTAAGCCTTCGTGTGGGGCAACGATAAAGCGTCGCAGTTCGGGTTCGGCAGCGCATTGGCAGTGGACGTGATAGGGGACCGGGATGGCCATGATCCCGGCAGCCACAAGCGCTGCGATCCCCGTGCGAGTAAGCACACTACGACCGCGATGAGTTGATTTGCCGGCGCGCTGAAGAAGTGAGCGATCAGCCCTTTGCGCTAAGCTCAGTGCATCAGCGACGCGCGGCGCGGCTGCTCGCATCAGTGTTTTCAAACGTTCGTTTCGATCAACCCTATCGTCGATCGCCATCCACGCACCCACTATTTCTTCGTCAACATCCTTCAAGGGAAAGCTGACCAACTGTGTGGCTTGCAACACGGTAGCAAGCCGTTGATGCGAAAGCAGCGTGTCACGATTGTCGACATCGCTTGATGGAAAGGTCGTCAGTCTGTCTCGCAAGATCGTTTCATCAAGGGCGTCTTGCAGACTGGTTGTGAAGGCGGCGTTGTTGTCTAGCTCGGGAATCCCTGACATCCCAGCGATCTGAAGGCGTGATGACGACTTTTTTCGCATCCCCAGTACGACCGATCGACAATCAAAATGATCGCGTAAAGCGTTGGCGACACCGATCGCTGCGGCGCGGAAATTGTCGGCTTGGTCGATCGTTGCAAGCAAGTCGATGGTCGCAGCCGTCAAAGTCAGCTGTTCTTGCAGTTCGGCATGACGATTTCGTTCGTGCCACAGCGATGCGTGCGCGGCAACGACTGTTAGGTCAGCTTGTTCGGATGACGATCGATTGGGATCGATGATGACAGCGGCAGTCAACGAATCAAAACGATCCGCGTGCAGTTCAATCGGTACGCTCACCAATTTCAAATTTCGGATTCTCTCGACTGGCCCAGATGCGACTTGACCCGACAAAGCAACCGCTGAAGACCTTTGAACGAGCGCGTCAAGCGTCTCGCTGGCGAACGGTGCTGCTGAAAAATTACTCGGACCCTGGGTTGGTGTCCCATCTGCGTCGGACATCTGAAAGCCGGCCGCTAAGCAACCTGGTCGCAAACACAGCCATTCGAGAAGTCGCTGATATAGTTCTTCACGTGACCTAGCCGCGCTGGTTAAAGAACGCAG
>CAYUGI010000243.1:8205-10108 GCA_964444105.1 uncultured Pirellulaceae bacterium
GTCAGGGGACGGTCTGTTTCCAGTATGAAACCGAGTGCGTTGTGTAGCCTTGTTCGATGAAATTGTGTTGCTCATCTTGAACTCCCGCCACGATGCGAACGCGGATTTTGCCCAATGCTCACGGGCGGAATATCGATAAGTAGCTCGCAGCGGCGCCCGCTTCTCAGGGGTGATTCACGCTTGTCGTTATCGATCAGCACGTCGATCGCAATCGTATTGCTGTCGGCGTCGATGACGGGTGAGACGACATCGATCGACGCTGCAATCGATTGGTTTGTGTGCAAAAGTTTGACGCGAACTTGATCACCCGGATGGAGACTTTCTGCGATCGTCGTCGGTGGGTAAAACCGAACGCGCAGTTTGCTTAGGTCTGCGATGGAAATGACGGTCGGTTCGCTTGCCGGAACAAACTCGCCCACTTCAAGAACAACGTCGGTGATCACTCCCTTGGTGGGGCTGATCAATTGACGCTGGCGAATCTCGGCTTCGATTTGCTTCAGGCTCAATTGACTGATAACGGATTCTTCTTGCGCCGCTTCGAGTGCCGTTTCGGCCAGTTCTAAGTCAGAAGCCGATAATTGCAGTTCGCGTTTCCCGCTATGACCTTCGTCGTGCAACTGCGTCAGCTTGGCATAGTGATGCTGGGCGCGCTGAAGCTTGATCTTCGCGGACTTTACGGTTGCTTGCGAATTCGCTTTGGCCTCAGCAAGAGCGCGTCGCGCCAGGAGTACTTCCGAATCGAGTGATCCCAAAACCTGGCCTTTCTGGACTTGATCACCACGTCTAGCTGAAAGCTCCGCTAGCGTTCCTGTTTGCGAAGCGGCTAGTTGGATGGTCTTGGCTGGCTGCGTGAATCCAACAACTGGCTCGTTCGCACCGGTGTAGCACTGCGTTAACGCAAGAGAGCATAGAAACAGCATTGATTTCTTCTTATTCATCCTGCGCGTCTCCCATCCGTTTCGCCGACCAGTGTTTGAAGAACGCCATCGATCCAACGATCGTGCTGCATCAGGCGCTGTCGTCGTTTGAAATCCATTGCTTCTGCGCGTTGCTGAGCCGACAGCAAGATCGAATCGGCGTCCAGTTTCGCCTCACCGCTTGCCGTTGCATTTCGCCGAATCCGTTTTGCTAAGGGACTCGCAAATTCGTCAACCAGTTCGTCATCGGCTGCAGCGAATAGCTGGCAAGATCCTGGGTCACCTTGGCGTGCTGTCCGGCCAATCAGTTGGCGGTCGACTCGGCGTGAACGATTTGGTTCCGCTGCGATCACGTGCAATCCACCTGCGTCGCGTGCGTCCGCGTCCAACTTAATGTCGGTGCCTCGACCAGCCATGTTGGTTGCAACGGTGATCACGCCACTACGCCCCGCTGATTGGATAACCGCGGCTTCATCGGCGTCTTGGATTCCATTGAGTAGTTCATGGGAAGCCTTTCGCGTGTTTAGCAGGGAAGAAACGTCCTGGCTTTGGCTGACCGTACGAGTGCCGATCAGAACGGGTTGCCCTTGGTTTGTTCGTAAGATCGCATCGTCTACGATCGCGCGAAGTTTGCTGGTTTCGTCTGCGAACAATCGCGAAGGCATGACGATACGCCGTGAAGGCTGATTCAGCGGAATTGGAACAACTGGCAGGGAAAAAAACGCCTTGAATTCATCGACCGCATCACTAGCGGTTCCCGTCATGCCCGTTCCCTGCTGGTACATTTTGAAGAATCGCTGACGAGAGATTCTCGCAAACGAGTTTGTTTCAGCGGTCAGTTCCGCACCTTCACGGATTTCGATGGCCTGGTGCAACCCATCTCGCCATTTACGCTCTGGAAAGATCCGACCGGTGTGTTGGTCCACCAACGCGACCTTGCCGTCCTGAATCACGTAGTCAATGTCACGCTTCATCAAGTGTTTCGC
>CAYUGI010000244.1:0-9989 GCA_964444105.1 uncultured Pirellulaceae bacterium
TCGATGAAAGTGAACCCGTCGCAGATAGTGAATTCGCGAAGGAAAACGAACTTGCGAGGGGGATCATCTAATGCGTCCCTACTTTGCTGTCATCATGGATTCGTTTCACGCCGCACTTTCATCACGAGTGCTGTGGATTGCGTTCGTTGCGATTTGGATCTTGCTCGGCGCGTTGGCGCTGGTGGGATATCGCGAAGACTTGAGGACCGAGTTCCGTCGCTGGGATTTCGACAACGGCACGCAGCTGAAAGCGATGTTAGCGCAAGGCTTGGCAGACCCCACGCAGAAGGAAACTGCCCTGGGGCGCGTGTCGGCTGCATTGCCCAAAGACCTGAAGCTTCCCCTGCAACGCGTGGCGAAGGGCGAAGAGGTGCGAATCCGCACGGATGTGTTGGCCGATGGCTTGAATGACGTTATGAGAGCCGAAGGTTGGCACGACGCGGACGCATGGAAGGCGACTGCACGGCTGCGCGAACTGCGTGACTTAGATGCGACAGACGACATAGAGCTTTCCGATACCTTGAAACTGCGTCGTGCCAGACTACGAATCGAATCAGCGCTGCCTGGCGTCTTTGAAGCACGCACCTCACGGTCCATAAGACTAAGCTACGCAGGGTTCGAATACCCTGATCCGCTACCCTTCGGCAAAAGACAGTTTGATCTTCTGGCCAACCAGTTCTTTCTGCCATTGCTCCTGAACTTGCTGTTAGGATTCGGTTTGATCTTCCTGGGGATTCTGGTCACAGCATCGATCGTTCCCGACATGTTACAGCCCGGATCGCTTCATCTACTGCTGAGTAAACCAATTAGCCGGACAGTGCTTTTGTTAAGCAAGTTTTTGGGCGGGCTCGCGTTCGTATTTCTGTGCGTTTGTCAGTTGGTCATTGGGATTTGGTTGATCGCTGGCTTACGTCTGGATATTTGGAACATCCGGCTGCTTTGGTGTATTCCAGTATCCGTCTTTCTCTTCTCTGTTTTCTACAGTGTCTCTTTTTTGGCCGGACTTCGATGGCGAACGCCGATTTTGGCGATTGGTGTCACTTGCATGTTCGGTGCTTTTGTCTTAATCGTCGGTGTAATTGGTTCGAGATTTGATGAGGTGGTCACGTCGCCCGCAGCGATTCGTAGCAGCGTCTTGGTCGGTGACGACGTCATTGCCACCACGCGAGGTGGTGGGCTGCAACGATTTGATGCGCCGACACAAATGTGGCAACCGTTGTCGGATCCGGAGCCAAGTCGCGGTGATTTGGTTTTGCCGCTTGTCAAAATCGACAGCGATCACGTTGCGACGGCACGAGTCAAAGGGGGGCGTTTCAATCCCTACGGTAGCGGGTCACTGGACCTGCAATTGCTTGAACGCGGTGCTGACTGGGAACCCGAACCAAGTATCCGTCTGCCCATCGCAACACGTCGTCTGCTTGCCATTCCGGGCAAGTCGTTGGTCGCCATGAATACGGGCGGTTTGATGGCGGCGGATTTGGAGAAGGTGCTCTCATCGGATCCAGGTGGCGCTTCGGAAGCCAGCGATAACGCGACACCCGGAAATTGGTTGACCGAATTGATGCGGAAACGCGGCGGCGGCACGTCGGATTTCCAAACCATTCTGCCTGCGGGAATCACCATCGTTCAACCGGTGCGCCTAGTCGTGTCTGATGCAGCCGATTGGATAGTGCTGTATTCACTTGGTCGTATCACTCGCCTGGACGCACCTGATGAACCGGGCGAAACGGTTTGGGCAAAAACAGCGAGACGCGAATTGGATGGCGAGGCGGCTAAGTCAGCCGTGGTTGCGGTCAGTGGATCAAAAATACTGATCGCTCGCGACGAGGAGCCCATTTTGATCCTGGATGCCCTCACCCTTGAGACGATCGCGGAATTAGAACTTGCCAGCAATCAATCCGTGCATTCCGCAATTGGCCTGGCCGATGATTCCCGGTTCATGGTCGTCTGGAGCGATGCGACGTGCTGCCCACTGAAAGTGACCGATGGGCGAGTATCACTCGAATCAACCTTTCGCGACAAGGAGGTCGAATCGGTCGCGTACTCAGAAGAGGATGACTTGCTGACCGTTGTACACCACATCGACCAACTCGATTTCGTGCGCGCTGACGATTGGTCCGTTCAACGCAGAATTCGCCCCAAATTATCTGGCTGGCGATTGGTAGACAAATATGTGATCACTCCACTTCGCACGCTCACTCCCCAAACGGGCGAAATTGGTCAAACGGTCTCAGCAATTGTCGGTGGCAAGTCATCGATGACTTTCGGACAAGATGATTCGAGCGACGGAGAAAAAATCCGGTTTCGAATCCTCCGTCCTGTCCTCAGCTGCGCAGGATTTGTCGTCGTCATGCTAGGCATCAGCTGTCTCTATTTTTCCCGACGTGACTTTTAGTTGCGCAAGATGAATCGACGATCCATACCAACTACTCAGTTCACAGTGGTCCCGCCCATGCGATGGAATTCTTATCGTTTTGTATTGTTGTTCGCACTCGTCGTTTTGCCGTCAGTTCCTGCGATTGCCCAGGAGAAGAGTGGCCTGGATGCGTTCCGCAAGCTACACGCCGAACTGCGCGAAAAGATGGCGGAGGATTTGGTGGTTGCGACGACGTTTTTGGAATCGCGAATCGAGGCTAGCCCTGACTCGGACGACTTAAACGTCTTGCGGCAAAGTTTGGCATCGCGTTTGGCCGCGGAAGGTAACTTCAAAGCCGCCAACGATCAGTATATGAAGCTGATTGATTTTCAAATCAGTCGTATCCAACAGCCGCAAAGTCAGTTTGGCTTGTGGATGACCATTCAGAGCATGCAAGCGGTTGCAGACGAATCAGGAAATTCAAAGTCGCTTGCGGCGGCGGTTGGTCGAGCACACGATGCCCTTTCGCGAGACGACGTTCAATTGCACCCCGCTTCGCAAGTGGTCGTCTTGAAAGGGCGTTTACTGGTTGATGACGACAAGGACGACGCAGCGAAAGCGCTGATCCAAAGGCAGCTTGAAAAGCTGGAGCTGAGCAACGGGCCGGATGACGCGACTGATGAATCGATGCAAGCCTATGTTGCCATGCTGCGTGCGCTGACTGATGAGGGGGAAGACAATGAGTTGTGGTTGGAGGATTCGATCGAGAAAATTCAGACGGTATCTCAACGGGCGATTGATCTGTTTCCCAATTCCGTTCAGCTACAGACCAGCTACGCCGAGACTCAGCTCTTGAGGATTACGCGCTGGAATCAGGACGACGTCAAAGCAACGAATGAACTGATTGACGAAACCATGACGAAGCTGGAACAGTTTGCTTCAAAGAATCCAGCCGTCCGGGCAACGCTGAAACGAATCGAGCTTCGCAAAATGGAATTGTCATCGGTAAAGCCCAAGGAATCGCTTGTCGGTAAGCCGGCACCTGAGTGGGATATCGATGAATGGGTCAACACGATCGACATGGACCGAGATGACTTAGAGGGGAAGGTTGTCTTGCTGGATTTTTGGGCAATGTGGTGTGGCCCTTGCATCGCCACTTTCCCGCATCTTCGCGAATGGCGAGAAGAGTTCGGTGATGAGAAGTTCGAGATCGTCGGTGTCACCGCTTATTACAACTACCAGTGGGACGACGAAAAGGAACGGGCGTCGCGTTCGAAGGAAGAGGTTTCACCGGTAGAAGAACGACAGACGATCGCTAGTTTCTTGGACCACCACAAACTGGAGCATCCGGTGATCGTCACGCCTGAAGGCAGCAAGATGAGCAGCCAGTATGGTGTGCGAGGCATCCCGCATGTTGTTCTGATCGACCAAGAAGGAGTTGTGCAGCTTGTGAAAACTGGTGCTGGTGAAGCAACCGCGAGGGAGATTCACGCCAAAATCAAGGATCTCTTGAAGCCGTGATCATTTGTTGCGATGGGTGGTTGGAAGAAAACCTAGAAGCTGCTTCTTTCAATGCCCGCTGCGATTCGGCTGAACTCGGCTACCATCGTGACGCCGTTCAGAATCATGTGAACGATGACCGGCGCCGTGATGCGCCCGGTTTGGCGATACAAATACCCGAGTCCCAGCGACAGGAAAAACAGCGGGATGAACGCCGCGCCTTGGCCAAGGTGCATCATTGCGAACAGCATGCTGGTGACAACGATCGGCCACAATGCCATCGGTCGCCATGCTTCGGTTGTGCCGCCCTCAATTGTGGCCATGGTGTCAGGCTTCGGCGCGGGTGGCTGATGAGCGTCCGCCGGCCAGGTTTCGTGAGTACGAACGGTTTCTTCTGAGGGATCCGCACCTGCGCCGTCCGTGACTTCCAGCGACGACGTTTGTGGGTCTGCCAAACGCTGTAGTCCACCCTGTAGCATGACGCGGAACATGAACTCTTCCACGAATGGCACAATCACGGCGGTGCTGATAAACAGCATTACCCAGGTTCCTGGAACCACGGTGTTGGCCAGCGTCTCCAAAACCGGATGTTCATAAGGAACTAAAAGCGACGCCAGCACGCTGATGATAAGCACTGGTGGGATGAACCACCAAGCGGATTTGAATCCTAAAGCGAGGTCGTCCGCTCTGACATTCAGGCCTAGATGCGTTGGCGAACAACCAGCCACGAACTTCAGCCACAATAGGGTCATGCTCAGGGAAATCAGGCCTGCCAGCGTGTTGATAATCAACATTGGCATCAAGTTCGGCGCTGCTTCAGCGGGCTTGGGGCCAATCTCGGCAGGTGAAGTCTCATCGACGGGGATGATGGCATCAACGACAACTTCCGGGCGTTCAAGCCATCCAAGCGAGTCTGCGGTGTATTGAAGAACCACAATCGAGATGATGCTTAAACCAAACATCAGGAAGAACTCACCTAACGTCCAAAGCGGTTTTTCTCTTGGCGTTAGCGGAACAAGCTGGCCGACGGATTCGGGCGAACGAAATCTTTTCACCAGCCGGTGGATCCAGAAGAGCAGACTGGAGATCACGGCGACCAGAACGAAGCTGTTGAGGGCGTAGAAGACTATTCGCGCCATGAACGGCTTCCTTGAAAATCCACTGTGGCAAACTCTCTGGTGCGGTTAGCGAGACCTATGACGTCGGATCTGGCACATCGCGTAGCACGCGGGCGGCCCGGATGACGTAGTCGTACCCGGAGTAAATCGTAATCGCAATGGCTGCCCAGAGGAGTGCATGCGCTGTCGTCGCCAGCCAAGCGATTTGTCCGGCGTACATGAGCGACAATAAGATCGCGACGATAGCGACGCACTGCAGCACCATCTTCCATTTGCCCAACTGACTGGCAGAAAAATCCCCGCCGGAGCCTTCTACCATGCCGCGAAGGCTGGTCACCAGTAGCTCTCTTGCAACAACAGCAGTCGCCATCCAGGATGCGACGTTCGATCCGCCCACTTCCACCAAGGCAATGAAGGATCCGCAAATGATGATTTTGTCGACAAAGGGATCGAAAATCCGTCCCAGCTTGGTGACTTGGCCGTACTTTCGAGCCCAATAGCCATCCATCCAGTCCGTCGACGCGGCAATCACAAAGACGATCATCGCGGCGGTAAAATGTCCCAGCGGAATCAACACCATGACCGCAATCGCTAAAGCGAATCGCGCAGTGGTCAACGCATTGGGGACGTTGTAGACAGAAGTTGACGGGCTTGTGGCACTCATTGCATACGTCATGAGGGGATTCACGTGGGAAGTCATCGGTTCTGTAGCGTTCGCTGAACGGCGACTCTACAGAGCCTTTCCGGGCGAGAATTCTTCGCGTGGAAAGGTGAATCCTGGCAAATCCAACAGTTCTTTTAGTGACGAGTTCTATTCTAACGGAGCCGCGACCAAGTCGTAGCCGTCTGCCGCCACGATTTCGCAGCGTACCATCGAACCGACGCCGACATCGCTATCTGGGTCGATGCCGGAAACGTAGATCACCCCGTCGATATCGGGAGCTTCTGCCCGGCTGCGACCAATCCAAACACCTTCTTGATCAGGCAGGGCTGCATCGATCAATACATCTTCGGCGGATCCGACACGGCTGTCAGTCCACTCAAACGCGATCTGTTGTTGCAGCGCCATCAGTTCTTCGTAGCGTTGCTGGGCAACTTCGGCGGGCACGCGGTTGGGGAGCTTCGCCGCTGGCGTATCCTCTTCGACGCTATAAGTGAAGACACCCAAGTGTTCGAAACGTTGCTGCTGGGCAAAGTCCATCAGCTCCGCAAAGTCTTCATCCGTCTCGCCCGGGAATCCGGCGATCATCGTGGTCCGCATAATTAAGTTGTTGATTCGCGACCGTAAGTTGCCGAGGATTTCTTCTTGCAAACTACGCGTCGTCTTGCGAGACATTCGCTTCAGCATCGTGTTGCTGGCATGCTGCAGCGGCATGTCGATGTAGGGCAAGATGCGTTTTGCACCAGCCAACGTATCGATCAAGCGATCATCGATGTACATCGGATAGAAATACATCAGACGAATCCAATCGACCGAGTCGATTTGATCCAACTGCTCCAGAAGATCAGCCAGCCGTGGTTGGCCGTAGAGATCGTTGCCGTAGTAGGTTGTGTCTTGAGCAACGATCACGATTTCGCGAACGCCGCTGTCGCCCAATCGCTTTGCCTCGTCAACCACCTGCTCCATTGGCTTGCTGTAGTGCTTGCCTCGCATCTTGGGGATTGCGCAAAACGTACAAAGACGATCACACCCTTCGCTGATTTTCAGATACGCAAAGTGACGTGGTGTCACTGCTGTTCGCACGGCATCGCTAAGCGGTTTGACGGCGGCTGGGCGAAATACTTTTTGCTGTTCTTCGACTCCGCTTTGCAGGCGATCGATCACCGAGACGATTTCGTTTCGCCCAAAGACACCGACCATGGCATCGATTTCCGGGCGAGCTTCCAGCAGTTTGCCTTGCTGACGTTCGGCCAAGCAGCCGGTGACGACAACGTTGCGAATCTTGCCTTGCTTTTTTAAGTCCAGCATTTCATCGATCGCGCCAAGTGATTCTTCGCGCGCCGAGTCGATGAACCCACAAGTGTTGACGACAACGAAATCGGCCGAATCGACCGAGTCCACCATCTGATAGCCGTCCTCGTCCAGTCGGCCAAGCATCTGTTCGGTGTCGACCAGATTCTTCGGGCAGCCCAAACTAACGACGGCGTAGCGACCGCGTGCGTTCGTATCGGGATCCGCTGGGCTGGCTGTTTTGGCCGTGGGTGTGTCAGAAACGACAGGCAATTGCATGGACGTGTTCGGCTAATTTGTGGCGTCATTCCAGCGTCAAAAGCGACACTGGAATTCCCCATTTAAGCGGCGAACCGGCAAATTAGCAAACGAAAAGAGCTTATGTCGGCGTGTGACCGACTATCGCCCATGCAAAGTGAATCACTTTTGCATCGGTTGGATGCCTGGATAGAGCTCGATCGAACTCCCAACGCTGTCGTATCCCAATTCGGTAAAAGTGACCTCGTAGGCCCCGTAGCCCGCCGACGCACCTTCGCGACGCAAGGTAATCGACCAGGAGTCTTCGATCGAACCGGTAGATCCCGCCGAAATCGGCAGGACTGTGAAATACTCAGGGTCGGCCTGTTGGAAGTCCAGGTCAGCGATATCGGATGCATACTGCCCATTTCGCATTGAGTGGCGTTCTTGGGCGTCTCGTACCGAAGTCATGTACTTGAACGCTTCGGAAGCCTTGGAGCGTTCGACTGATCGGAGCAAACGCGGCACACCGAAAGCTGCGATCACGCCAATAATGATGACGACCACGGACAGTTCGACTAGGGAGAAGCCGCGACGAGAAGATGCACAGGTCGATGTCGGCCGAGAGCCGATGGATGATGAACGGTGCATCTGATTGCTGGGTGCGAGAAGTCGTCAACAGGTTAGCCAAAGCTTGGCGTCCATTGAGAAACTATGTCGAATCCACACCTTTGGCGTTCGAAATCAACCCAGGCAGAGTCGGAGGATGGGCCTGACTTACTGATCGTGATGGTTAGAGGGGTCACGCCCCGTCTGTGGTGGGCTGCAGGAATCCCGCTACGTCTGATAGACAAAGTCGATTGGGGCATCGATGTCATGATGCAGACTCTGATGAACTGGGCATTTTCCCGCAGCTGCCTCAAGTCGTTTGCGCATTTCGCTGTCCTCGACGCGACCCGCCGGAATTGTTACGAGGGTTTTCAGTCCTCCGATTCGTCGTACGGGGGATGTGATCATTTCCTTCGTGACATGCACTGTGCTACCGGTTAGGTCTAATTCGTGACGCTGAGAGACCAAGCCAAGAATCGTCAGCACGCACGTTCCCAGTGCGGTCGCGACCAAATCGGTTGGTGAAAACGACTGCCCCTTTCCACCATTGTCTGTTGGAGCGTCGGTCGAAAGTGTCGCGCCGCTCGGTCCGTGTTTCGCGGTGACCCCAAGGCCACCGACATACTCTGCTGTGATTTCTACTGCCATGATCCTTACCTTTTGTGCGGGCGATTTGTGAGGGCGATTTGTGAGGGCGGTGTTTTGAATTTCAGTGTCTTTGTAGCAAAAGCCTCTGTGGCTCACGATTGGTCAGTCTCGCTTTCTTCTTCAGCCTCTTCCAAGCTCTCACGGACTTCCTCGTTGGCAGTCCAGTAAAAGATGGTTCCGATGACTCCCATCACGACTTTGACGAATTCGAAGACCAACGCGACCAGGGTTCCAGATGCGGCCGTCGGTTTTGCAGGAACAACCTCGTAGAGCTTGTCGATGGTCGCTTCCAAAACTCCCACACCCGCTGGAGTGAGCGGCAATGCGGACATCAGCATCCCGATGGGAACGATGACAAAATGCTCCGCCAGTGTTGGCGGATCGCCGTACAAACCGCGAGCCACAAAGTACATGCTGATGACCAATAGGCTTTGCACACCAAGGCTCATCACGATCGACATGGCGAACGCAAACTTGTGGTGGTGAAACATTCGCAGCGGCGGTCCCACTTTGTTTACCAGTCCACCGACAACAGGTACCGTGCTGCCCCAGCTAATTAGCCGGTCGACCAATCGACCGCCAAAAACCAGGAAGATTAAAACGAAAGTACCAAGTCCCACCAAAACAGTCGTACCTGTTTTAACTTGATCCATGTACTCGGCGCTGGCTGGCGTTTTCAAGAAGAGCAAAGCTACCGTGACCAGCAGCAGCAATCCGTACAGGCCCGCGCCGCGATCGACCAGGACGGACGCGACCGCTTCGATACGTTTGCCGGGACGTCGCTTGGCAAGAAAAATCGCTTTGAAGAGATCTCCCCCAACGCTGCCTGCCGATACGAAGCTCAGCAAAAAACAAATGGATCCCAAACGCTGAGCTTCCAGCATGCTCAATTCGATTCCTTGGCATCGAACCAACACGCACCAGCGTGCAAAAGACAGGGCCATCGCGCCGATCGAAACAATCAAAGCAGCAGCCAGCAGTCCATAGTTTTTGTCATGCTCGGCGAGCGCTGCCCACTGCTCCTGGTCGATGTTCTTGACAAGAAAGACGATGATTCCGATCGGGATCGCAAACTTGACCAGTGTCCAAGCGATTTGTTTTCTCCGATCGCTGGGCGGCGGAGAATCATCAGATGGCGAAGTGTCGTCAGATGGATTGGAGCCGGACAATTCAACCTCAGGACGTTTCGGCAATTTTTTTGGGGGGAGTGCTATTTGATTGAGCTGGCCTCCGTATGACTAGCAGAATACTTTGCCAGCTCAGTTGGTAAAGGTCGGAGCAGGCCAGCAACTTGCTGAGCAAGAACAGTAGGCAACAACATTCCGCTATATCGCGCGTGCGAACCGGCTTTAGCTCAATATCGCGAAGTTAGGCGACCTCGAATAACGCGAAACGCCAGCGAGCGGCCCTTAGAACGCGCCGCTCGCTGGCGCTTCGCGTTAGATACTAAATCCAAAGATTCCTCTAACTTAGCGGTATCGGGCTTTAGCCGGCATCGGAGGGTTCAAAACGCCGAAAGAGAGCGTCCAGCTTAAGTGATTGGTTTTCCCCGCAATTTGCGGGATGGCAT
>CAYUGI010000245.1:0-6452 GCA_964444105.1 uncultured Pirellulaceae bacterium
TCTGTTTCCCAGGTATCCAATTTCAACCGACCTTCGATCAAGATCGGAGATCCCTTTCCCAAATACTCACTCGCCACTTCTGCGGTGCGGCCCCAAAGGGTCACATCGACAAACGTTGTTTCGTCGATCCATTCGCCAGTCGCTGTTTTGCGACGATCATTCACGGCAAGCCCAACGTCGGTGACCGCCGTACCACCTTGCGTGTACTTCAGCTCGATATCGCGAGTAATGTTGCCGACCAAAATGACTCGGTTGTAACTTGCCATAATCTTCACTCATGCCTGGGAATGGTTGCTCGAAGCAGCGGTCGCTACCGAGGACCGTATCATCTTCAAGCCGTCTGATGCAAGCAATTTAGCAACGAAACGCGACAAGTCTGGTCAATCGAGCCGGATTTACCTGCTGCATCCAAGCGTCTCACTACGCTGGGGCCGCCTCAGTTTTCGCTTCATCCTTGACCTCTGTCTCCGCTTCTGCCTCTGGCTTGGCAGCTTCACCGCGTGCGTTGGCCAGAATTGGCTCGACCAACCGTGGCTCAAGCTTCAGCGTCAATTCACGAACGACGCATTCATTCAACTGAAACGCTCGCTGAATCGTTGGCAAGCCATCACCAGGCATCTCAAAGTAGGTCAACCAGTAAGTGCCCTTTTGGTGGCCATCAATTGCGTAAGCCAGTTTTTGCTCCATCCAAAGCCTGTTCACTAAGACTTTGCCACCAGCTTCGGTAATGATCTCATCGATCTGTTTGCTGACGCCACCTGGATCACGGGCGTAGTGGTTGCTGTCCAAAATGAACAACGTTTCGTAAGTGCTATTTGCCACGGCAGGTAAATCTCTCTGTCAAATTTGCTTCGGTTGTTTCTTCTTCGAATCTGTCTTCGCTCGCGCGTCTGGCTCGGTCGCGTTGTACTGATTCATCGCCGACCCGATCCCGTTCTTGGCCCACTCAATCGCGGCGTAGGCGGCTCGTGTCGTCGCTGTTTCGATTAACTCATGTTCAGGTTTGGGGAATTTCCCCAACACGTAATCCGTCACACTCCAGCCTTCCGGTGGCCGGCCAATTCCAACTTTAAGCCGAGGAAATCCCTCACTATCAAGATGGCGAATAATATCCTTCAATCCATTCTGACCGCCTGCAGATCCCTTTGGACGAAGTCGCAAACGACCGTTATCCAAATTTAGGTCATCGCAGACGACCAACACTTCCTCTGTCTCTAACTTATAAAAATCAAACGCTTTGCGAACACTTTGCCCGCTCGCATTCATGTACGTTTGCGGGCACAAAATCAGCAACTTCTCGCCACCGCTGTTACCTTCCGCGTACTCTCCGTCAAACCGATCGCGTGACGGCGAAGCCGAAATCAAGGCGGCGATCTTTCGAGCCACCAAGAATCCGACGTTGTGTCGTGTTTCTTCGTACTTGCGTCCGGGATTCCCTAAGCCAACGATCAGTTTCATAAAGGCTGTCCGCTCTCAAAAAAACCGCTCAGCTGGCAATCGTAATTCCCGCACTGCAAAGCAATCCACTCTCAAAGCTTTTCATTCGCATAGCTTTCCAGTCGCTGTACCCAGAGGTATCAGCACAACGGTAACACGCGGATGGACCGCATCGAACGAAAATCCTACTCGCCTTCGCCTCCCTCGCCACCTTTGGAAATAACTTCCGGTTCGTTGGAGGATATTGCGTCCTCGTCTTCGTCCTTGGATCCCTTGGGGACTTCAATGTGGCAGATCATTAATTCAGGAGGTGAAACCAAAGTCACTCCCTCTGGCAAATCCAAATCAGCCGCAGTCAAGTTGTCTCCCAAGCCCAGCTCGGCGACATGAGCGACCACATTCTCGGGAATGTTACCCGCTGAACATGCGATATCGACTTGGTGATTGTTCTCCAGGAAGATACCACCCTCGCGTGTTCCAATCGGCTCGCCGTGGATGTGAACTGGCACCGTGACTTCGACGCTCTCGTTCAAATCGACACGCTGAAGGTCCATATGCAACACTTCGATGCCCAACGGATCCCAGTGCAATTCGCTGACCAGGGCGGTTTCTTTGACGTCACCCTTCAGTTCCACCATCTTTCCATGGTGACGCAGCAACAGCCGGACGTCAGCCTTGGGGATGGCGAGATGTTGGTTATCTTGCCCGTGACCGTATAATACGGCAGGAACATGCCCACTTTGTCGCAATCGTCGTGAGGCGGTCGAGCCGGTTTGCTCGCGCCGAGCGACATTTAGAATGTCAGCCATGGCTGGTAACTTTTTCCAGTCAGATGTTATTTTTCAGTCAATTTCAGGTCGCGCACTTGGGGTGATGGCGACCTTTTTGACCGCAAAACACGTGGCGAAGCGGGTTAGTATGGCGTTTCGCCCCTTTCACGCAAGCCCAAAGGTCCAAACAGGTTCTTGCCGGATCACAACACGGATTATGTCGACCGAAATCACGTCTCTGAGCTATGCTCGTAGAAACTTTCCTCCCGATGATACTTCCACATATCCAGATCCCGAAGTTACCAGATTTTCGGATAAACAGTTTGCTGACGGGCATCTTTCGCGGATTGCAAGTAGGTCCAACTGTTCGACAACGCAAACTGCCCGAACCAGGGAAAACCACGCGTTAAACGCGATTTTTTGCCCCCATCGTCGTCACCCATTTTCACCGCTGTCTATGAGCAGGCTGACTTTATTACTGACAACCTTCTGTGCCGCGGTTTTCCTGGCCAGATCCGCTGCCGCAGACAGTGACGAACTGCGAAAAATAGGGAAAGAAATCTACCGAAACGACTGCCAGAATTGTCATGGCAAAAACGGTGAAGGGGTACCAAAGTTCTACCCGGACCGGCTCACCGGTGACGCGACGATCGGGGAGTTAACCGATTTGATTTCGGACACGATGCCCGAAGAAGATCCCGATTTGTGCACTGGCAAAAACGCGAGAGCTGTTTCGGCCTACATCCACCACGCGTTTTACAGTGAAGCTGCCCAGGTCCGAAATCGGCCCCCGAGAATACGTTTGGCGCGACTGACCGGTGAACAACTGCGGCAAAGTATCAGTGGGCTGTACGGTTCATTTACCGAAATGGCTTGGCAGGAAGAACCCCGTGGTGTCCTGGCCAACTACTTTCAGGGTGACCAATGGAAAAAGGAAAAGCTGAAGATCGAGCGGACCGATCCCGTGCTGGATTTCAACTTCGGACACGACGGCCCCGACAAGGGTAAAGGAATCGACCCCAAGGAGTTCTACATTAATTGGTCCGGCTCACTTCGAATCGACGAGACCGGCCGCTACGAAATCATCGTCCGAAGCAGCTGCTCTTTTGTATTAGAATTCGGTCGGCACGGTCGCGAACTGATCAACAATCATGTTCAATCGGCGGGCAAGACAGAATTTCGCCGAACATTGCAACTGACGGGCGGACGAGCCTATCCGTTTAAGATTGATTTCACTCAGCGAAAACGCAAGACCGAGCAGCCTCCCGCCACGTTTACTCTCGCGTGGGTGCCGCCCGGTGGCGTCGAAGAAGTGATCCCGATGCGTCACTTGATTAAATCAACCATGCCAGCAAGCTTCGCGTTGCAAACCAAGCTACCAGCCGATGATCGCAGCTACGGATACGAACGCGGAACATCAGTCAATCGACAATGGGACGAGTCGACCACCAAGGCAGCCATCGAATTTTCACAAGCCGCAATCACGGAGCTGTGGCCAGAGTACGAACGTAAACACAGGAAAAAGACCGACAAGAACCGCAGCCGCCTGCGAGGCTTTGCCAAGCACATCGTGTCCACCGCATTTCGTGGCGAGTTATCTGAAGCTCAGCAAAAGACATTCATTGACGCGCCTATCGACACGACCCCCGACGACGCCGAAGCGATCAAGAAGATCTGCCTGATGGCGCTGAAGTCGCCTCGCTTTCTTTACCCGACTTTAGATTTCGACCAAAGTGATTCGCAGCGAGCAGCCAATCGATTAGCCCTGGTGATGTTCGATTCGCTTCCTGTGGATGAATGGTTACGGAAGAAAGTCAGCAAAAACCAATTGAAGACTGACGATCAGATCAACGATGTCGTCTGGCGGATGGTCAACGATTTTCGCACCCAAGCCAAGACGCGAGCGTTCCTATACGAATGGCTGGAACTGACTCACAGCGAAGAGATCAGCAAAGACAAGGAGCGATTCCCAGGATTTGACGACCAATTGATCGCCGACCTAAGGGCTTCTCTGGATACTTTTTTACACCAGGTCGTTTGGAGCGACCAAAGTGATTTCCGTCAGTTGATCCAAGCGGATTGGTCGCCGACCAACGAACGACTCGCTGCATTCTACGGCAAAGCTTGGAAGCCAACCAAACAAACTACCAAGGACTCTACTGGCGAATTAGCCCCGAGCATTGCCGATGCAAATGCACATGTTGGCGTGCTGACGCATCCGTTGTTGATGGCGGACCTTTCTTATCATCGAACCACATCGCCAATTCACCGTGGCGTCTTTCTTTATCGAAAGATCCTCGGTCGTACTTTGCGACCGCCCAACGCTGCGTTTTCACCACTGAACCCGGACCTGCATCCAAAGCTGACCACGCGTCAACGAGTTTCGTTGCAAACCGATGAAGTCAGTTGCCAAGTTTGCCATTCCAAAATCAACACTCTCGGCTTCTCGCTGGAGAAATTTGATCCCGTCGGACGTTTCCGCGCGAAAGAGAAAGGCCAAACCGTCGATGCCACCGGCAGCTACCTCGACCGAACCGGACAAGTCGCCCAATTTGATGGCGCACGCGAACTTGCTGATTTTTTAGTTTCCAACAGCGATTCGCATCGGGCATTTGTCGATAGTTGTTTTGAGCATTTCGTCAAGCAACCGGCCGCTGCTTACGGTGCTGATACACTTGATCGGCTGACACGCGAGTTCCAAGAAAACAATTTCAGCATCCGAGACTTGATCGTTTCCATCGCCTGGACGGTGGTCAGAGAAGTCCAACAAGACTCTTGATGCTACACAGTTCCTCGTTCTTAACCGCCGAGACGCATGATGAACTTACAGAATAATCGTCGTGATTTTTTACAAAAGCTAGGCGTCAGCGCTGCTGCTGGCAGCTTTCTGCTGGGGCTGCCTAGCCTTGGCTGGGCGGCTTCGAACACGCGTCGCCAACGAATCGTTTTCCTGTTCAGCCCCAACGGTGTCATCCCCAAACACTTCTGGCCCGACAAGCAAGGAAAGGACTACGACGTAAAACGCATCCTGAAACCCCTTGCGCCATTCAAGCAGCAGATGATGACGCTGCACGGCATCGACAACAAAATCAATGGCGATGGCGACGGGCACATGCGCGGCATCGGTTGCCTGCTGACTGGGATCGAACTTTTCCCAGGCGACATCCAAGGCGGTTCGGACACGCCAGCGGGATGGTCGATGGGTATTTCGGTCGATCAATTTTTGAAGAACAAACTGCAAGCAAACGAAGCAAGCCGAACGAAGTTTGGATCGCTGGAATTCGGTGTCATGGTCCCCGATCGCGCCGACACGTGGACACGAATGTCTTACGCGGGTGCGAATCAGCCGGTCGCCCCCATCAGTGATCCGCAGCAAATGTTTGACAAGCTTTATGGTCAGACGAAAAACCGCGAACTGCTGGCTAGCGTTCTGGATGACATCGTTGATGACTTGAAGAAAGTCGAACGCGCGGTCAGCATCGAAGATCGCCAGCTGCTTAAAGAGCATGTCGCCATGGCGCGAGCGGTCGAAAAAGAGCTGCAAACCGAATTAGCCGCTGGCCAGAAAGCCGATGCACAGGTCGAACAAGCGGTTAGTCACGCCGTGCCAGATCTGCCGCCAAACGTCGACGTGGAAAACGACAACATGCCGCAAATCACGCGAATGCAAACCGAGATGCTGGTCAACAGTTTCGCAGCAGACTTTGCGCGAGTCGCCACGTTCCAAATCACGAACAGCGTCGGTCAACCGCGAATGCGTTGGCTGGGGATCGACGAAGGCCATCATGGCTTGTCACACGAACCGGACAGCAACAAGAAAGCGTACGAAAAGCTGATTCAAATCAACACATGGTACGCCGAACAAGTTGCCTTTTTGGCCAAGCGACTGTCGGAGACGCCCGAACCGGGAGGCCAAGGTTCGTTGCTGGATAACACGACAATCGTCTGGACAAACGAATTGGGCAAGGGAAACTCGCACACACGCGACGACATCCCATTTGTCTTGATCGGCGGCGGGCTTGGATTCGATTCCGGCCGCGCGATGAAGTTCGACAGCGTGCCGCACAATCGCTTGTTGATGACGATTGCAGCCGCGATGGGGCACGAAACAAAATCGTTTGGGAATCCGGATTTCTGTGGGGATGGAGTTTTGACTGGCTTGGTTTAGGGCGATGACTAGTTTGAAAAAGTCAAATTTCAGACAACCGGATCTTCACCCGCGCCAGCCCGTCTCGTCGCAGCCCG
>CAYUGI010000245.1:6552-9868 GCA_964444105.1 uncultured Pirellulaceae bacterium
CAGCCCGTCTCGTCGCAGCCCGCCTCGTCGCAGTCTGGTTCATCACCGATCGGAAGAATCTTCAGCCCTAGCCGCGCGTAAACCCGATTGAATTGATTGATAAAACGAACCGGGTCTTTGATGGGCAGCCTTAGCGGACCGACCGCATCTTCATCACGCTTCAAGTAAGCCTCGCAAGGCTGGGCGTGACGGTTACTGCTCACTGCGACTCTCCTCGCCATACGTCGGACGGATGCGGAAACCCAAGCTGCTTGTCTACGCGATTGTAAGGCAACTGACCGCTCAAGTGTCGCTTTAAGTTGATCGCGACCAAATCAGTCGTGTCACTCACGCGCCGCGCCGACTGCGCACCCACATGTGGTGTGATAATGACCTTTTCGTCATCCCACAGCGGACTTGTTTCAGCTAACGGTTCCACTTCCGTGACATCCAAGCCTGCACCCGCCAAATGGCCCGAGTCGAGGGCCGCGACCAACGCGGATTCCACAACAACAGCACCGCGTGCAACGTTGATCAGGTAACTGCCTGGTTTCATCTTGGAAATGCACGCTTCATCAAACAATCCTTCTGTGTCAGCATTAAGCGGGAGCGCCAAGATCACGATGTCGCTTTTGGCCAGCAACTCATCAAGCTGATCCGCTGGCAACAGCTGGGTAACCGAATCGGGTTTGTCGATCGGATAAAAATCCGTCGCAATGATCTCTACTTCCCAAGGCGAAAGCACATTGGCAATCGTTCGTCCGTTGCCGCCTAGCCCGACGATACCAACGGTCTTGCCACGCAAGTCGTCTGTCGGCAACCGAATGAACTCGCGTTTTGCTTCGGCGCGGAAGAACAAGGGCAGACGGCGAAGCAGGCCGTGCAGTAACGCAAACGTCTGTTCGGCAACCTGGGGTGCGAACAATCCCGATGCACTGCTAACGATAATGTCAGAATCAATCACGCCCGGTACAAGACAATGGTCCAGCCCCGCCGCAGATGACTGAATCCATTTCAGTTTTTTCGCTGCCAGCACTCGCTCCCAATCCACCGGCACTTTGGCGTGTCCAACAAAGATATCCGCTGTCGGCAACAATTCGTCGATCCGTTCTTGCCCCGCATTGACGACGGTTGCCTCTGGGGCAGCTGCTTGAATTTGTTCCACATGGTGGCTTTCGACCGGATAACAGAGGACAATACGCATAGAACTTCGTTGATGAAAGAAACAAAATAAGGCGGAAAGATGACTTTAACGCGAAATGAGCCAAAGGCGAAGTCGTCGAAGCGAAGCCTCATTTTTGCTGCGACAATGACGATCTTCTGCTTCGCTACCACTTGCTTCTTGAAGCAAGCAGTTGCGGCAGAAGCTGTCACGACGGCGAAATCGTTCAGTGATCTAGACGTTCGAACCGTTTTCATCGCAACTCACGAGGGTTTCAGCAGCGACGAATTATTGATAACGGATCGACTCCGCAACCGATTCTTAGACCAGCTTTTCGCAAATCGGTCGCCGAGTAATATCCAACAACGCGATGCTCTGCTGCGACTGCTGCAACTGCGTAAGTCCGGCAAGCTGAAAGCTCCAGCGACACAACGCGGCCCAAGGATCGATGACTCCGTCAGTCCCATCGCGGAAATTGCGGCGCGCGTCGTCGCTGATCGTCATCGCGTTAGCACAGACACGCTACTTGCTGATCCCGTTTTGCGAGAGGAATTACAGAAAGAAGCCCGCCGCATCTCGCCGGGCGTGGATGCCTATGCGATTCGAAAGTCGCTATTACAACTTCGCAAGAAACGCCAACTACGCCCGGAACTGGTTTTACGCGTCGCCGACTGGGATCGCGAGATCCAGACATTCACGCTAGAGAAGATTCGCGAAGAGCTGATGCAAGGAGAGCTTCCCCGTCAGCCCGGCGTTTATTTATTCCGCAATCACGAGGGCTACCTTTACATCGGCGAAGCGTCCGATTTATCGGCTCGATTAAAACAACATCTAACGGAAAGTGATCGAGCGTCGCTGGCGAATTATCTGGCCAGCACAGAAGCGGCAACCGTCAGCGTCGAGCTTCACATTTTCCCGAAAGACTCGCCGGCATCAAAGGTCACGGTTCGTCGTGCTTACGAAAGCGAACTGATCCGAAGCCGGCAGCCGAAGTTCAACGCACGGCCCTGAATGCAGAATGCAACCTGAACTACTTGGGCGAACGGCGGCACGCGTTTGAAGCGGCTGCATGTGTGTCACTAGCTACTGCCGCCATGGTGCGTTTTTCAAGTCCAGCGATGACGAACAGCCGACGCATTCCGATCATTAACTGATGCCAATGCTGAACCATTTCCGGCGTACCGATTTCAACCGCATCGTTTCGATGGAACCCACGTTCACTGACTTTGATCATCGGCTCCATGTGCAGCAGGGCTTCGAGCATCAAATGGTCCTGGCAATCTGACTCCGTTAGTTGCTCGTCGTCATAGATCCACAAATGAGATTGCAACGCATGGTCGATGGCAGCCAAAGCAGCCTTTTCGCAAGTGTCAGCCTCTAATACCAATTCGACAGGTCCGCACTGAACGTAATACTTAGCCATAATCTGATTCCTCCGTGATGGTTTTTAAGGGCAAGCGACCGCTGTCACCCGCTGACACAAATAACATCGCAGAGTCGCGGACAAGTCTGGTCCGATGCCGAAAAACACGCTGAAATGCCGCTCCATCGGGCCCTCATACGATCCGGCCGCTTGGGCCTGCGCGTATAATTTGGCGGATTCCTTCCCCCCACGTATCACCTAACCAACCACATCATGCAAAAAGTTCTGATTGTCATTGGCGATGCGACCGAGTTGCTGGACACGATGTATCCTTATTATCGATTGCAAGAAGCCGGTTTTACGCCCGTGGTGACTGCGCCCGAAAAACGCAAGTACCAGTTAGTGCTTCACGAAGTGAAACCAGGGTGGACGATCACCAAGGAATGGGAAGGCTACACGCTGGACTGCGACGTGCCGTTCAGCGAAGTGAAAGAAGAGGATTACGCGGGCATCATGTTCTCCGGTGGACGAGCCCCCGAATACATCCGCTACGACGAGAATCTCGTTCGCATCACCAAACACTTCTTCGAAACCAATAAACCGATCGCATCGGTTTGTCACGGAGTCGAAATCCCCGCGTACGCGGACTGCGTTCGTGGTCGAAAGATGGCAACGGTAGGCAAATGCAAATTTGACTTAGAAGTCTGCGGGGGAACGTTTGTTGACGAAGCATGCGTCATCGACGGCAATCTTGTCAGCGGCAGAACCTTCCACGACAACGGCTACTACGTCGGCCCGTGGATCGAAATGTT
>CAYUGI010000246.1:0-9797 GCA_964444105.1 uncultured Pirellulaceae bacterium
TGGAACGAAGCGGTTTGAAGAAAGAAATGCGCCGTCGTCAGTACTACGAAAAGCCAAGCGAAATCAAGCGTCGCAATCACATCCGCGCCGAACGTCGTCTGGCTCGTGAACGTCGTCTTGCAGCTGGCCGTCGCTAAGCTGCGTGCTGGGTGGTAGGCGGTTACGCTTACCGCAGGAAATAAGACGCCTTCATATTTAGCAGCATGTGTGCCACGTCGGCCCAAGTTTGCTGCTCGCTCTTTCCGTCGTCCGCCTGCTCGCGGACAAAGGCAGACAGCCGATCAATCTGTGATTGGCTTGGGACAATCCCATGAGCTGACCGGATCATCGAGACGATTCGCTGTTCATCTGACTGGTCAGTCTCTAGTAACTTCCTTGACCATCGATCGGCCTGTTCCAAAACAAACGGATCATTCAATAGCGTTAGAGACTGCGCCGGCACGTTCGAGACACTGCGTCTGCCTTTGGGGCCAAATGGACTGGGCACATCAAACGCTGACATAAACGGATTCAGAAAATTGCGATAGACGGCCAAGTAAATGCTTCTTCGCCCATCACCATCCATCGGCCCGCTTTTGCGTCCACCTCGCCCGGTCATGAATTGCGTTCGATACGTCGGCACGCTCTTGCCGAATTGCTCTCGTGATAGCTGACCGCAAACAGCCAAAATTTGGTCGCGAATCGACTCAGCCGGAAGCCGTCGCACTCGCATTCGATACAGCAGCGAATTGGTCGGATCGACTTCTGCAAGGCGATCGGTGTCGTTGGTTGGATTTGTGACGCTGGACTGAGCATAAGTCTTCGACAAGACAATCGCGCGGATCATCTTCTTAATCGACCAACCTTCCTCCGCAAAATTCACCGCCATCGCATCGAGTAACTCTGGGTGCGAAGCTGGCTGGCCTTGTGGACCAAAGTCATCGGTCGTCGGAACAATCCCACCACCAAAAAGGTGATGCCAAAGTCGATTGACGACGACTCGCGCGGTCAGCGGGTTTTCGATACTGGCGATTTCGTTTGCCAACTGCAGTCGATCGCCCGCTCGCCCACCGAAAGCCTGCAAGTTCCTCGGTGGCAACTCTTCACCCAGCATCGCCGAATTGCCGCGGACGTAAACATGTGCGTTTTCTCGCGTTCCCTCTGCCATCGCTAGGACAAAACGCGGCTTCGGAATTGAATCAGCTATCGTCTTGGCTTTCGCTTGAATCTTCTTCACGGATTCGCCCGTCCGCGACAAGTCAACGAGCTGATTCTCGATCAGCCAATCGACGACAGGGTTCGGCACGGAACGGCGATAATCGTTGTCGACTGTCTCCCAAAAAGCCTCTGGATCTTCCAGGCACCGCTGCATTAGGACAGCGAGGTTGGATACGAGGGGGGGAGGCGAAGTTTGATCAGAAAACCAAATTTCATCGATCGCGATCGATGCGTCGCCTTCATCAACAAACTCTAAATAGGCGTTGTGGCCGACGTACTTTCGCAAGTCATTGCCCAGATGGATCCAATCCCACTTGCCTTTCGTGTCGGCGGTCTTCTTGCCCAGCCCGACACCCCTGAACAGCAATGGATTGAACGAAGCCATCTGATAGTTATCAACAATCAGTCGGATTTTGGCACCGCCAATGGCGCGAACCCGCAAGTGAATGTTCTTCGCCGAAATCCGAAACGTAGGAGAGCGCAGAGAACCAGTGGCCTGCTTTCCGTAAACACCGCTATCAATCGTGCCAGTTCGTATGTGAGGCTGTTCAGCGATCGGGACAAAACGCGAGTGTTCGTCAACAGGCTGAAAAGCGTACCCAGATGTCGACCAGCCCGGAGGAAGATCGGGGGCGTTGAAGCTCGCGAAAAGTGTCCCTGCATATTTATCACGTTTCTGTGACAAGGACGCGACATGATCAGAAATAGGATTTCTGTCTAACTGCTTCGCCATAGCGTCGATATCAAAATCAGCACCGACAGGTACATCCGGCCGGTCACGCAAAAAGGCTAAGACTTCAAGAAGATTCCCGGATGCGACATTTGGTTCGGCGTTCCTGATTCCCTCTGTCCATCTTTGAAGTAATTTTGCATTTAAACCAAATTGCTCCGAAGTAGATGCAAGCTCTTCTTTCGAGAGAATTCTGTCAGTAGCAAGCAACTTCCCTGCCACGAAGATGTAATGCGCTACACCGCCTTCACCACCAAATATTCCTTCGCTTTTGTCGAGCGCGGCAACGTATTCGGCTTGCAATTCTGTGAGTTCACCGACGGCATGTGCGATCTTCTGCTTTGGATCCAGCGGATAAAGCTGACGGCAACTGCTTTGAACGTATCCGCTCAGTGCGTAATAGTCGGCGGTCGAAATCGCATCAAACTTATGGTCGTGGCATCTCGCGCAAGCGACTGTCAAACCAAGAAAGGTCTTGCCAATCACATCGATCTGATTGTCGATGATGTCCGATTCGTTTTTCAGCACATCGGTTGGCGCGTGGGTTGCCTCGTGCAAGAACCAAAACCCAGTTCCAATGATCGACTCATTGAATTCCTCTTCCGGGTGAAGCCGCGGGTTGTTGATCAAGTCGCCCGCGATATGCTCGCGAATCAGTTGATCGTAGGGAACATCGGCATTGAGAGCGCGAATCAAATAGTCACGGTATTCGTGGGGGAACGGGATCGCATAGTCGAACTCGTGACCATAAGTTTCTGCATAGCGAACAAGGTCCATCCAATGACGAGCCCACTTTTCGCCAAAGTGCACTGATTTAAGAAGCTCGGCGACGACCTTCTCACTTGCATTACTCGACTCATCGGTCAAGAAGGAATCGATCTGCTCAATCGTGGGTGGCAAGCCAATCAAATCAAAGTAAACACGCCGCAGCCAGAGTTCTTTGCTGGCCGGCTCAGCAGGTTGGATTCCTGCGGACTCGAGCTTGTCCAGGATATAGGCATCAACGAAGTTACTCGGCCATGAATCGCCTTTCACCACTGGTGTCTTGGGCATTTGAATCGGACGCCAAGACCAATGCTGGTCGAAGCGTTCTTGAAGATCGAACTTTTCGACCTGAGCATGTGAAACAGCAGCGATCTTTTCGCGTGGATCAATCGCACCGTCTTGAATCCATTCTTCAATCAGTTTGATCTCTGCGGCCGACAACTTGGACGATGGTGGCATCGCGCTGACGACATCTTCCTCGTAGCGGATCGCGTGCATGACAAGACTTTCGCTCGGATCGCCTGGGACAATCGCCGCCCCCGAGTCACCGCCGGTCTCCCACCCCCATCGCGAATCCAGCAGCAAACCGCCCTCTAGGTCTTCGCCAGATTCCGCCGAATGACACTCGTAGCAGTGCTTAACCAAGATCGGGCGAATTTTCGACTCGAAGAACTCAATCTGCTCGGGCGAGCCCTTGGCGACATCGACTTCCGCGACACCGTCTTCAGCCGGACAGTTAATGGCAAACCAAGAACCAAGGCCCCACGCAACCAATGCCATCACACCACGCCAAATGAGACGTTCACCAATAGCAATTTTCTGCAACCGAGAAACGTTCATGCCAACACCTCCTTGATCAGCTTGCCATGGACGTCCGTCAGCCGCATGTCGCGTCCTCCAAATCGGAAGGTACTCTTTGTGTGTTCGATTCCAAGCAGATGCAGCATCGTTGCGTGAAGATCGTGAATCTCGAAACGGTTTTCTACCGCACGATAACCAAAGTCGTCCGTCGCACCGACCGACGCTCCCCCTTTGATCCCTCCGCCCGCCATCCAGGTCGTAAAGCCAAATGGATTATGATCTCGCCCATTTTTTCCTTGTGCGAATGGTGTTCGGCCAAACTCGCCCGACCAGACAATCAGCGTGGTGTCGAATAGCCCCGTGCGTTTCAGGTCTTTGATCAAGGCGGCTATCGGCTGATCGACTGCGCGACAGTTCTTGTTGTGACCTTGGACCAAATTGTTGTGTTGATCCCAACGATCACCAGCACCACCTGGACATGTCAATTCAATGAACCGCACACCGCGCTGGACTAGCCTTCGTGCGATCAAACACTGCATCCCAAATGTCTTCGTACCTTTGTACTCTGCATCCAACCCGTAAAGCCGCTTTGTCTCAGCGGTCTCGTCGCTTAGATCCATCAAGTCCGGCACAGCGGTTTGCATTTTGTAGGCTGTTTCATAGTTCTGAATCGCTGCTTCGACTTCCGCATCGCCTCCAGCCACGCCCAGCATTTGCTGGTCGAATTCGCGAATCAAATCAAGTTTCCTTCGTTGTCCGACCGCTGATGCGTCGCCTGGCTTGATATTGGCGATCGGGTTAGCTTGAGGCAGGAACACGCTGCCTTGGTAAGCGGAGGGAAGAAAACCGCTGCCGAAGCAATCCAGCCCGCCGGGCGGTATCAGCCCTCCATTGAGTACGACGAATCCGGGCAAGTTCTGGTTTTCGCTACCCAGCCCGTACCCCAGCCATGCTCCCATGCTGGGTCTACCTTGCAGGCCGCTTCCTGTGTGCAGGAAGTAGTTGGCAAACGTGTGCTCGGAAAACTCGGACGTCATCGACTTAATCATCGCAAGATCGTCAGCAACTTCGCTCACGTGCGGAAACAGGGAACTGATCCAGTGCCCCGCATCGCCATGTTGCCTGAATGCCCACTGACTCTTCAGCACTTTGCCAACGTTATCGAACTGCGTCGGTGCGAGCTTGCCAATCACGTTGGCAGGGTCTTTCCCGTCGAACTTCTCCAGAACCGGCTTGTAGTCAAACGTATCAACATGCGACGGCCCTCCGTCCATGTAAAGGAAAATGACGTTGGTTGCCTTCGGTGCGAAATGCGGTTGCTTGGCTGCTAAAGGGTTTTGCGTGGCCGCGAAAGCGGTCTCCTTGGACAATGCCGCCAGGGCAACGGCGCCAAACCCGTTGGCACATCGTTTTAGCATTTCTCGACGGCTATCGGGTCGACCTGTAAATCGATGGCAGTGACTATCAGACATGTCGATGAAGCTTCGGCAGGAGGTGGGATGCGAGCGGGTGCGAAATTCGCATCAAGGGCGGGTCGTCTATTCTAACCTGCGTTCTGTTGCCTGACACAACCGACATAACCGGAACAAGTCTTGTGGCAGCTCGGCTCAACAAGCTTGGATTTCGCCTTGTGGGGTGTTCCGAGCCCCTTGCGACCTAGGTTTCTGTGTCGTTTTCAATCGCACCCAGCGCACATTCGCCACTCAGCCACTCGCATGTCTTCTAGCCAGAGTCCGGACGGTCTATCGGTCCGCCTTATTAACGATGTCAAAGCGTTTGACGCTTTGGAACCTGCATGGAATCGGCTTGAAGGCAAAGTGCCATTTCGGAGCTTTCGATGGCACCGGACTTGGTGGAAGTATTTCAGCGGCGAGCATTCCCTGAACATTTTGGCTGTCTACGACCAAAGCAACTGCATTGGCATCGCACCACTTTTCGTCGAGAGAATGCTGGCTGGAAGCAGAGTCGCGCAGTTTATTGGTTCTGGTGAGGTCGCGACCGACCAACAATCAATTTTGGCGGCCCCAGGGCATGCCGATGAAGTCTCCACGGAGATTGCACAATGGCTCAACGGCGATCAGAACACGGTTGCTGACCTCCTGCAACTCGACGGCGTCGATGTCAACTGCGATGTTTTCGCTTCCTTCGAGAACGCGGCTCGCGCGGCCAACTACACACTCGTTGATACATCAAGCATTCATACTTGGCGATTACCGCTTCCCGCGACGATGGACGACTATGTCTCGTCACTTTCCAAGTCATGCCGTCGCAAAGTACGTACTGCTTTGAAGCGATTCGCTTCGGGTGAACTGACTGTCTCGATCGCAAACGACACCGAGGCTTTCGAGGAAAACTGGAACCACTTCGTCAATCTTCATCAACTTCGCCGTGCCAGCTTGGGCGAAAACGGTTGCTTCGCCGACGAAAAGTTCTCCGCGTTCCTGCATGACATCGCCAGCCAGTTCTTTGCGACAGGAGAACTGGACATGGTGTGCATCTCGAAGGACGACAAAGCGATCGCGACTGAAATCTGCTTTCGCGGCCCTGGTTGCAGTTATGCCTATCAAATTGGCAACGACCCAAATTCCCTGAAAGACAATCCGGGTTGGTTAGTCAACACAGCTTCTATTCAACACGCAATCGACCTTGGGCTTAACGAATTTGACTTTTGCCGGGGAGACTTCGAGTACAAGCGTCAACTCGGCGCGGAGGCACACATTTGCCGGCGTCTTCGCATGACGCCGCCTCGGCTTCGGTCACAAGTTCTCAACGCTGCAATCACCGGCGGGACAGCCGTTCGTAATTGGTGCCAGAGCACACTTCACTTTTCTACCACCACGCCATGAACGATAGCAGCAACCTTTCCGAAAATGGCGCATCCATCGAGCCAACGTTCTTCAGTACAGGGATCGTTGCCGTCGATAATGAAGCGGTAACCGCAGAGCTAGAGTCTCCCGCGATTGAAAACGGCGCTTCTGCGATAAAAACCGTAGAAGATCGCTCCGCGGTAGTCGAGACGACGCTTCGCCGACAGCTTCCGCCAAAGCCGAAAACCGCGCGTTACGACACGCTTGACGTCGTTCGCGGTATGGCGTGTTTGATGTTGATGTTCTACCACGCCACTTTCTACGCGGAACGAAGCTGGGCAACTGGCGATCCTTCGACGTGGACGCTCGGGGGCCTAGGGATCAACCTTGTCGGCCGATTGTGGATGGGCGTGCCGATGTTCTTCGTCGTCAGCGGCTACTGCATTGCAGCCAGTATTGATTCACTCCGCCGAAAACCTCATTCGCTCGTGGACTATTTCTACCGGCGTCTTAGACGAATCTACCCGCCGTTGTGGGGCGGATTCGTGTTCGCAATCCTATTTACGATGATCATCGGTTTTAGCTCGACGTTGTCTGAAAACTGCCTCCAACTACCGCGTTTGGCAACGTTCACGCTGACGGACTGGTTTGCAAATTTCTCGGCAACGACGTCCTGGTTCCCTAAGGTCGTTGGCGGCGAGAGCAACCATCTGTTACTTAACACATGGACGCTTTGCTACGAAGAACAGTTTTATGCCGTCGCTGGAATCCTACTGGTTGTCGCCTCGCGTCGGTTCTTTTTGGCATCGTACGTCATCGCCATTGCAACATTGGTCGGCCGACACGTTTGTCGTTGGTACGGTGTGCCAATTGACGGCTTCTTTTTCGACGGGCACTGGCTCTTGTTTGTCTGCGGAATCTTGCTGTATCAGCGAGTGAACTATCTGACCGGCAAACCGGCTCGCGCAGCGATCATCGCGATGGCAGTTGGCGCCGTGTACGGTTTGGGCGAAAGAGTATTTGCGTTTGACGAACATGATCGACACGTAGGCGAATACATCCTGGTGGCATGCACGTTTGGAATCTTCCTGTGTTACATCAAGCGATGGGACAAACAAATCGCCAAGCATTGGTCACTGGCACCGTTTCGCTGGTCCGGAAAAATCTCGTACAGCCTTTACCTAACGCACTTTCCTATCACCGTCTTCGTCGCCAGTTTCTTGGCACTTGGCGGAGTGACGAGCGATGCGGATGTGCTGCGCATCACACTGCCAGCTTGCTTGATTCTGTCCTTCCCGGTCGCCTATGTGTTCTACCTACTGGTTGAACGCCGCTACGTGAACGCACCGCAAACGAAACCAGTTGAGCAAACCGGCTCGGCGTGAACACGAAAAACCCCTTGCCGTTTTGTAAAAGGCAAGGGGCTCGTGAATTCGTACTTTGCGGGCTGTGCAGGTGACTAACCCACGCACCATCTTTCGTTGAACCACTCGACGCGGTCGGCACGACGCGGGTTGTACTTGGTTGATGGGCTGAATTTGTGCGTCGTCAAAAATGACATGAACGCTTTGGCGGGTACTTCGGCGTGCTGTGAAAGAATGTCTACGTGCTCGCTTTCGGGCTTCCAGTCGTAGAGCAGTTTGTTTTCTGCTTCAAATTTTTCGTCCAGAAAGTCAGCGTCGGCTGGGCTGATAACGACGAAATCGCAATCCCGCTTGCACAGGAAATTCAGCAATTTGGCGGCCAGAGAGCGGGTCTTTTCTTGATCACCGTTGCAAGTGCTCGAAGAAATGTTCCAGATGCTGACGAAACCGTCCTCGTCCTGGTCTTCCGGAGAAATCTTGAAGTCGATCGGGTCAACGGGTTTCTTGGCAGCAGCAGCTTTCTTGGCAGCCATATCAGCTTCCTGTGTTTCTTCGATTCATCGGGGATTGAGCACTAAAGGGCCCATATTCTAGCAAAATCCGCCTCCATGCCGACAGGGTGCGACAACTAAGATTCCCGGGGAATTTGATCTCCACCGCGCGTATTGCCTGGACTATGCCCGTGTTATTCGATTTGTCGCTGCCGCTCAGCCTCGATTTGTCGTTGCCGCTCAGTGAAGCGACTCTTCTGCTCGTCGGTCAGGTTCCCGGCACATCGACGACACTGAACCCCTGCGATGAAGTCTTCGTGCTGCTGCTCCAATTCCGAGACTGGCCAGCCACACGCAAAGCACATCACGTGGTCGGATTCTTGCAAACCATGCCCAACAGCGACTCGCTGATCGAATACAAAACACTCGCCGTCCCATAACGACTCGTCCTCCGGAATCTGCTCCAGGTACTTCAAGATTCCGCCTCGCAGGTGGTAAACCTCTTTGAAGCCCTTTTGCTTTAGCAACGCAGTTGATTTCTCGCAGCGGATCCCCCCGGTGCAGAACATTGCTACCTTCTTATGCTTGCCCGGATCCAAGTGGTCGTCGACGTAGCTGGGAAACTCGCGGAAGGTATGCGTATCGGGATTCTCCGCGCCTTTGAAACTGCCAATCGCGACTTCGTAGTCGTTTCGGGTGTCGATCAGTGTCACGTCGGGATCGGAGACTAGTTCGTTCCAATCTTTCGGATCAACGTAAGTACCGACTGATTGATTCGGATCAATGTCCTCGACGCCCATCGTGACGATCTCCTTCTTCAAACGAACGCGAGTCCGTTTGAATGGCATCTCGTCACAAAACGACTCCTTCACTTCCAACGCTCGCAGGCGTTCATCGCTTCGCAGGTAATCCAGGATTTGATTGATTCCCTCTCGACTACTGGCGATGGTACCGTTGATACCTTCGCGTGCCAAAAGCAAGGAACCGAACACGCCGAAACCGCGCATTGCATCCAGGATCGGTTGCTGCAGCGAAGCATAGTTATCCAACGCAACGAAGCGATAAAGCGCCGCGACGACGATTGGACCGTCATTAGCGTCAGATGAATTGAGCATGACAACGCAATAAACCGAGAATTAGACCAGCATGCGAAGCGCTGCCATCGCCGCGTCGTAGTCCGGTTCTTCGGTTACTTCGGCGACGATTTCCTTGTAAGCCACTTTGCCTTCGCTATCGAGCACGAACACGGCTCGCGTTAGCAACTTCAGTTCTTCGATCGTCACTCCGTAGTCGGTGCCGAATGCGTGTGTTTGGTAGTCGCTGGCAGTACGCATTTTGACGTCTTCGGCTCCGCAAAAGCGAGCTTGCGCGAACGGAAGGTCACGGCTGACGGTGACAGAATTGATTTTGTCACCCAGCGAGCCCAAGTCTTGGTTGAATCGTTTTGTCTGCACCGCGCAGGTCGGTGTGTCCAGGCTGGGCACGATGCTGATAATGCTTGGCTTGCCTTTTAAGTCAGCAAGCGTCAGCGTTTGGATTCCCGCATCGGCATAATGAACAGCAAAATCCGGCGCAGCCGATCCAACAGCGACGTCTTCGCCTTCGAGATGCATTGGGTTGCCTTTGAATGTGATCACTCCAG
>CAYUGI010000247.1:0-9781 GCA_964444105.1 uncultured Pirellulaceae bacterium
CACCCGGCACCGCCTGGAAGAACCCTGGTAGAAAAGCCGCCTTGTCGTCGCGAGCAACATCGCGAATCGCCGCCAAAACCTGCTTCGCAGTCATTCTGGAACTCATTCGGGTTTGCGCGTTGCGCCTCGTTGTCGAGGACATGTGAGAACACTAATCGCCGCTAATCTCCCTGACTAACGAATCCCATTCTTCTTGATTAGTGTGCGATTAGTGAAGATCAGTGTTCCTAACGTCTGGTAGTCTGGTCCGAGGACGCTTGCCCGTACTGCACTTGCGCTAAATGATCACACGCAGCTTGGTGAGCTACGTGTTCGCAATCTGGACCGCCTGAAATCCCAGGGCGTGAAACGCAGCGGCATGGCCGACCTTCACAGTGAATACTTGTGGATCGGAAAGTCGCTGACGCAACTGTGCTCCAGCAGCATAAGCTTCATCGGCGACTTCATATTCGCCAGTCTCCACGTCAATCGCTACGAAATGGACACGCGAGCTTAGCTCAAGGGTCACCTTCAAATGCGTTTCATAGATTTCCGAGCCACGACGGCCAATTTCGTCGCGTGACAATCGTCGTGTATTCATAGTTCTGGTCCAGCGTGTCGCATCCGATCCATGGAGGCAATCGTACCCGACACGCGACAAAAAACGAAACCGAATCGCCGCCTTCCGCTGGTCCGGCACCACGCAACCAAGAAACTGATCGCCCTCGTCGTACCCAACAGGCACCGCGCGAAAGAACCCCGGCAAGAACGCTGCCTGGTCTTCGCGAGCCACCGCAAGAAGCGCAGAAAGATCTTTCCTAGCCGTCAATTGAGCACCCCACCCGTGAGAAACACAATTCGCAGTTGGATGAACGAATTCGTCATCTAAGCCCTGTTTCAGTTTTACAAAACTGATTCCAGCAACAACCATTCGCCGGGGATCGAGAAAACAACCTGCATTGGCTGTCTAGGATTCCCGAGAAACGTCTTCCTTGGAAAGATGTGTCGTGGACTGAGTAGAGACAACCTGCAACTCGGATTCAAATCACAATTGAGCCCGAATAATTGGAAACTCAGGCCAGCTTTTGATTCTTCGGCTTACCGCCTCGAAAAGACTCCTGCTTGCGGAAGGTGGTCTTGGAGGCATATGCAAGGCGTCGGATTGGTTGAGTATACTTGCTGCCACGAGACGAACAGCAAGTGGATCAATTTGGGCATCGAACAACGTTATGACAGACGGCAAGCAAGCAGACGCGAAGGAAAACGAGGAATGCACTATCGAGGACGGCCTTAGTCGCTCTCTGTCGCCGTCGATCGAAGTTGTCGCTGAAGAGTGTTTCAATTATGCGGCATGGCAGAATGCGGTTCCTTTGTTGCGCGAGGTCAAGATCGTTAATCCGACGGACGCCGATCTGTCGTCTTTGAAGGTTGAATTGACATCGAGTCCCGCGTTTGTTTCAAGCCACAGTTGGAGCGTGGACCGGGTCAATGCCGACGGCGAAGTTTCCATTAAGAATATTGATGTCCAGATACAGGCAGACTACTTGGATGGCTTGGACGAGGCGATTCGTGGAACGCTTTCGTTTCGGATATTGCAAAGAGATGAAGAACTTGCCGTCGTCCATCACGAGTTGCGTGTCCTCGCTCGCGATGAATGGGGCGGCGTGTCGACAATGGGCGAATTGCTACCTGCTTTTGTGACTCCCAACGATCCGGCACTTGCACCGCTGCTGAAGTCGGCAGCGGCGTCGATGAAAACGCATGGGCATTCGTCGGCTTTGGATGGTTATCAATCTGGCGACCCAAACCGTGCCTACTTGCTTGCAGCGGCGCTGTGGTCAGCCGTTGCGGAACGTTCTTTGACTTATGCCAATCCGCCAAGCAGCTTTGAGAGCGTTGGACAGAAAACCCGGAGAGTCTCTGCGGTCTTGGCGGATGGTTTGGCGACTTGTTTAGACTCAACTCTGCTGTTTGCTGCCGGATTGGAAGCGATCGGACTCAACGCTGTCTTGGTGATGGTCCAAGGCCATTGTTTTGTAGGGGTTTGGTTGGTCGGCAAGTCGCTTTCGCAGAGGATTTCGACTGATCCGAGCGAACTTCGCAAAGCATACGTCGCGAAAGAGTTGGTTGTATTTGAAACGACCATGGTTACCCACCAACCGCCGGCGATGTTTAACGATGCGGTATCGACGGCGGTCGATGCAATCAGCGAGGCAAAGGAACATGATTTTGTAGCAGCGATTGACGTCGCCCGGGCGCGCATGTCGCAAGTCCGCCCGCTAGCGACGCACGGCAAGCGAACGGAACCTAACGATGCGGCCAGCGAAACAGGCCCATTGCCGTTACCCGCTTCACCCGGCTTCGAGACACTGGTCGTTGATGACGATCCCATCCCGCAGACACCTGCGGGGCGAATCGACCGCTGGCAGCGAAAATTGCTGGATCTTTCGCTACGGAACCGTTTGCTGAATTTCAAAACTAACAAACAAACCGTGCCGGTCCTGTGCCCTGATGTCTCGCGTTTAGAAGATCGACTGGCTGACGGCGGACGACTTCGATTGGTGTCACTCGTCGACGAAAATCAAGTCGCGGACCGCGACACGAAGCTTTTTCAGGACCGAACTCAAAAGGATGTTGATCGCGAGTTTGCACACGCAGCGCTGGATCGCGACGAAGTTGCTTGTCAACTGACATCAAACGACCTTGATCGCAGACTGACAACACTTTTTCGCAAAGCCAAGAACGACCTTGCCGAAGGCGGATCCAACACGCTCTATCTTGCAGTTGGTTTCTTGCGCTGGAAACAGCAGTCGACTTCGTCGAAGACGTATCGGGCACCGCTTTTGCTTGTTCCCATCAAGTTGACTCGCAGGAGTGCCTCGTCGCCGTTCTATTTATCCCATCACGATGACGATGTTCGATTCAACGCGACGCTCTTACAAATGTTGAAAAAGGACTTCGATTGCGATTTGACGCGTTTGGAATCGGAGCTGCCAACCGACGACAGTGGCGTCGATGTCCCCAAGGTCCTTAACCATGTCCGACGTGCGGTGCGTGACATTCCTGGTTTTGAAGTGGTCGAGGAAGTCGCCGTTGGTTCGTTTTCGTTTGCGAAGTACTTAATGTGGAAAGACTTGGCTGAACGAGTCGATCAATTGGAGCAAAACCGGGTCGTTCGACACTTGGTTCGCGATCCAGACAAGACGTTTTCGTCGGACGTGGGATCGCCGATGCCCAAACCGTTCGAGATCGACACACGCTATCAACCGGCGGACGTAGTTCACCCGCTGCCCGCAGATTCCTCGCAATTGGCTGCTGTAATGGCCGCGTCGGAGGGGCACGATTTGGTGATTGTTGGGCCGCCTGGTACCGGAAAGAGTCAAACGATTGCGAACTTGATTGCACAATGTTTGTCAGTGGAAAAAACGGTGTTGTTTGTTGCGGAAAAGACGGCAGCTTTGGATGTCGTCCATCGACGATTGAAGGAACACGGGTTAGGCGATTGCTGTGTTGAACTGCATTCCAACAAGGCGGAACGTCGACGGATGTTGTCGCAGCTTGAGGCTTCTTGGAAACGGAGGGCTCGACCTGCAAACGACGACTGGTTGGAAGTCAGTGAGCGTTTGCAGGTTCGACGTGACGAGTTGAATGCGTACGTTGCCGCGATTCATGCTACCCATGCGAACGGTTGGACTGTTTACGATGCGATGGGGTTAAGTGTGCGTGATCGTTCTTTGCCCACTGTGCAATTGGATTGGCCACGAAAAAGGAGTCACGAGCGCGCTGATTTTGCAGCACTAGAGCAGTGTGTGGAGGACTTGTCGATCGCTTGGTCCGCGATGCCAAACGACGTAAATCTTGGGCGTGTCAGCGCCAGCGATTGGTCGATGGGCTGGGAGTCAGATTTCCTTTCATGCTGCGAAGACCTTAAGCAATCGTCGGCGGACCTGTCGGATTCTGTTCAAAAACTCTCGGCATCGTTGGGGCTTCCGCTTGGCGATGACATTGATGCGAAACAGTTTCAGTCGGTCTATCGCTTCACCAAAGAACTCGCCGCCGATCAACTGCCGGCCAGCGAATTGCTGCTGCACGAGGATCTCGATTCGCTGACGGCGCTTTTGAATACACGTGGTCAATTGTTAAACCAGCACGAATCAGCAGAACTTGAATTGGAGTCGGCAGTCACGGCGCTGGCGACGATGCTGGGTAGCGAAGGAATTTCGGAAGTCCCCGAATCGCGGCGTCCTGCACTCTATCGGTTGGCCAATGCGATCGTGCGAGGCGATCTACCTCCCGATGCGCTCGTGTTTCATGAAGAATTTGATGCGTTACCAGATCAACTTCGTTCACGCAAAGAGCTGCTCGAAGCACGGGACGAATCGCAAAGAGCGTTGGCCGCTCGACAGTTTGACCCGTCATTGGTTGCTAGGATCAATCTTGAAGAAATCGAATCGAGTTGGCTTAAAGCTCGCGGTTCCTTCTGGCCGCTTTCGGCGTTACGAAGCAAAACGGTCGTGAAGAAACTCAAGTCCTACATGAACGCCAGCGGGGAACCAAACCCTGAGTTGGACTTAGCTCTGCTACGCGAGGAGCAAGAACGCATTTGCTCGCTCAATGAAAACCTCGCTTCACTTGGCCTGCCAGACGACCTTCAATCAGTCGTTCGAGAAGATCCGACGGGTCTGGATTCATCGCAACAGGCTGCAAGAATACTGCGAAACAAGATTGCAGAGACCGGCGTGTCACTCGCTTCGTTAGCGAAAGCTTCAGCAGGATCGCTCGAAACGGTTCGCGCAACGGCCAAGCGGCTTTATCCGCCAGGGCGGACGGTGGAAAAGGTAAAAGTGTCGCTGCGAGAAAACCTGGAATCACTCGGCTTGACGGACGAGCTTGCCGGGAAGGTTAGCAATGATGCATCGGCGCTCGACCTGGAACTCGAGGCATCCGGGCGTATTCGCAAGGCTTCAGAAGCCATCGGGATAAGCAACGAGAACCTCAAGCGAGTACTCCACGCTAGTGACGCTGAACGTACCAAAGATGCGTTAGAGTTTCGGCGAAACGCCAAAGCGTTCACAACCGCTTGGCAGTCCTACGCGAAACTCGGTGGCACCACCCCAGCATCGACCGAGACAATTCGCATGGCGAGCGATGCACGGGAGCAGGCCGCACATGTGCTAGACAATCGTCAGTTGTTGAAGCGGTGGGTCATGTGGACTGCGGCAACAAAGCGGGCCAAGCAGCTTGAGCTTGACGTGTTTTGTGATTCACTCGTCAGCGGGAAATCTGAACCTCGCGTTTTGCGGGAACAGTTTCGTCTGGCGTATGCCCAATGGTGGCTTCCTGTAGCCGTGGATGAATCCGATTCTTTACGGACGTTTGGACGTGTTCAACACGAAGAAGCGATTCGCGAATTTCGTAGGCTGGATGAATTGGCACGCGAAGCGTCCGCACCACGCGCAAAACAGGCGATCTACCACGACCTTCCTAACTCCAACGATGTGCCACGAAAGTCGGAACTCGGGTTGTTGCGGCATCAGATGGGCTTGAAGCGGCCAAGTAAGTCCATCCGCGAAGTCATCTCTGGGATGCCGACTTCGTTCGGAAAGCTCGCGCCGTGTTTGATGATGTCGCCGTTGTCGATCGCACAGTACCTGCCCGCCGACCAAGAAACCTTTGATGTCGTCGTATTTGACGAAGCATCGCAAATCCCCACGTGGGATGCGATCGGAGCGATTGCTCGCGGAAAGCAGACGATCGTCGTAGGCGATCCGAAGCAGCTTCCCCCAACAAACTTTTTTGGCAAGACGGAAGACGACGACGAGAACGATGATATTGACGAATATGAGAAGGATCTGGAGAGCATCCTCGACGAGGCCCAGGCGTCCGGCTTGCCAACTCTTCAATTGAACTGGCACTATCGCAGTCGCCATGAATCCTTGATCGCGTTCTCCAACTGGAACTATTACAACAACGAACTGGTCACCTTCCCGTCAGCTCATTCAGACGAGCGTGGCGTTTCATTGACTCACGTTGCCAATGGGATCTACGACCGCGGCAAGAGTCGCACCAACCGAGCCGAAGCGGATGCAATCGTCGCTGACTTGGTGGATCGAATGAAGCGATGCATGGCGAAGCCCGAGGACGAGCGTTTGACCTATGGCGTCGTCACTTTCAACAGCCAGCAGCAGACGTTGATCCAAGATTTGTTAGATGAGGCTTTGCGGCGTTCGCCGGAGTTGGAGTGGTTTTTCTCAGATGATCGTATCGAAGCGACTGCGGTCAAAAATCTGGAAAACGTGCAGGGTGACGAACGCGACGTGATGTATTTCTCGATCACGTTCGGGAAGGACATCGCTGGAAAGTTTCCGGTCGATTTTGGAGCACTCAATCGTACCGGCGGTGAGCGACGCTTGAACGTGGCTGTCACACGTGCCCGGGTGGCACTTCGCGTTTACGCATCGTTTTTACCCGACGAACTCCGTGCCGAACGATCGGGCGCACGTGGTGTTCATGATTTGAAGTCGTTCTTGGACTATGCACATCGTGGGTTCCAATCGCTTGCGGAGCAGAATGACGGCTCGGTGGGGGACTACGAATCACCCTTCGAGGAAGCTGTTGCCAAAGCGATGATGGATCGGGGTTGGAATGTCGAACCACAAATTGGCGTTTCGGGATTCCGAGTCGATTTGGGTGTCATTCATCCTGACCGACCGGGGACCTATCTGGCCGGTGTCGAATGCGACGGAGCAACCTATCACCGATCGGCAGTCGCACGCGACCGCGACAAGACACGGCAATTGGTCTTGGAGAATCTCGGGTGGAACATCGCTCGTGTTTGGTCGACTGATTGGTGGTACGACCCCGTCTCGGCGATTGAAAAACTGCAAGAAGAACTGGAACGACTGTTAAAAGCGTCTAACGAAGAACGGCCCGATCGTCTGGTTGATACTACGAAAACCGAACTGGCGACCGATTCGCTCTCAAACGAAACCATCCTGACTGACGATTCGGATTCCGGTGACCGCACTACCAAGTTGCAACAACTTCCCGAGAGCATCGCCCCACCAGAAGAACGGCCTGCCACCACGGAAGGTTCGCTCTTGGCGGTAGGTGAAAGCGAACACACCTCGCAGTCGGAGGCTATTGTTTGTCGTGGGGTGAATGATGAACCTGTGCCAAGTGATCAAAACGTCTATCGCCCCGTCGTTCTCGTCGACGCAACGGATCGCCAGGCAGAGTTCTTTGATGAAGGCTACACAGAAACCATTCGTCAGATAGCGTTGGACGTAGTGAGTGCCGAAGGCCCCATTCGTGACGACTTGGTCGCCAAGCGTATTGCACGTGCGCATGGTTTTGCTCGAACAGGAGCAAAGATCAAACAACGTGTATCCGCAACGATTCCAGAACTAACGATAACGAAAGAAACCGTGGGGAATTTCCTTTGGCCCGCTGGAAAGGTGGAGCAATCGGTGCCGTTTCGCTATGCCAAGAGTGCCGACGACCGACGAAGCCTGGATGATGTACCGATCCAAGAGTTGCTGGGGCTGATCCGAGCAAACGGCAACTTGTTGGCAAGCGAAGACCCTGGATTAGCGTTCGCCAGAGAGATCGGATTAGCCCGGCTATCCAAGTCAGCACGCGAGCGAATCGAAGCGGCAATTGAGCTGGCAAACGGCAATGATGATTCGTAGAGCGATGCCGGTTTACTTGCCGTCGGGCGCTGATGAATCGCTCCTCGCATCGTCAAACTCGGGGGAGAACGGGTCCAATTCCACGACTTTGCCGTCTCTCCAAAGGACGATTGGCGTGTTGTGCTTTCGGGCACGGTTGATGACGACTTGGCGGGTCTCTTGCATCGCTGCGTTGGTTCGCTTGGAGAGTTCGCTTTGATTGTCTTGGATCATGGGATCATCTCCGAGGTTGTTTGCGGTAGGAATTCAAACGCATCGTCGTCGGGAACAAGCATTTCGTCGTCCTCGAAACGCATGATTTCGGTCGGTGGCGATTCCAGGTATTTCACGATATCAAAATCAATCCCCCGAGAATCAAGTAGTTTCACTGCATTACGAGATTTCGAGCATCTTGGATTGTGAAAAATGGTTGTTATGGATTCGCGTTTCATGACTTCGTCCGTGCGTTGTTAATTGCGTCATCTAGTTCCGATTGGTGCTCCGGCGACCGCACTACGATCGTCACTGAAATGTCCCCGAAACGGGGATCGTTTGCGATCGGTCCGACCGCTGTTCCAAAATCGGAGATAGACATCGGACCATAGCCCGTCGCGAGTGTTGGTATTGAAACCGTCTTCGCTTCCAGGCCCATCGCCATGTTGAAAGCAGTGATGACAGTCCTGCGCACCAGATCAACCGATGAATCGTAAAACGGGTCGATCGCGACAGCGTGGAGGATGTGTTTGAACGGCAGATCTCCAGCTTGGCTCTGAATAACACTTCCGGCAGGAACCGCAGAAACACCTTGTCGCTTCAAATAACTATGCAGCTCATCTTGGATCGCAGGACCAGCCGCATTGAGGATCGCTCCGTTGACGCCTCCGGAGAGATTCAACCAAGGATTAGCGGTCGAAATCAAAACATCAGCCGCAGCTTTCAGGACATCACCGACTTGAATGTTGATTTGCATGCGACTGTTACCAATGCGTATTTCAAATGCTATTCGAACTGAACGACGACTATACACCCGCCAAATGTGACTTTGTTCAGTTCCTCCTTCATCAGATCAAGAACCGCGTCAGGCGAACCGCCTCCCGTTCCTGCACCAATCAGTGGAAACGCTATCGAATCGAACTGGGACTTGTTCGCTAAAGCTAACGCATTCCGGCACGAATCTCGAATAGATTTTTCGCTACTGCGCCACCACATGCTGATGCCCGCCACGTGGATGATACCTTTGAACGGTAGTTTTCCGGCACTCGTTAGCACGGCACCTCCGAGTGGGATCGGACCTTGTTTGGCAAGCTCACGAAATGGTGCGTACCCGCCGCGCCGCTTAATTGCTCCGGAAACGCCCTGTGGAAGTAGCAGCCACCACGGGATGATGTTCCGATTCCAAGCATTGACGATTACATCAACGTCTTGATCGAGAAGGTCACCTTTGACGACGTCGATTTTGTTCATCGGCGGCTCATTTGGGAAAATTCAGGTAGTTCGTCGGCACTGAATCGACCAACCAGACTCCATTGGCCGACAAGTAGAACTTGTGTTCATCTTGACGCATGGCAGCCGCATCAACGTGCAGGATGATCGGCTTGCCACGCCGCGCCCCGACTTTGGTTGCCGTTCGTTCATCGGCCGATAGATGGACGTGATTTCGAGAACGCTTCTGCAAACCGCCGGCTCGGATGCTTTCGATGAATGCAGCAACCGTCCCGTGATACAGAATCTCTGGCGGTTCGGTTTCTTCGAGCTTCAGGTCCACGTTTGTCACTGAATGACCTTGGCTAGCTCGAATGCGAAGTCCGTCCTCGCTGAGTGCGAATCGCTGCTTGTCATTCGTTGCGACCACTTCGTGAAGCAATTCCAGGCTGAGTTCCCTACCCCTCGCGTTGGCGTTTGTAATTAGGTCATTGATGCCCAGCCAACCCTCCTCATCAAGTTTCATCCCGATCGCTTCGGGTCGATGCCGAAGAACGAGGCTGAGAAATTTGCTGGTGGCAACGAGGGTACACACTGAATTCACTTGTTTTCCGAATAGGCGGGGAAGTTTGTGTAGCCCTCCGCGCCAGCCGGAGTGTACCAGTCGCTGACTTCGGCGTCGGGTGCGAGTGGCCAGCCGTTGCGGTAGC
>CAYUGI010000248.1:0-5466 GCA_964444105.1 uncultured Pirellulaceae bacterium
TGCCAAGAAATTTGGCAAGAATGTTCCAATTATCGGAGCTCATGAACGGGGCGTTGGAGAATGAAGGTTTGAAATTGATAAGAAGACTCACCAAGACCGTCCATCGGGCGGGAGCGTCAGCTTCGGCGGAAATTTACCAGCGGGAGCTGTCTTGCTGCTGTGAGTTTGCTCGATAAGCGAGCGACGTTTGAATGGGTGATTGTTGAATGGGTGTTTGCCGGTAACTTTCGCATCCGGCAATGTTTTCAAGCGGTTTTTTCAAGCGATGTTTTAGTCCCAAGGGGGCGTTCTTTTGCCCCATGGAGGCATTGTCGGTTGCCCCAAAGAGGTTTCATCGTTGGATTCTTGGACTATATGTATAGCCTTCGACGATTTATCGCCCAAGGGCGAAGCCCCCAATTCCTAGTTTTCATGTCTAAAACCGATAATCCTGGATCATCCGACGGCTCGCATGCTCCCCTGCGACCCCTGATTGTCTTTGGAACCAGGCCCGAAGCGATCAAATTATGTCCCTTGATTCTGGAGTGCCAGCGTCGCCCCGAGGAAGTCGCCCCGATCATTTGCAGCACCGGCCAGCATCGCGAAATGCTCGATCAAGTTTTGGGCTATTTCTCGATTCAACCCGATATCGATCTGGGATTGATGAAACCGGGGCAGACATTGACCGGGCTGACCGCTGCATGCCTTCAGGCAGTTGATCAAGTCATCGTCGATAAAAAGCCTGACTGCATCGTTGTGCAAGGCGACACCACGACGGTGATGGCCAGTACGATGGCCGGTTTTTACCACCGCATCCCAATCGTGCACGTCGAAGCTGGCTTACGTACCGGCGACTTGACGGCTCCCTGGCCCGAAGAATTCAATCGTCGCGTCGCAGGTATTGTCACACAGCTTCACTGTGCTCCGACGGAAAAATCCGCCAACGCCCTCCGTCGCGAGCATGTTTGCGACGACCAAATCCGGGTGACCGGCAACACCGTGATCGACGCGCTGCTTCATACGGTCCAGCAGGAACGCGCTGACGATGCCAAATGGCGCGAAAAATACCCGGCGGCGACGGGTGACAGTGTCGTTTTGATCACGGGACACCGTCGCGAGAACTTTGGTGACGGATTGGCGAACACTTGCGATGCGATTGTTCAGCTCGCCAGTGCGCACACCGAAACCCAGTTTATCTACCCTGTTCATTTGAACCCCAACGTAAAGGGCCCTGTTCACGATCGCTTAGGCAATCTGCCAAATGTACATCTGGTGCCACCAGCGGATTACCCGGAATTTGTTTGGCTGATGGATCGTGCGAAAGTGGTTCTGACTGATTCGGGTGGCGTTCAAGAAGAGGCTCCTTCACTCGGCTGCGCTGTGCTGGTCACGCGTGAAAAAACGGAACGTCCCGAGGCGGTCGAGGCCGGCTTGGCGGAATTGGTAGGCACGGATCGCGAATTGATTGTTCGCAAAGTGAGCGACGCGTTGGCGAAAGGTTTTTCCGACGACCAATCGATCGCAAGCAACCCGTACGGCGATGGAAACGCGTCTGAACGAATTGTCGATTGGATGCTGGAAACATGGCGGTAAACGCGCCTTCGAGTTGGGCCGCTATGACTCTTGCTAGCAAGCCAGAAAACACGACAAAAGTTCGTTGGTAGCTAGTTGCAATTGGCTGTTGATCGCTTATCGTTTTCGACCAGTCAATTACATGGACGGTTCGACTCTGGTTGCGTTATGCGTCACTGGCGATTCGCCCTCCGCTCTGATCCAAATTCACGAAGAAGGATTTTCATATGTCAACTCGGATCCCGCTTAGTCGTGCTGATGAAGACGCTCGTTTGAAGAAGGAACGTTTGGAACTGAGTATTGCCGAAATGGGCCTTTCGGTTCGCACGACGAATTGTTTGGAAGAAACGGGGATCCTAACAGTACGCGATCTCTTGCACGCCACACCACGACGTCTCTTGGGCATCAGCAATTTCGGCGAAAAAACGCTTGAAGAAGTCTACACGGCGCTGGAAGACTTGGGTTTTTATCGCCCCAGTCGCAAAGCACCCAAGTAATCATTCGCATCCCAAGCCTTCGGTTTCGCGTGAATGTTGGTTTCGCGTGAATGTTGGTTTCGCGTGAATGTTGGTTTCGCGTGAATGATCGGCGCGGTTGCGGCTTAGGACTATGATGGCAAACTCATCGTCGCAAGTGATTCAGAGATACACTTGTGCCGTGAGTCTGGTTTTTCAACAGCGTCCAAGTGTTTAACGACTTCCATCATGCCCCGTTTTCCGCGACCTTGGAGCAAGAAACGGGGCAAACGATTTGCCAGTTCAACGCTTCGCGGCGTTGCTGGTGAAGCCGTCTTCTACACGGCTCTATTTCTGACCGGCGTCTTCCTGCTCTCGCTGGTTTTAATCAGCCGTTTTGCTCCCGAGCGTATGCCGGGAATGTCGCCTGGAACGTTGGCACCGGAACTACAGCCCGGTGGGCTGAGCTTCTGGATCTTCGCAGTTCTTTCGCTAGCGGCAATCGGCAGTGGCGCTGCCGGACTGATTTTCCGTTTGAGCCGACTGGGGGCAAGCAACGAACGACGCGCGGCGATTGCAAAACGTGCTGGTTCGATCGAGTTCATTGGACCCACATCGGACGATGCACCGAAGTTACCGACCGTTCCGCGCGGACGATCGCTGACTGACAGTCCGGGGGAACGTCAGACGTATCGTCTTGCGGCCGCCCGCGCGCGAACGGGAGACGTGATCGGCCCCGCCGCTTTGGCGCTGCTTTGGGGCAGCGTCTGGTTTGTGCTGCTGGCAGTCGTGGTCTCAGGATTTTGGTTTGGGCGCCCCCGATGGGTCCTGGCCTTTCTGTTGGTCCCGTTTGCAGGAATTGGCATTTGGTCGTTTCGCTATTTTCTTTCACAGCTTCGGCAAACCGCTGGCCTTGGGCCGACGATTGTCGAAATTAGCAACCATCCGCTGATCCCTGGTAATCAGTACCGATTATTCGTTTCGCAGACTGGTCGGCTGCGATTACGCAAAGTGTCTGTCCATTTAACCTGCGAAGAAGAAACATTTTACCGGCAAGGCACAGACGTTCGAGTCGAACGCCATGAGGCATTTAAGCAAGAAATCTTGACAGAACGAAATGTGCGCGTTGACCCGCAGGCCCCCTGGGAGCAACAATTAGTCATTGATTTGCCCGAAAATGCGATGCATTCGTTCGTTGGGTCGCACAATGCGATTCAGTGGAAGATCGTCGTCTCAGGAGAAGCCCGTCCGTGGCCATCGTTCTGCCAAAGTTTTCCCGTCGTCGTCCATCCGCCGGGCGTGCTGCCGAAACGCAGCCCGCGGTGAATGTGGCGATGTGTCGTGAAGACGCGACCTACATCGGCGGTGAACGCCTGTCGGTTCGTTGGCGGATTAGTCGGGTTACGTTGGATCAACTGCAAGCGATGGAAGTGTCGGTGCTCTGGTACACCGAGGGAAAAGGCGATGAAGACCTGAACGTCCATCACTTCCTGCGTTGGGATGAAAGCCAAATTCGTCGTTCTGGTTTGACCGATCAGCAATCGCTCACTTGCGAACTTCCTTCTACGCCGCTGAGTTATCACGGGCGTCTGATCACTGTTCGCTGGTGTGCCCGGCTCAGGTTGTTTTTGACCAACGGCCGCGAGGTGGTAACCGAAAAACCTTTCCACTTGGTTACACCCGACATCGCCAAGTCCCGGCGTCAGGAAGTAGCATTGGACAGCATCGAATCAGAATCCGATGCGACGCAATTTGACTCGGACTCATTGGATTCCGAAATCGAAGTCGAGTCGGTGAACGAGTCCGCGGTATCAAGTTCGACCGCATCCGATCCTGCTGCATCGTAATTTGCGATGAACGAACTCCGCCCAGCTTCCGAGTTTTTTTCCGCTGGCAATCCCTTCTGCACTCGATTCATTCGCCCCGGTGCAATCAGTTATCGATTCGCTGCTGAGGACAGTGGTCAGTCCACCGAGCAGAAGATCATTTGCATGGCAAACACGATTGCAGAGACGCCGCGGTCGGTCATCGTGGGGCCGCATGGGAGTGGCAAGTCGACCTTACTGCATTCACTTTGGCCACATCTGGAGAAACGTTTTCGCAGCCTGGAGCGTCTGCAGCTGCATGCTCCCGAACCATCAGATTCCGCCACGTTGCTTGGACGAAGTTGGAGCCACTTTGTTTTAGTCCACAAGGCGCAGTTGAGACTCTGGCGTCAAAACCGAACCCAAAACCAGGGTCGGCCTTCCTGCTTGGTCATCGATGGATTTGAGCAGCTTTCCCTCATGCAGCGTTGGCAAGTGGTTTGGGTAGCACGATGCATCAACCAGAGCTTGCTTGTCACGGCTCACGGTCCGATGCGATGGTTTGATCGAGTCCACCAATCTGATTCCACGCCGTCTATGATTTTGCAGCTAACCGATGATCTCTTAAAGCGGGCCCCCGAGTCCACGCGCAGTCTTATCGGTGGCTACCTAGCTGAAAGCGAATTGAGCCAAGTCAGAGACGTGCGAGAATTCTGGTTTCGGCTCTATGACGTCGTTGCGGACGCAAGTGGTGCAACCAAATCGTCGAAATACGCGGGCGCTGCCAATCGCTAGCCGATTCGACTATCGTGTTGATGGCCCTCGCCTGCACTCTGCTCGACGTATAAACCTGCCCGCCAAACCTGCCCGCCAAACCTGCCCGACACAAACGATTCTTTCCATGGCAATTCGTCTGAACGTCATCATCGTTCACTCGCCACCGGCAATCCCCGGCGCCCAGCAGCTTGCCGAATCGCTTGTCGGTGAATTGATCGGTCGTCCTGGGATTGACGTTGCGTTGGTCGAGTCCCTCAGCGGCATCTCGGAGAGTTCAACCGATGCATTGACGCTTGAGTCGATCACGGGTGATGTCGCGGTGCTGGATTGGCGATCACCGGCGGACTTGGTGCAAGCTCTCGCGGCTTTGCAATTCGTCGGCACTCGAGCGCCGCATGCCAACGACCCCGGCGGTAATGACCCGAGCGCTAATGACCCCGGCGGTAGTGACCCGCAGCGTGAAGAGGCAGTGCTGATGGGACGTAAGATCTACGCGTTCGATCTTCAGACTCACACGGATGCCAAGCAGCTCTGCAACGATTTACAGGCGTTATTGGCCACCCGACGCGTGCAGACCTTTGCCATCGGTGGCAGGGATTCCGGAGCCAGCCCGGCGGCAGAGCAGCCCGATGCGGTTGGCACCACAGTTCGTAAGCCGATTACTCGTGCGGCACGCAATGAACAACCAAGTGATCAGGCGAATCCCCCTGCTGATGCCCCTGATGATGCCGCCGTCGCGTCCCCCGTCGAGTCTCGCGCCGCTTCCTCGCAATCCAGCGCCACGGCATCCAACACCACTTCAATCGATTTGGATGCCCTGGTCGATGAACTGGACCTCCTGGATCCCTAGCGAACTGGATCCCTAGCGAACTGGATCC
>CAYUGI010000248.1:5566-9610 GCA_964444105.1 uncultured Pirellulaceae bacterium
CTGGATCCCTAGCGAACTGGATCCCTAGCGAACTGGATCCTTGGCCTGCGGGATCCCGCGCGAAAGTGCTTCCAGCACGGTGTTATTGGGCCAAACTGGTCAGCGCATAATTGCGAAGCGGCCTGATGGCTGATACCCTGTCTTGAACAGAGCGGCCACCTGCATTCGTCCGGGGCGCTCTGCCAAAAACCCGCTTTTGTTCGCCACCGAAAAAAACGCTCTTATGGCTGCCATCACTTCCGAAACCTCCGGCGAAGTCTTAATCGTTGGATTCACTGACAGCAAGATTCTCGATAGCCAACGCATCGAGCAAGTGGGGCGGGAGCTGCAGGAGATCACACCGCAGGCGATTCACAAGAAGTTCTTGCTGAATTTTCGTGGCGTCTCGTTCATGTCATCGGCGATGATTACCAAGCTGGTGATGCTGAACAAGAGTTGCAAGGCACAGGGAATCGCGCTGAAGTTCTGTGAAGTGTCACCGAATGTTCTGGAAGTATTCAAAATTACGAAATTGAACAAGCTGTTTGATATCCAGGAAGAAGAGGACAAAGCCATAGCCAGTTTTGACAAAAAGGGCTGGTTCGGCGGCTGATCGTGAGTGACGACTATTCTGTCGAAGCGGTGGAGTCGGAGCGGGCTCAAATCGCAAATGAGATACACGATTCTCTGCTGCCGCTCATTGTCGGCGCCAAGGCCGCCGTCGAAAGCTATCTGCAGTCCTCCACGTCATCGCACGGTGACCATGACACGCTCCAGCAAGCCTTGAAGTGGCTTAAACAAGCTTCCAGCGCGGGGCGTGATTTGCTGACGCTGACGTATCCTCCCGAGCTGGATCGCACAGATTGGCTGGTCGCTGCCAAGCATGTCGCTGATAGTCTGCTCAGCGAAAAAAACTCCATCGCTTGGCAAATAGATCCAGTCTGTCATGACTACGAAAAGCCAATTGCTTCAGCGGCCTATCGGATCGTTGTCGAAGCTATCCGAAATGCGGTTCGCCACTCCGGTGCAACGGAAATAACGGTTGCTGCAGATTTAAAACAAGTGACCATCACAGACAACGGCAGCGGATTTGATCCCACTGCCGTTGAAGAGGGCCACTTCGGAATTCGATCGATGAAAGCTCGCGCCAGTCTAGCTGGCGGTGAACTGTTGATTGATTCACGGCCGGGGAAGTCAACCGCGATCGTCTTTCAGGTTCCGACAATGATCGTTGAACGCCAGCCTCGTTAAGCTCCAGCCTCGTTAAATGCCATCGCGGCGAGGTGTAAGTTGCTGCCGCGAAACTACGTGGCCTGTAAGAAGTTCCAGCCCGCGCCCTACCAGTCCGCGGCGACCTTTGCACAGCAGGGTGTTTTCTTGGTGGAAGAATGTGCTACGGTTCCACTGATCTTTCTGCGATTCTCCCGTTCTTCAACGCAAGCGGCTTCTATGACACAGCGCATCAAAAATGTCTCTGCAAAGCTGGATGACCTGAAAGCGGATGCTTTACTGGTTACCAACGAAATCAACGTCTCGTATTTGAGCGGTTTCAGCGGCGACAGTTCCTATCTTTTGGTGCAGCCGCATCAAACAACGATCATCAGTGACGGTCGGTATGAAACTCAACTTGCCCAGGAGTGCCCCGACTTGCAGGCTGTGATTCGCTACTCCGGCGAACGCATGATTGATTCGGTGCAAAGCGTGATCGAGGACAGTGGTGCAAAACGTGTTGCGGTCGAAGCCGACCACTTGAGTTTGAACAGCTTTCGTGGATTCAGCAAAAAGATCGATTCGGTCCAGTGGGTCGAAACCAGCGGCGCTGTCGAATCTTTGCGAATGATCAAGGACGATTCGGAGATCGAAACGATACGACAGTCGATTCACATCAACGAACAGACCTTTCTGTCGGTCGTGGCGAAGCTTCGTCGTGATTGGAGCGAACGCGAGATCGCCCACGAATTCGAATCGACGATGCGTTTCTTGGGTGCCACCGGAGTCAGCTTCGTGCCGATCATTGGGGCCGATGCGGCAGGAGCACTCCCGCACTACACGCCATCGGACAAACCCATTGGCGACGCCGCGACGCTGCTGATCGACTGGGGGGCCTTTTACCAGGGCTACGCAAGCGACATGACTCGCACCCTTCATCAGGACCACGCAAGCGAGAAATTCCGCTCTGCGTATCAAGCCGTGCTCGATTCCCAATTGGCGGCGATCGAGGCAATCCGCCCTGGTGTACGGGCGTCAGATGTTGATGCTGTGGCGCGGGGAGTCCTGGAGAAAGCCGGCCTGGCCGATGCGTTTATTCACGGATTGGGGCATGGAATCGGGCTTCAAATCCACGAAGGGCCTCGAATGTCATCCATTAGCAGCGAAACACTGACTCCCGGGATGGTCGTTACGGTGGAGCCAGGAGTGTATTTCGCGGGCGATTTCGGTATTCGGATCGAAGATGACATTCTGGTTACTGATGACGGACACGAGGTGCTCAGCACGTTGCCAAAGGGACTCGATGACAGCCGGTTTATGCTGTAAAACCTAATCCACGAGGTTGTTCAGAAATTCGCAAACCAGTTCATTTTGTACGACGGTGAGTTCAGTATGAGTAAAGGCGGTAAGCCAAATCGCGGTGTGTTCGATGTGGACCGAATCCGCGAGATCGTTGAGTTGATGGAACAACATGACCTGAGCGAAGTGGATCTTCAGCAAGGCGACGACAAAATCAAGCTCAATCGTGGAGCCGTCGCGGCTCCCATGGCAGCACCCGCACCCGTGATGGCAGCTGCTGCCCCCGCCGCAGCTGCTCCAACGGCTGGCGCGGACGCTCATGCTGGAACTGTCACCATCAACGCTCCGATGGTCGGCACCTTCTACGCTCGGCCCAATCCGGAATCAGAGAACTTCGTCAAGGTCGGCGATTCCATCAACGACAGCACCGTCGTTTGCATCGTTGAAGCCATGAAGGTGTTCAACGAAATTCCGGCCGAGTGCAGCGGCACGATCGTGGAAGTGTTGATCGAAGATGGACAACCCGTTGATTTCGACAAGCCCATGTTCCGAGTGAAGCCCAACGCTTAACTTCGAGAGTCTTTTCCCAGAACGTCCGCCCCAAGTCATTCGTGTTCCAAAAAATTCTGATCGCCAACCGTGGCGAAATCGCACTGCGTATCATTCGTGCTTGTCGCGAAATGGGAATCCAATCGGTCGCCGTCTATAGCCAAGCCGACAAAGATTCGATGCACGTCGCGATGGCCGACGAAGCGTACTGCGTCGGAACCGCTAAAAGCGCCGATAGCTATCTAAAGATCGACCAGATCATCGCTGCTGCCGAAGTCGGCAACGTTGATGCAGTTCATCCTGGCTATGGATTCCTGGCCGAGAACGCTCACTTCAATGAAGTCTGTCGTTCCAGTGGGTTCGAATTCATCGGGCCCTCCCCGCAAGCGATGGAAAAGCTAGGCGACAAAAACACCGCTCGCTCCATGGCCGTTGCCAACAAGGTGCCAGTTGTTCCCGGCAGCGATGGGTTGATCGACGCCAATACCGATGCAATGCCAATCGCTCGCGAAATCGGTTTCCCCGTGTTGATCAAAGCGACCGCAGGTGGCGGTGGCAAAGGGATGCGAGTCGCCGAGACGGAAGCCGAACTCGAATCGGCGCTCAGCCAAGCTCGCACAGAAGCCGGAGCCGCCTTTGGAAACAGTGGCGTTTACTTAGAACGCTACGTGACATCACCGCGACACGTCGAAGTCCAAGTGATCGCTGACCACCATGGCAACGTTTGCCACTTGTTCGAACGAGATTGCAGCGTTCAGCGGCGGCACCAAAAGCTAATCGAAGAAGCTCCCAGCCCGAACCTTCCCGAGGAGCGTCGACAAGCTATCTGTGACGCAGCGGTGCGAATGATTCGCGGTGCCGAATACACCAACGCCGCAACAGTCGAGTTCATTGTTGATAAGAACGACGATTTCTTTTTCATCGAAGTCAACGCTCGCATCCAAGTCGAACACCCGGTCACCGAAGCGATCTCGGGCGTCGATTTGATCAAAGAGCAAATCCGCGTCG
>CAYUGI010000249.1:0-9561 GCA_964444105.1 uncultured Pirellulaceae bacterium
GTCGGTCGCGTCGAAATTCGGTCGTCACCGGGGATCCCACTCTGTTTTCCCTAAAGCGTTCAAACTAACAACGAGTGATAGTTTTCTCTCACCGATGAAAGAAATCAATCACCATGCCGCGATTGTGCGAGAAAAACTCCAGAATTTGCGTTTAAAACGGCTTCGCTGGCCACTTTACGGGCATCTCGAGCACGATTCGCGTCGGCGGACATCAGCCATATAACCCGCAAAAATGTCAAAACAGGAAATTGAGGTAAACAGGGAGGCTTAGTAAGATGCTCGCTGACGTATCGCTCGGGGGGATATTTTCCGGCGCGAAGTACACGACAATTTGAAATTCACATCGCTTTCCGGAGACGCACCATGACACGATTCTTTTTGATCACAGCACTCACCTTGCCCCTTTTGGCTGGACAAGTTTTCATTGCCGCTGACGTGGCACTCGGCCAAGACACGATTTCCGATTCAGCCTCCGACAACGCGGAGAAAAAGAAGGACAAGCCGAATAAGGAACGCAAGGCGAAGGAATCTAAGGCAGAGGAGTCCGATACCAAGCAAGAGGAGGACTCCGAAGAGGAATTGTCGTTTGGCGGTGACCTGAGCGAATTGGCTGCCGAACTCCCCGACTTCATTCGAATCAAGGTCCGCAGTGAAAGCAACGTCGTACGTCCCGACGGTTCCGTCGAAAAGCGAGCGTTTTACGAGCAACAAACCGTTCAACCGACCAGCGAAGACTTGACCGATGAACAACGTCTTGGACTATTCGTCGCGGTTCTTGAACAGCAGATCCAGAAGAACTTGGTCGAGTTGAAAACGACTGATGACGAAGCGGAAAAGAAGAAGATCATGGAATCGCTGAAACAACAATTCACTGATCGCTACGAATTTGACACCGCGTACCACGACTACAAGGCCAGCCAAGTGGAAAGCGAAGCCGCTGACTTACGCAAGGAAGTTGATGCACGTAAAAAGGCTGGCGATAGCTGGGTCAACGCGATGATGACTTTCGTAAAGGCCCAAACCGATGGCATCGAGACGATGGATATGAGCGTCGTCACACAAGCAGACCGACAAACCGAAGAGCCAGCCATCGCTAGCCCAAGTGACTCGGGAGTTTCGTTGTAAGCTCTTCATGAAGCACAACAGAGTTCGAGACTGATGGGAGTGCCGCGTTGATGCGTGGCACTCCCTTTTTCTTTGACGACGAGCAACCATCTCAGTCGCCCAAAATCGCCTACTCATTCTTAAAATCTGCCGTCAGCGATTGGCCGGGTTTGGTTGTCACGCTCACGGTGCCACCATTGATCTGAACATCGCCCTGAGAAACGGTAGCTTGAACGTCGGGTGGTACTCGATTTAACACATATCGGCCCTGTTCATCGGTTTGGGCCTCACCATAAACCCGGAGCCCTTCGACGCTACCCGAAATTGGTGGAAGGCTGAGCGTCACATCGGCTGCGACTTCGGGCTTGCCGTCTAGCGTGATCGTGCCGCTAATCGTTGCCCATGGTCTCAACTTGATAGGTTCTTTACCAACTTGATCCGGCGTTGCCGTCGCAATGCCTTTTTCGTGCAGGAAGATCAGACAGTAGTCCTCGGTGGGCGTTGGCAGTGAAAACCGTCCCCTAACATCCGTTGTGACGAATGTCACATCGCGTGCATCGTCCAAGCGGCCATTGCGTATGGAAACGTGATGGCCTGCCATGTTGATCAATACTTGAGCATCCTGCGCACGATTCCCATCGGGCAAGAACACGATACCCGCCAGCGGTTTGGTGGGCTTGAGTTCAACGTCGTAGACGACGGACTCTTCGTCGGATTGAAATGCCCGCGAAGCAAACGATTCGTAGCCGACTGCATCAAATCGCAGATAGTGTCGCTCACGTGGGTAATCCTGCGAAAAATCATATTTCCCGCTCTTGAAGGACTGTGCGTCTTCGGGATCCCAAGAGGGAGCGTCATCCGCTTGCCAGCCCGTACCTGGTACGACTTGAAACCTATCAATCGGCTTTCCCGACTTTGAATCAACGACACTGCCCGTAATCGCGAGAGGCCGCGCGAAAGTAACGACGTGGGGTTTGTCTTGCGGGGTCAGTGACACATTGCGTCGATCCATGAAGCCGGCCTTGAGAATATCAAATTCGATCGCATCCTCTGGCGCGTCGTTCCACACAAGGACTCCTTCCTTGTTGGTACGTCTTGGCACCGGCACATCACAAAGCGAACGATGATCTCGCCAAGTATCCGCAGCGACAAGAACACCAGCGAGCGGCTTGCCTTTTCGATCGACCGTGTGGATTGTCAGTGTTTTTCCCGGTTTCAGTTTCATCCGAATCACGCGAATATTGGGCTGGACCTGGACCTCCTTTAACTCGGGCGCAAATCCTTTGGCGTAAAACGTAAGGACCATCCTGCCTTGCCGACTATTGGGAAACCGAAACAAACCTTTCGCATCCGTTTTCGTTCGGGGATGCTTGCTACCGAATCGGTCAGATCCTTGATAGACCGACGCACCGGCAATTGGCTTACCATCGGCGTCCGACACCATTCCCAAAACAGTGGTACCTTTCTTCAGTACCGAAACCACCTTGCCCTCGCGCAGTTGTTCGACGGAAACACCTGTGGTTGTCTGACCATAAGTTGCGTCGCTGACGTATTCTTCGTGCAAAAATTTCAGTGACACTCGGGTCATATTCTGTGGCAACAAGTCACATATCCAGCGACCCTGTTTGTCGGTGGTCACGGGATAGTCGTAAAGCGACTGGTAGGGAAGTTTTTTGACTTTGTCGGGGGTGGTGGCGAGCACTCGCACGGTTGCATTCTCAACTGGTTTGCCGTCCTCGTCACGTACCAGGCCACTGATCGTTTCGCCCTTTCGCATCGCAAAGACGGTTTCGTCGGCCAAGCCCTGCTTCATTTCGTTTGGGTCCCAGCGGGCAATCATCGGAGTCCGCCCGTCTGCCTTGACGGTGATGTGCAGCCTGAGCGCTGATCGCGGAACGCTCAGTTGAAACTCACCCGGGGCAATCTGCTTGGGAACTGGCTTGACGTTCTTGCCTGATGACAAGTACGCCGAGGTCGTCAAGCTGGCTGCTTCGATGGGCTGATCGTCTTCGTCAACGATCCGAACAAGGTGCGGGACTGCGGGTGGACTTTGCGTTGTAGCCGACTTCAACGGCTTCACGGAGCTTTCTTGCCCCGAACAGATGCGAACCGGAAAGCAGACGTGAAGTGCGCAAAAAGCCGCAACTGTGGCCCGCCGAATGAAGTTGCTTAGGGCGTTTTGAACCATCGTGCCTTCCTCTTTTGGCAGAAGTACATTGAAACGCGATTTTACAGCGCATGGCGTCGTCGGTTTGTCGTTGGACGCAGAGCCCCCTCGCATCTTGGCGTGATGCGCACGAAAATTGTGGTTCACTTCAACTGAGGCATGAGTCGAGAGAATGTGCATATGAGTGTTTTGCAGGGAAAACGGGCGGTCATCAGCGGTTCGTCTCGCGGAATTGGCCGAGGCATTGCGGTCGAACTGGCCAAGGCTGGAGCGGAAGTCGTCATTAATTACCGCAGTCACGGCGGCGAAGCAGACGAAGCCATCGCTCAGTGCGAAGCCGCTGGTGGCAAGGCTCACAAAGTCGCCGCCGACATGGGTGTGCAATCAGAAGTCGAGGGGCTGATTGATCAGTCGTGTGAATTGATGGGCGGTTTGGACATCGTCGTCAGTAACGCGGCCTATAGCGACAGACATATGATGCTTGAGTCGGACCTGGACGAGTTTCGCAAAACGATCGACGTCAGCATGTGGGGCGCGTTTTATCTTGTCCGCGCTGGCTGTAAAAAGATGGTCGAAGCAGGCAACGGTGGCAATGTCGTTGTCATCAGTAGCCCGCATGCGCACATGGCGATGCCCGGCGCAATGGCCTACAACATGGCCAAGGCGGCGAACGATCAAATGGCTCGCACCGTGGCCTGTGAATTGGCATCGGAGCGAATCCGCTGCAACATCATTCACCCAGGTTGGACCGACACGCCGGGTGAACGCAAGTTTTTCAGTGAAGAAACGCTTGCGTCCGAAGCCGCCAAGTTGCCTTGGGGTCGACTGGGGCAGCCATCAGAGATTGGCCGCGGAGTGGTGTTCTTGTGTGACGGAGCCAGTGAATATCTGACCGGCAGCACGATTACGATCGATGGCGGGATTCAATTGCCGTGGCGTGAGATGTACCGAATCGACGAAGCCAAGAAATCCGGCGGCTGAGCAGATACGAAAACATAGCGGCCAAAAAGCAGCCAGCGAAAAACCACGCATCCGAGTCGAATGCGTGGCTTCGTTGTTCTGATATCTGCTAGCGAGCTTACGCTTGGAACGAGCTTCCGCAGCCGCATGACTTCACAGCGTTTGGATTCTCAAACGTGAATCCTTGCTTCTCAAGACTTTCGTGCCAATCGACTGTGGTGCCATCCAAGTACAACGCACTTTTCTTGTCGACAACAACGGCGACGCCGTGGCAGTCGTACTTGCTGTCGGCTTTGTCGTCAAAATTGGTATCGAAGTTCAGCGTGTAGTTGAAACCGCTGCAGCCACCACCGGCAACTCCGATACGAAGAATGATGTCATCGTCGAAGTTGTGTTCAGTTTGGTAGCGGCGAACTTCTTGTGCGGCTCGTTCTGTCAGCTTGATTGCCATCGTGGACTCAACCTTTGTTTTCGGGCCCCTGCCGAATGGGCATCAGGGCCGGGAATCGTTGTTTCTCGGGTGTCGAAGTCTCGCTCTCAGCTCGCACCCAGTAGGGCGATCAAAGAGGAGCCGTGACATGCGAAGAGCGGTCGCTCTCCTGCTTCCCTACATAGTATTCACCATCGTCCAGTCGCGACAAGCCATAAACCCCGTCCGCACGCGTCGAATAGGAACTGAACGAACGCTTTGGGCGGCTTGTTCACCCTTGAAAGAGGGTTTTGGCCGGTCAAAGCCGGGTGTTCGACACTGCCTTGGGAAGCGTAAAACAGGGACGTTCTAAACGGCAATTCGAGTTCACCTTTTTGCGAAACCAGTTTCCATGCGTCGAATCGGCACTTTAACCGACGGATCTCAAGCCAAGCGATTCTGCGATTACTTGGTCACTCAAGCCATCGAAGCGATGGCAGAGGAAGATTTGCCGCGATCCGCCGCGGGGAGTGACGGGCCCGGCGAGAGCCGATCGGGGGCGTGGAACATTTGGATTCGCGAAGAATCTCACGTCGATCATGCTCGAGCCGAGTTTGCGGACTTTCAAGCCCAGCCGGATGCCGCAAAATACCAAGTCGCGAGCAAAGCTGACGAGATCCGGCACCAGAAAGTCGCCGAAGAACAACGGAGACGAAAACAACAACAGGCAAACGCACAAAGGGCTGCGCCGTCAGCTCCGGTAGGCGGAATGCGGGTTGGCCGCGCAAGGCAGCAGAAGATTCCTGTCACCATTGCGATCATTGCCATCTCAGTGTTGTGCAGCTTCGCGACGAACTTTGGTCGTCCCAAACCTTCGCAAATTGCTGGGCAGTATTCTTCGGGAGAAAATTTGTACGGAGCATTGTCGTTTGTTGATTGGCGCGACTTCTATCACTCAGGTGACGACCCTTTCGCATCAATCAGGAAAGGTGAAGTCTGGCGGTTCATCACGCCCATGTTCATGCACGGTTCAACCATGCACTTGGCGTTCAATATGATGGGAGTCTTTTTTCTCGGCTCGGTAATCGAACGGATACAAGGGTCAGTGTTTTTGGCGATCTTGGCGCTTGCTACGCACGTCATTGGGACAATCGTGCAAGTGATGCTACCTGGTGCAGAAGCACTGCCAGCGGTGCTAAGCGAACTGGCTGGAACTCCGTTCGCGATCGGAGCATCTGGTTCGCTCTATGGATTGTTTGGCTACCTATGGGTGCGCCCGAGCTTGGATCCGGACTACCCAATTCAGTTGGATCAAACGAATGTCATGATCATGTTGGCGTGGTTGGTGGCCTGTATCTTTGTCGTCAAAGGCATAGCCAACGGTGCTCACATCGGCGGGTTCGTCGCGGGCATCATCGCGGCGATGCTGGTGGTGCAGTTCACTAAGCAACGCGCCAAGTGAGCAGCAACGGCTCGTCGGGCGGCGTAGCGAGAAACGACTCAATCGTCACCGTCGTCACGGAAGTGCTGCGAGTTGCGGTGCCGCTGATGATCAGTGCGGGAACGTTCTCGGTTGTTTTGTTCGCCGATCGTACCTTGCTGTTATGGCACGATGGAGCGTCCATGAGCGCTTCGATGGCAGCCGGAAACCTGTTCTGGGTTCTTATCTGTCTGCCTGTGGGCATCGTTTCGATGACTGGCGCGATCATCAGTCAGCACATCGGCAATCATGAACCGGAAAAAGTAGGCAAGCTGCTCTGGCAATCTATTTGGCTGTCTCTGATGTTTGCCCCCGTGTTCCTGCTGGTTGGCATTTTCGCCCGGCAGTTCTTCATTGCGACAGGGCAACCCGATGAGCTAATCGATCTTGAGACCACTTATCTTCGTTTCTTAATGCTCGCGGCGCTGGGAATCGTGCTTGAAACGGCATTGAGTGGTTTCTTTAGCGCGATCGAACGGACACGCATCGTGATGTGGGTGTCGATTGCGTCGGGGCTGCTGAACCTAGCGCTGGATTGGCTTCTGATTTTCGGCTGGGGCCCCATTCCCAGCCTGGGCATCATGGGCGCGGCCATCGCAACGGCCATCGCGTTTTGGTTCAAAGTTGCTTGCTTTGGCTGGCTGATTTTGAGACCCCAATACGAACAAGCTTACCGCCTTAGCGGCACTCATCGGCCAAGCTGGTCAGTGCTGGGCAATCTGCTGTTCTTCGGTTTGCCGACTGGGTTGATGTATGTCAGCGAATCTGGCGGATTCGCTGCGATCATTTTGCGGATCGGCCGATTGGGTGACTTGCCTTTGCGTGCGACGACCATGGCCATCAATTTCAATATGGTCGCGTTCGTTCCGCTGGTCGGTGTCTCAGTCGCCGCCTCCGTTCTGACGGGCAAGCATCTATTGGAAAGCGGGCCAGAGCGTGCGGCCAAAAGTGCGATGGCGTCGCTTGCCGTCGCGCTCGCCTACGCCAGCTTTTGGATTGCCGCGTTTCTGTTGATTCCAGAAACGCTGATGAGTTTCTATTCGCTACAAGAGGCTGATGAGATAACCAGCCAATCGATCACTGTCGCGCAGGGCCTGCTGGTGTTTGTGGCGATGTACCTTTTCTTCGATACCACACAGTTAACGCTTGCCGGAGCACTGCGAGGAGCAGGCGACACATGGTTTGTTTTGTTCGCCGGGATCTTTGCAATCACAGTCGCGTTCAGCCTGGGCATATGGCTAGAGCCCGAAGCAGATGCTCTGGACGCTTCGGATGCACTGAACTGGTGGTGGTGGATCACCACGCTGTGGATCGGGCTGCTTGCTGCTGCGATGACAGCACGTTACGCCCTGGGGCGTTGGCGAAAGATGCGAATGATCTAATTCAGGTCTTTCAACACAACGTCGGTCCGATACCGTTTCCCATCGCGATAGATAATCATCGGAACGGTGGAACCAATCGGTGTCAGTCCTACTTGAGCGACCAAGTGATCGTCGTTGTCGACTGACTTGCCACCGAATTCGACGATGATGTCGCCACGCTGCAAATGAGCGACGGCAGCTGGCGATTCATTTTGAACACTTTTGACCAACGCACCGCCGGGAAGCTGATAGCCCGCTGAAACCAGATCGTTTACCGTGAAGTCAGGATCCAGCGTGACACCCAGGTATCCGCGACGCAGTTCGCCGTACTGAATCAGTTCTTCGGCAACCTGCATCGCCATGTTGATCGGAATCGCGAAGCCGATCCCCTCGCTGCCGCCACTGCTGCTGGCGATCGCGGTGTTCAATGCAATCACTTCACCTCTCAGGTTAAGTAGTGGCCCGCCACTGTTGCCGGGATTGATCGCGGCATCCGTCTGAAAGAAATCCTGCAGATCGATGCGTTGTTCACCCAGCGAAAGGTCACGTCGTCCTTTGGCACTCAGGATACCAAAGGTCACGCTGTGGCTGAGCCCAAACGGGCTGCCGATAGCAATCACAAAGTCACCAATTTCGGTCAGGCTGCTGTCGCCAACCCGAGCCGGTGGAAGCTCGGGCAAATCGACTTGCATTACCGCGACGTCGGTGTTGGGATCGTCCAAGATTCGTACCGGCCGGAAATCACGTCCATCGTTGGTGCGTAGAAGAATCTCCGACACTTTCGATCCTAAGATCACGTGGCGGTTGGTCAGGACCCAACTTTCGCCACCGACGCGAATCACGATACCACTGCCCGCTTCGTCAAACGTTTCCCGCTGCCCGTTCTTCGTTTCGGTCTTGTGTGCTTCGATATGAATCACACTCGGCTTCACCAACCGCGACACCCGGCGGACAAGATTGCCCAGCCGGTCAAACATGCTGACCTCATCGGCCAATTCCGCAAACAATTGATCGCGCTGAGAGCTGCGATCAAAAGCAGGACTGCGGATTGGATCCGACGGGGTGTCCAGCGACGAACCCATGCTAGGCTTGCGAACGCTGATCGACCGACGCTGATCGAATGGGCGGCTATCAATAGGCCGAGACCCATCGGGACGCAGGGCGTTCTGCCGTAATGCACTTTGACCAAGACCGGGATTAAATCCGGGGACGGCGTCACCGACGACTTGCGCATTACACTCTGCCACTCCGCTCACCATCACACTCAAAAGCGCAATCGAAAAAACCGACGCAGAAAACCAAGAACAAGCCACTGTGCGATGGAGCGCGGTTGGTTGTTGGTTGGGACGTACACAATTCCCGCAGAGAGTTGTGTACGATCGAAGGGCGGAGGTGAATTTCATACAGCCAAGTAACAGCAAGCAGAGGTATAAGCATTGGGAGACGCGAATCAAGAATCGAACCATCCAAACGCGTTACGCTCGGATCCTCCGTCTGCTTCGCATTGTAGGCATCGACCTTTTGCTAGGACGGCTTGCTGGCATATCAAAAGGGCATACCTCAGCGAAGCATGCAGCAAAACCAGCACTGCCAGCGCATTAAAAAACGACCGAACAATCATACATTTGATTGGTGTCCGGTCGTTTCAAAATCGAGAGGTCGGTCGTTCAGGTTGTAGCAGCTACAAACCTAACAAACCGATTCAGCGGCTGATGAAAACTAAGTTTTGCATGTCCACATCAAGCCAAGTTAAACACGTACGAAGCAGTTACGCGTCAACTTGACTGGCATCGACCTGGTCGTAAACGCGATTCCAAGACACACCACCGCTGCTTTTCTTGCGTTCTGATTTTCGACGGCATTCGATACAGTCTGTCGCGTAGGGAACCGCTCGCAGACGAGTCAGCGGAATGGATTTGCCGCATCCATCGCATTGCCCGTACATCCCTTGATCCATTCGGGCGATGGCCTCATCAATGGCATTCAGCTCGCGAGCTTCGACTTCGATCAACTGACTGTTCAATTCGTCTTGAACGGAATCAGCCGCAGCATCCAAAACATCACCAGTCTTTTCCTGATG
>CAYUGI010000250.1:0-9533 GCA_964444105.1 uncultured Pirellulaceae bacterium
GAACAGTTTGCGGTTACGGGGACAATCACTGGCTAGGAAGCCTTAATGCTTGCACTCAATCTGATGAAGCATTTTTCGCACCGTCCTGGGGATCAAACAAACTTCGATCACCGGCGACTTAACGGCAGTAAAGAGCCTGCCAGATGACTTCTCGTCGATTGCGAGGGAAGATTTACCGCTCGCGGTAAGTGATTCGACCTTTGGTCAAATCATATGGGGAAAGCTCAACGCGGACTTTGTCACCCGGAACAATTCGGATGAAGTGTTTACGCATCCGGCCTGCAACATGAGCCATCACTTCGCTACCGGTCTCCAATTGGACGCGGAATCGAGTGTTGGCGAGTGCCTGGGTAACTGTACCCTCGACTTCAAAAGCTTCTTCTTTTTTTCCCAAAACCTATTACCTTCGGAAGTATCTAAACCACCCGATCAGATTGGATCAGGTGGACATTTCTGCGGTCACTTGTCAGCTTGGCAGCAAAGCAAGCTAGGCGAATCATCAAAGATGCACGCAGCATGCCAAAACCCGCTGGATTTGGCAATTCGCAGCGAAATTAACGCTTGCTGAACTGGACGCCGCGTCGAGCACCTCGAAGACCTGGCTTCTTACGTTCTTTCATTCGCGAGTCACGAGTGAGGTAACCGCCTTCGCGAAGATCTTCATGGAATCCTTCGTCAAAGCTTACCAAGGCACGGGCGAGTCCCATGCGTACAGCGCCGCTTTGACCGGTTGTTCCGCCGCCGTTGACGCGAACTAGAACATCCACTTTGTCGCCAAATTCGACGGCAGCCAAAGTCGACGTGATTGCCAAGCGATCTTGGTCGTTCACGAAGTACTCTTCGAGCGGCTTCTTGTTAATCGTGATGGTGCCGTTTCCGTCGCGAACTCGCACGCGAGCGACACTGCTTTTGCGACGGCCTGTTCCCAGTGCATCGCCGTTAATCTTGTCTTTTTTTACCGCAACCATGAATCAAATCGGGTAGGTGTTGTTGTGGAAGTTGTCTTGGAGGTCGATGCCGTCAACGGCATCTTTCGGCTGAACAAATCAGTTGGATCAGACTTTCTTGCTGGTCCGTTCGAGTTCGACCGGTTGTTGTGCTGTATGTGGATGATCTGAGCCGGAGTAGATCTTCAATCGCTTGAGCATCTTGCTGGCCAATTTATTCTTGGGCAGCATGCGACGTACCGCGTGGTAGATCAAGTCTTCTGGCTTACGCTGCTGGCGGTTGCCGTAGCTTTCCAATTTCAATCCTGGATAGCCGGTGTACCACGTGTAGTGACGGGCGTCCATTTTTCGGCCAGTCATTCCGACTTTCTCAGCGTTGGTAACGATCACAAAATCGCCACAGTCGACGTGAGGTGTGTACTGAGGACGGTGCTTGCCCATCAAAACGACAGCAATGTCACTGGCAAGTCGACCAAGGACTTCGTCGCTTGCATCGGCAATGTGCCACTGTTGTTCGACTTGGCCGGGTTTGGCCATGAATGTTGATTGAGCAGCCACAGAACTGACTTTGGATGGAAGTTTTGGAATCGTAACTAACGCTGGAGCCGATTTAGTGGTGAAAGTCCACGAAAATAGCCCTCAGGTGATCCAGGAACTTATCGACCGGCCTGAAAACGGGCAAGGCCTTTCGGTGGGATTTACGGGGATTTCATGTCGCTAGTCTTCTTTTCCGATCAGCTGTTTCTGGATCGGTTGTTTCTGGGTTGTCGAGGAAAAACGACGCAGATACTTCTTCAACCGAAGCTTTTTCCGGGCGCTATCGCTGGTCATGTAACGGACGCTGCCGAAAATGGGCCGTTTTGGACCCCAGGCTCGGTCATACCTGCCCAGAACCCAGAAAATTCCGCTGTAAGAATTCGGGTCACGTCCATCCAAGCCATATTTGTTGTTCAGGTGAACCATGATGTCGAGGGCATCTTGGGGCGTCCGCGTCCAGTGAAGAATCTTTTTGCCCCACAGCATCCGCATATAATTGTGCATCACGCCATCGCGAACGAGCTCCCGTTGGGCGGCATTCCACAGTTCATCGTGTGTCTGAGCTGACTCAAATTCCTCCAGTGAGTAGATAAAAGGCCGCTGCGTGGAGGTTTCTTCGGTCAGCGTTTTGCGAGCCCAATCCGGTAATGATTCGAATTTGTCGTAGGTATCAGGGTGCCGCGACGTCAGATTGAACCCCATTTCTCGCCAGGTCAGGATCTGATCCAAGAAGGCTTCGGCGGGCTCGGATGTGTTCCAGAAGGAGTGGTTTTTTCCGTTGGCCGGGCCGGCTTTGTCCGGCGTCCAGGATTCGTGATCCAGAACCGAAGAGACAACTTCATGGGCTGCAACATGCCCAAAGTGCAAATGGGGGCTCAGCCCCGTCGTGGCATGTTCATCAGGATGGTTGCGGTTGGTACCGTACTGCTGCAGTGTTTGGGTCACGAATTTCTTCAGTCGCTTGCCCGCTTCGACTGCCCCACCAGCTACCAAAGGGCTGGGTAAGACGTCGTGGTCGATTGGGATTTGGCCAAGGCCGTCTCCGTCGAGTAATTCGTCCAGATTGGCAGCCGGCCATTTCTTCGCAATGGTTTTGGGGACACTGTCCAGCTTCGGTAGTTTGATGCGTGAAAGCGGGTCTGGCTTTGGCCCCTGAAGCAGGGCGTCCATGATGTTTTTTTGCATCCAGCGACGATAACTGTGAGCCACAGTGAATGTCCGCTCGGATGTCCGCAGCGGCATCACGCCGTTGCCATCGACCAATTCCAGACGGGCCGGAATACGGTGCTTGACCGCATTGATCATGGTCGGCAAAAAGAAACACGGATACTCATCGGTGACAACCGTGCAAGCTTTCTTGGCAAGCTGGTGCAGTAGCGATGTCCCGGCGCCGGGTTTCGGTTCGACGTACGGATAGTACGTGACAGCTTTTTTTGCCAAGGCCGCCGCGTTGTCGCGCATGCCTTCGATCACAAAGCGGTGCATTCTGTCGCTGGCCCAGCGATAGCGAACCCTGAGCGGTTCGAATATCAAGAGTGGCTTGTCGAATTGTTTGGCACGATCGACTGCGTGTTGCAACGCAAAGTTGTAGCGAGTCCGCCGGAATGCGATCATCCAGTAAAGGACGTAGTCGCCATCTTCGCGAACCGCATGTTCGTTGGCGTAGGAATGTCGAATATTTGGGATCGGCACGGAATCGCGATAGATTTGAGTTAGCAGAACTTGAGGTGCTGGAATGTTAGAGCATCTTCAAGCTCTAAGCGACTCAAGCTTCAACCGCCTGCGGTTTGCGTTTGAGCATCACGATTTCATTGCCCGTATCATTGTGCTCAACGGAGTCCATGAAGGCATTGATAAGCAATAGACCACGTCCGCCACAGCTCTCCAGATTCTCCGGGTCAGTAGGATCGCCCAGGGAAGAGCGGTCGAACCCAGGGCCTTCATCACGGATCAAAAATCTGGCTTGTTGGTTGTCTGCGTCCAGTCGCACGAGCACACGGCGATCGCCGAAAGCCGGTTGGCGCTGACGCTCTTTAATCTTGTCAAAATAAGCCGAGCCATCGCCTTGCTCGCGCAGGTCCGACGAGACTTCCAGGTTCCCGTGTACCATGCCGTTGAGCAACGATTCGCCCAAAGCCATCGCGACTTGCATCCACTCCGATTCATCGAACAAATCCAGCTCGCGAGTCGCTTGTTCCAGCCTCGCGATCACGCCGGGAACCAGGGCTTCTTCGTTTTCTAGTTTCAGTTCCAAGCTGATCGCCGTTGTGAAGGGCAGGACATTGCGGATTCCAAGGTCTCCGTGCACCAGTGACAGCACTTGGCGAATCGTTGAACCGAGGGCGCGTCCGATATCGCGTTTGGGAACGTAGCTGGCAGCTCCGCGCTGAAGTGCCGCGGCCGCAATCTCTTCGCTGCCTTGACTCGTTGTCAGAACGACTGGCACCAGGGGCAGTTGCATCTTCAATTGTTCGGTCAGCTCCAAGCCATCCATGCCGGGCATCTGCAAGTCCGTGACAACGATCATCGGCGGATTTGCGATCGCTGATTGCAACGCCTCTTCCCCGTTGGCGGCGCCCTCGATACGAAAATCTTCTTTCTCTAGCAGTATCCGCAACATCTCCAGCTGGGTCGGGCTGTCGTCGACAACAAGGACGTGATCAGATGCGGTCATTGACTTTTGAAGCAGTGTGCAATCGAAAGGATGAGTAGCTCAAGCGTCGGGATGCGTCATTCACCAGCCCCAACTGACCAGCCCGAACTGACCAAACCCAACTGACTAGCCCGGCTCAATCGCAAGGGGCTCAACAGCAAGGGCGAAGGTTCGCTGGTTCCGATCACGCCTGTGTTCTCCCCATATTAGCTTAATGATTCTCGGGGCGTGCGGGGGGACCTGAGTGTGCTAGGATAAAAACCTCAGCCAAGAATGTAAAATTCCGTGGCGATTGCGAATCACTTCCGCCTCGAATTACGCCACTGAATAGGATTCTTGCATTGACTCGCCGGCGACTTCGTTCTCGATTGCCATTTATTTTGACGGCTGGATCGGTCGTTGCTTTGGCGTTGACGTACATCTTTGGCATGGCTTGGCTGCAGGCCCGTGGGGCGACTTTCTTCGCGATGGACGAACTTTGGGTTCCACGCAGCATCGACGTCCTCATTTTTGCATGGCTGTTCTGGATTGGCTCGGCGATCGGTAGTTTTTTGAATGTCGTTGCGTGGCGGATGCCCCGAGGCGTCAGTATCAATGGAAGATCGCGTTGTCCAAGATGCCATACCGGATTGAAGGCGCGTGATAACTTTCCGGTCTTCGGGTGGCTAATGCTTGGCGGGCGATGTCGAACCTGCAAGCTTCCTATTTCTTCTCGATATCCACTTGTGGAGGCGTCGGTCGGGTTCTCGCTCACTGCGTTAGGAATTGGGCAGCTTTACAACCTGTCGATTCCCCATCAGGGGTCTCACTGGCATGGGGGGCCATTTTGGGCACCCAAGGTGGAGCAGCAAATGATCATCGTTCTGATCTACCACGCCGTCGCGCTCGCCTGTGCTTGGGGGATGGGTTTGGTGCGAATTGATCGCCAGCGACTTCCAGGCCGTTTGGTGCTCTTTGCGATTCTGGTTGTCGCGGTGCCAATGATCGCCTATCCCGCTTTGATGATTGAAACTTGGCAAACGACTCGACCTGATGGCTGGAACCCTGATGCGCTTTACATCGACGCCGTCATGCGTGTCGTGTCGGCGCTGGTTGCCGCAGGACTGTTGGGAAGGTCGTTGGCTGCAGGGCTATGTCCCACGGCAGATCCAAAGTTGGACCCGCTTGGAAAAGGCACTGCCAAGTTAATGGACCTCGTGGTCGTTATCGCGATTCCATCTCTGGTTGTGGGGTGGCAAGTGATTCCGGCCGTCGTCGTTGTCGCTTCTTTGATCTCGGCGGTGTTGCGGCGAACGATTCGGTTGCAATCAGATACGCTGGGCTATTTCTGCCTGGCGATGCCAATTGCACTGACAATGCAGCTAGTGTTTTGGCGATGGCTACACGGCGTCGCGTTCTGGCCGAGCGATCAATCCAGTAGCCAAGCCGCTCCCTGGGTGATTTTGGGCTGGGCTGCACTGGCATTGGCCGCACCAGCTTGGTTGCGTGAACCACCGTCTGAACCGGAGGCGGTCGAGATGAATGAAGAGGATCCGACGCAGCTTGCTGAAGAGTCCGAATGACTCTTGTCGCCCCGTCTACGTTGATCAATCTGGGCAGTCAATCTGGATGCCGGGGACGAAGTTGGCAGAACAACGCTTTCTTTTGGTCCGGCAACGAGTACTCGAATCCACAGCCGTAAAGAAACTCTTCGGACGAACTGATCGCAAGCACTTCCATGATGTTCAATTCTCTCGCGCGATCAACGCAGTGTTTTACCAAGTCACGTCCTACGCCATCACGTTGGTAATGCGTGTGGACCGCAAGGCATTGCAGTTCTGCAAGTTTGGGGCTGTAGACTTCGATCGCCGCGAAACCCACGCATTTTTCGGTGCCTTCTTCGGTAATGACGGCAACGAATCCGTGACGCGTCAGTTCAATTACCTCCGCCTCCGTGCGATCCAAAAGCAAACGCTGGGCGACAAAGGGCCTCATCAGGGCATGGATCGGCAAGGCATCGCTAGGCAGCGCTTGCCGAATCGTTACGCGGTCGGATTTCGATGGAATGGGTGACGAGTCTGTCATGATGAATAGCGAACGCCAGTCCTAGTGCAGTTGCACCGGATTAGTCGCTTGTTTGATTGTCTCACGCATCAAAAGCGAGGGGGCTTCCTTGCCGGTGAACAGCTTGTACTGGTAGGCCGCTTGTCGAACGAACATGTCCACGCCCGTAATAAAACGGCTGCCTGCTTTCTTGGCGTGCTTGATCAGCAGCGTGTTCTCGGGATTGTAGACCGTGTCGAAAACAACGACGTAGGGGCTTAGTTTGTCTGCGTTGTAAGGGGAACTGTCGACGTCAGGGTGCATGCCGACCGGTGTGCAGTTCACTAGTAGTTGTGGTTTTAGCGAATGACGTTCTTCCCATTCGATGCTGCGACAGCCGATTTCCGCAGCAAGCATCTGGACACGTTCAAATGTCCTTGACGTCAGCGTGACTTCGGCATGTCGTTGCCTCAGGCCCCACGCGATCGCGCGTGCAGCCCCGCCCGCTCCCAGGATCAATACCTTGATTCCCTTAAGCGATTCTTCGGCTCCTTTCTCGACTTCAAATGTTTGCTCAATGCAGTCCATCGCTGCGCGGTAGTCGGTGTTGTAGCCAAGCCGATCGTCGTCATGAAAAATCATCGTATTGATCGCACCAATACCGGTGGCACTGTTCTCGGCTTGCGTGCAATATTCCATCGAACGTTCTTTGTGAGGAATCGTGATGCTAATTCCGTGGACGCCCAAGCTGGCAGCGTTCTCCATGAAGCTTGGCAGATCTTCCGCGCCAATCCGAAGCGGCAAGTAGCAGGCATTCAACTTGGAATCGCGAAAGGCAGCGTTGTGAATCAACGGGCTATGGCTGTGTGCGACTGGATCCGCGATGACTCCGAACAGTGCCGTGTCACTGTTAATTTCTTCGTAGTGATAGAGCTCATTCATTTCCTTCCAGTTCAATTGGCCAGGAGCCATTTTTTTGTCAACGCTGAACGTGGCGTACGTGAAGGGGGAGCCCACTCGATTGGCAAGAATTCGTGTCAACATGCCCATCTCGCCCATGCAGATTCCAATCGTGGGCACTTTCGCTTCACGAACCAGTCTCATCATCCGGATGTTGTCTTCAAACGTATTGGCCATCGATGCAATTTTGACGATGTCTGCATCCTCCTCCGCCATCGCGGCATGGAGCTCTTCCAAATTTTCCGGCGTGCCGGAAAAGTCGTGGTAGCTGATGACCCGTTTAGTGTTTCCGTAACGAGGAATCTGAGCAGCAATGTCGGCTTCGATATCAACGTAGTCCGCGCCAGCGGCAATGGCCGATCGAAGCACTGTCAAGCGTTCATCTTCGCTGCGCATCCAGCGCCCGCCGTCTTCTCGCCGACGCGCGGTGATCACGACCGGCCCCGGGCGATCAGTCAACAGTCGTCCAAGATTGATAGCGCGACCGATATAATCCAGTCGCAATTCGACCAGCTGAGCCCCTTGTTCAACAAGGTATTTGTGTTCAGCAATCATCCGCTTATGGCGTGATCGACCAAGGCTAACGCAAATCATGGGGGGCTAAATCGGGGTGTTTGAAAGAAAGAAATGCGTGTGAAAGTCGATAGCTTGCGGCATTAATTGGCTGGCATGGGTTGGCGTAGAAGACCTCTTCGCCAATCAGCCGCCGGCGGACGTCTATGATAGACAGGGATTCTTTCCCTGGCAGCGGGGTTCGCAATTGTTTCGCGGTTCGTAAAGGGTTGTTTGTTGGAAACTATCCCTAACAATGCTCCTAACGCGAAAAGTCGTTCGCCTACCCGTCGGGATTGCTCGGTGGAGATTTTCGCTTGTTTTATAAAGGTGTTGAAGCCCATGACGATTGGAATGTTACGCCACCGCGAAACTGAAGCGGTTCGATTCTTCGGCTTCGCCGTTTTAGCAGTGGGCTGGTTAATCTGGGGTGGCTCAGCCGTTTGGGCCGCTGAGGCGGATACAGGTAACAGTAAGACAGCCAAAACCAATGAAGCTACCTTGGATGTCTCTGATCGAAGCGACTGGAGGTTGCCACGTGGTACAGCGGAAGCTTCTGGAGCGACCCAGACGCAATTGCCTCGGGACTTGGAAGTTCTTTGGGAATACAAAGCCGCAGAGGCGTTTGAGTCCACTCCCGCTGTAGTCGGCGATCGGGTTCTGATAGGAGACGTGATGGGGCGTCTTTACGCGGTTGAGCGTGACACAGGAAGAGAGATTTGGAAAAAGAACTACGACACTGGCTTTCTTGCTTCGCCCGCTGTCCATTGGTTGGCCGCCGGCCCAGCATCGCCCAATAAAACGCCCGATAACACGCCCGCTACCGATTCGTCAACGAGCGGCGAGAACGTGAATTCGGATCTGATGGTGATTGGTGATGTCGAGGGAAATCTGTACGCCATCAACATCGTTGACGGCAGCGAACGGTGGAAGCAATCGACAGAGGGAGAGATCAGCGGGGCGGCGAACTTCTTCAAGGAAAATGTATTGGTCGCCAGCCAAGACGGCAGCTTGTACTGCTTTGCGACCACCGATGGGAAGTTGATTTGGAAGTACGACACCGGCGACCAGATTCGCTGTAGCCCAGCGTTGGCAGGCGATCGTACTTTTTTGGGTGGCTGCGATGGACAGTTACACATTGTTGACGTCAATAACGGAAAAGCAGCAGGTGAGCCGCTACCACTTGGCGGGCCAACAGGCAGTACTCCAGCCGTCAGTGGCGATCATGCTTTTCTACCGATCATGGAGGGAGCGGTCTTGATGTTTGATTGGAAGAAGCAGTCACAGCAGTGGCGTTACGAGGACGAAGAAAGGTCACAAGAATATCGCGCCAGCGCGGCCGTTGCGGGTGACGTCGTCGTGGTCAGCAGTCAGTACAAACAGATAGATGCGATCTCAATTGCGACGGGAAAACGCCTTTGGCGGCACACGTTGCGACGACGCGCCGATGCATCTCCTGTCATTGCTGGTGACGATGTTTGGATTGCCGCGACTGACGGTCGCTTGGTCCGTCTGGGGCTCAACGATGGCAAAGAACGTTGGCAATACGAAATCAAAGGTTCGTTTATTGCGGCTCCAGCGATCGCGGGCGATCGCTTGTTCATTGCCGATGATGAAGGCGTTGTCCGGTGTTTCGGCAAGAAGAAAGGTGTTGGTAGTCCGAAGTCAACCGATCCGGATTCAACCAGTCCAGCCCAGCAGAAATGACGATAGCGTATTCTGACGCGTCCATTAGAATGTGTCGCAAGCTGCCAATGCGTAAGAGCTGCTCCCCTCCGTCCCGCCGCAATCTCCGAAAGTTCCTCTATGTCATCGGCCGCCAGCGATAAGAAGAAAACTGAAGTCGGCAGTTACTTCATCTC
>CAYUGI010000251.1:0-9452 GCA_964444105.1 uncultured Pirellulaceae bacterium
AATCTTATTCCCAAGCCGCTTCCCTAATTAACTTCTCTGACCCTTGGGGGCGGGGTGCAACCGACGCCCCGATGCGACGATACACAGTGATGGTATCATTGCGATCAATGACCGCACTTCGATCTCGACTGTTTCTCGCCCTCGCTGGAAGCCTCTGCTTAATCCTTGGCGGCTGCGACCGCGCCCGACCGCCTCGCACAGAATCTCCCAAATCAGAGCCCTCCTTTCGCTCGTTAGCACTTAAGGCTCAGCAAACCGAGCAAAGTTTGCTGCAAGTTACCCAAGCCGTCACAGATGCAGACCTTGCTGTCTTGCAAGATGCACCGTTCATCGAAACACTGATCTGTGACTCCGGAAGGGTGACTGACAGTGGCATTGCCAGCATTATTCAGCTTCCCAACTTAGATCATTTGCGTCTGCGATTGTCGCCAATCTCCGATACAGGTTTCGAGCAACTTGCGAAGGCAAAAAACCTGCGTGTTCTGAATTTACCTCACAGTGCTTGTACTTCTGATGGCATCAAAAAGCTCAGTCGACTGCCAAAACTGCAGAGCATTCGTCTTGGCTCAAAAGACCTGGGGCCTGACGCATCGACGGCGATCGCATCGATCAAAACGCTAAGCAGCGTGCACTTGATCGGCGTCCCGATCAACGACAGTGGCCTTCAGAAGATCGCGTCGCTCCCAAATCTGGAATCGTTGTACTTGGACGACTGCGACGTCACCGATCAAGGCTGGCAATGGCTTTTTAATAACCGTCCAGAACTTCACGTCCACGTTGACCAAACCCATCACGATCGTGATCCAGCCGACCACTAGTGGGTTCCTTGTCTGACTTCGATCAATCAGGCGTGTCCAAATATGGATCTTGACCGATTTCACGCTGCATCTTTTTGCGTTCTTTTTCGTGGTGCATCAACACCATTCGGTCGCGAAAGTGCTTCTTTTCGACTTTGCGTTGAGCACGTCGGAATTTCGCGGCGTAACTGTCGGCAGATCCAGACATTGATTCACCTTGCTCCTTCATACGGTCAGCCTTATCGGGGCCGAAACCGCCTTTCAAGATATCGTCATCCAGGGAAAGGTACTGACGATACGAGCCACGGTCGCCTTGTCGTCCACAACGTCCAATCAACTGCCTGTCAATGCGCGCGGCATCGTGAAGTTCGGTGCAGATGACGTGCATGCCGCCTTTGGCTTCCACGGCGTCAGCCAATTTGATGTCGGTACCGCGACCAGCCATATTGGTCGCAACCGTCACGCGATTTTCCAAACCCGCATCGGCTACGATTTCGGCTTCCTGTTCCACGTTGTTTGCATTGAGAACCTGATGCTCGATGCCACGGTCGGTTAGCATTCGCGAAAGGATTTCGCTTTTATCGATGGACCGTGTACCAATCAGCACGGGCCGTGTGGTCGCGTGGACTTCATCGACTTCGTCAACGATCGCTTCAAATTTGGCCATCATGGTGCCAAACACTTTGTCGGGCAGCCTCTCACGTTGCGGTGGTTTATTGGTCGGAACACAGATGACGGGCGTGCGGTAGATTCGCCGCAGTTCTCTGGCACTGGTCGCAGCAGTACCCGTCATGCCGGCTAAGTGCGGATAGCGCAGGAACAGGTCTTGCACAGTGATCCTTGCGGCTTGTCCGGTCGGCACACTAATCTCGACATCTTCTTTCGCTTCGATCGCCTGGTGAATGCCATCACGCCATTTACGGCCTTCGGCTAGACGTCCCGTGAACTCATCGACGATGACGATCTCATCGACCTCTTTATCGTTTGGACGCACGACGTACTGCCGGTCTAAGAGAAACTCTTGATGAACTTTGATGGCACGCTCGGTGTACTCGTACATGTCGACCAACCCCATTGTGCGGACGAGATCAGACTTCGGCAGCGAACGAACTTTCTGGCGGCCACGGGCAGTCAATTCGTATTGCTTGGTTTCGGGATCTATTTCGTAGTGCTCATCGATTTCGTACTCGGGCGCGTGTTCTGCGGACCAGTGATACGTTTCGATGATTTGATCGCGAACCGTGTCTTCCAAACTTCCGATGATGAGCGGCGTACGAGCTTCGTCAATCAGGATGCTGTCGGCTTCATCAACAAGGCAAAAGTGCATACCGCGCATCACAGGTTGATCACCGCCGCCGCTAAATCCGCCGCCGTCTCCCAGCATTTCTGTTTGAAGTCGGTTCTGCGCCCTCAACAGCAATCGATCGCGAAGAAAATCAAACCCAAATTCTTTCGCCGTACCGTAAGTGACTTCGGCCGAGTAGGACTTACGCCGCTCGGTCTGATCGTTGTCGGTTTGAATGATGCCGACTTCCAAACCTAGCAAATTGAAAAGCGGTTGCATCCACTCGGCATCTCGTCGTGCCAGGTAATCGTTGACGGTCGCTAGGTGTGCCCCTTTGCCAACCAACGAATGGAGATACATCGGAAGCGTCGCCGTCAGCGTCTTTCCTTCACCAGTCTGCATCTCAGTAATGCAGCCCTCGTACAGCGCGATGCCACCAATGATTTGAACGTCATAATGCCGCATCGAAAGCGCACGTTGGCCAGCTTCGCGAACAAGTGCGTAGGCTTCGGGAAGCAACACGCCCAGTTTTTCACCAGCCATGGCTCGATAGCGGAGTGCTAAAGAACGTTTGCGCAGCGCGTGATCCTCTTCAGCTTGCAGCGTACTCTCAAGCCCCGCAACAGCCGCCAATTGCCGTCTCCAGCGAAGCATCTGTGGCCGCAAGCCTGCTCGCGAAAAAAGCGACATCGCTTTGTGGTTGCCGCCGCTGTGCCGATCACCTGAACGTTTCCGCGAAGCCGAATCGCTGGCATCAGTAATCGCGGTTTCTGCTTCTTGCTCCGGTTGGCCCCCACCGCGTTCAGGCAAAGTCGGCGGCACGCCCGACGGCGCAGCCGTCATTTCCGTTGCTGAATTGGTTGGCAACGCGCTCTGGTTTTCGCCCGCATTCTCTGATTGGGAGTTCGATTCGCCCGTGGCCATCCACGTTCTCCGTGTGAAACCGTTTCTTTTTAATATTCCAACGCGTCAAACACACGCTAGCAACTCTTTAAATCGTCTCGAAAGCTCATTCTAACCTTCCAGCTTGGCATTCTGGAGAAGCTAATCCGGCAAACAGGTTCAAGATGGGTGGTCTGCGCCAAGTATTCGCGTCATTCGGGAGGTACTGCATCTAACGGTCAAACGCGTCGATTCACATATACCAGTCAAACCAGTATTCCCGGACTGAACGAGACTTAGGATGAAAATGAAATTTCGAGGCGTCACACTGGCAGCACTGATGCTGTCTGCCTCACAAACGGCTTTTGCCAACGAACAAACTAATTACGACGGCGATGGGTACGTAACCCCTGTTGCTTTCGTAGGCGACGTTTCTCAAGACGAAGAAGACGCTTACTTCGCGGCCGATGCTGCCGAAGCTAAGCGTGCAACGACCCGTCGTCAACATCGCGTCAGAACCGCTGCAGCTGTTTCCCAACCGATGCAGCAGTATGCACCCCAACAACAGATCGCCTACAAACCAGCCGTCCCGGTTGCTCAAGTAGGTTGTGTAGGCGGATGCGTGGGCTCTGGCTGTGGTGCATCTAACTGTGATGCTCCAAGCTGCGGCGTTCCCGGTCCAGCACCAATGAGCTGCGATTCAGGTGGATGTGCCTCAGGCGGCTGCGACTCGATCGGTTGCGGCACTATCTTTGGCGGCGGCTGTGATTCACCATCATGCGGCTGCGAGATGTTTGGTGGCGGATGCGATTCACCTTCCTTCAGCACTCCATCATGCGGTTGTGAGATGGGTGGTGGATGCGACTCCATGGGTTGTGGCAGCGGAGGCTGTGGCGGCGGAGGACTAGCAGGTGCTTTGGGCCTTTGCTCCAAAGACGGCTGGTTCCGCAGCGAAGCACTGTTGTGGTTCGTACAAGATCGCAACTCGCCTGCCTTGGTATCCCAATCCAACGCCGTGGGTGGATTGCCATTGCAGCAAAACTCCACCACGCTATTCGGCGGAGATTTGAACGGCGGCCTGTCCGCTGGTTATCGCGGTGATGCAGGCATTTACTTGAGCGAGAACCTAGGCATCGGTGGCCGATTCTGGTGGCTCAGCGAAAATGAAGATGACTACTCTGCCGACCGTGTTGGTGGAAATGGTCAACGTTCACTTGGTCGTCCGTTCTTCAATACTGACATCGGTAGCGAAGACGCAATCTTGGTCGCCTTCCAGAACGTTTTTGCCGGTTCGATCAATGCAACTAGCAAGTTGGACATGATGGCCGCAGAAGCCTACGGCCGATTGAATCTTGGTTGCACGAACACGTGTCAGTTGGACCTGATCGGTGGCTACAGCTACTTCAACGTCGACGATGAACTGAATATTTTCAGCTCCTCGACTCAGAACAACGGCCGTGTTCGCACCTACAGCGACCTGTTCGATACCGAGAACACTTTCCACGGTGGTCAGGTCGGATTTGAAGCGGTTGTCACCAACGGACGCTGGTTCGCTCGCTCACTGACGAAAGTCCACATGGGCGACATGCAACAGCGAGTCAGCATTCGCGGCCGAGGAACGGACACGAACCCTCCAGTCGGAGGCGGAGCTAACACCAACGGTGGCTTCCTTTCACTCGAGAAGGTCGGCGACTATGAGCAAAACGAATTCACTTTCGTTCCCGAATTGAATTTCAAGCTTGGTTACCGTTTCCGTCAACACGTCGAAATGAGTGTTGGTTACAGCTTCTTGATGTTTGACAGCCTCGCCTTGGCTGGTGATCAAATCGATCGCAACATCGACGACAGCTTGCGAAACACCAACGTCGGTGCTGGTACTCACACGATCCAAGACTCGAGTCTTTGGGTTCAGGGTGTCGATCTCGGCTTGGCAATCACTTTCTAAAGCAAGACGTGCTTAGCCGGGGGCTTTGAGACCTACCGGGAACAGTATCGAAGCTCCAACAGAAAAAATAGCGAGAGCGTGAAAGAGCAATCTTTCACGCTCTTTTTCTGCGCGCAAGGAACAGCTGCCTATACGTCTCCGTGTGGGCGCTCTGTGGGGCGTCTCTGCTAGACGCGTCTGTGCGAGCATAGACAGCCACAGTGCCGCGAAAGAGAGCAGCTACTTCAACTCTTCGTCAAAAGCGCCGAAGTCCTCGGCACCCATCTCGCCACCGAAATCGTTCCCATCTCCAAGATCACCACCCCCGAAGTCATCCACCGCCTCGGCTTCTCCAAACCCATCCGCTGCATCTTCGAGAGGCTGCAATTCGCCGTCGTCGTTCTCGGCAGCACCGTCAGCGTGCTGATCGGTGGATTCATCGCCACCGTCGTAAGCAACGCGTTGCCGCGATTTGCCCTCTAGCTTCATCGCGACCGGAACCGCGACAACAGCCAAAAGTAGAAAGACGACCCAACCAATGAAGTAGATCATGAAACGGGAACTGCTAAGGAAAAAGGGGCTTCAAGGTGACCTCGTGAACAGCCCTGACCATAGTTCAAGCCGGGGAGCTTTACAATTTCGGTCCTTTCAAAAAACAGCCAAGCTGGCTCAGGTATCCTTGCCGCCAATGGTTTCGAGTTCCAATTGCATGCGTTGTTCCGGTGGGATCACACGTTTGAAGAAGTCAATCGAGGCAGGGCTTGATTTTTTGACGTTGCTATAGAGTGACGTCAATCGCTTGCGAGCCTGTTGGATTGCGGATTGATCGTTCATCGTTTCCAGTACGGAAACTCGCTGTGCCATCGCGACCAAGCGGTATTTGCGGTCGATCTTCGGATCGCTGACAACCGGCTCCAACACACTAAGCGCTTCGGCCGGCTTGCCCTGATTTTGGTGGAGACGAGACAGCTGGATCAAAGACTTGGCGAAGTAACTTCGATTTTTCGACGATTCATCGGCCGGATAAAACTTTTCGACCGCTTTCCATGATGAAACATCATTGCGCGTTGCGGCGACTAAAAACTGCTCTTCGACACTCTTGGATTGAATTGTCTCGGTCGGTCTTAGCAGTTGGCCGATATCTCGCGGAGGCTTGTTCAGCGACATTGCCAGCGAAACGCCTCCGGCGATCAAGGGCAGGGCAATAGCGATTGCCCATCGCAAAAAGTTTTGCTTTCGTTCGCCAACCGCGGCATCCGTTGCGCGTTGCAAACGAATCGTAGCCGCGGCCGTTCCGATCGTGCCGTAGCTGTCGGTGGCGTCTGCGGTTTGCCCAAGCACCGCCGCAATCAATTCGCTGGGCGATTGAAACCGATCCGCTGGCAATTTACTCATCAAGCGGCTAATCACTGCGATCATCCACTCGGGCAAATCACTGTTGCCACGAGCTCGATCCAGCGGCTCGGGCGTCTCATGCAAGTGCATCACCGCCAATGCCAGTGGATCGTCAGACTCAAACGGCGGGCGTCCCGATAACAGGTGGTACATGCTGACGCCCAAAGAATACAAGTCGCTACGAACATCAACGACTTTCCCCTGTACTTGTTCGGGGCTCATGTAACGAGGCGTGCCCATCGTCAGCCCAGCTTGCGTCAAATCAGGCCGAGATAATTCCGCATCCGCGCCAAGACGCGCCAAGCCAAAGTCGGCGACTTTGATTTCGCCCCGCGCAGAACGCATGATGTTCTCCGGCTTGATATCGCGATGGGTGATGCCTCCTTCGGTCGCCGCTTCCAACGCACGGCCCACTGCCAACAGAACCTGCGAAGCTTCTTCCTGAGAAAGTGATCCACGTGTCGACAAAACTTCCTTTAGGTTCTGCCCCTTGATTAGCTCCTGCGCGATGAACTGCGTTTCATCGACGCTACCAACGTCATAGACCTGAACAATGTTCGGGTGATTCAGTTTCGCTGCCGCTCGGGCTTCCCGTTTGAATCGAGCAATGTAGTCCGGGTCGCGCGCAAAATCGCTGCGAAGAACCTTGATGGCCACGTCACGGCCCAACGACAAGTGGCGTGCAGCATAGACGTCTGCCATTCCACCGCGGCCAAGCTTGCGTAGCAGTTGGTAGTCTCCCAAACGGCAACCGACTAAGCTCGCCGCCGAGCGTGAAGCGGACTGACTGCCAGACTGACTGCCAGACTGAGACTCAACTCCAGATTTGGACTGAATCCCTGATTTTGATTGGGACAAACCTGATTTGGAAATGGACGTATCCACCGAGCTAGGCGTGTCACCATTACCTTTGGGTTGGTTGCTGGGAGCCAATCGAAACTTCCTTTGTCTTTGTCGTGTTTTACATTCGCTAACGAATAGCGTTTTATCGATTCGTCGCGATAGCGATGATCGATAAAATGTTGTTGAACTATGCCGCGTATCTGGGCGGCATTACGTCTTGGGGATTGTAACGACGGCGCACGCGTTATGCCAGGTTTTTGGTGGACCTTGACTCTGCATGCTGCTTGTAGTGCATGCTGTGATGAGGTTGAAGACGTGGTTTGTGTTGCCGAGACCCCTTTGGGGTGATGTCGGCGCGCTCACTGAGCCTGGTCAACGTCTTCGTTTTCGTGTTGGTTGTTGGGACTTGGGGCGAGTTTCCGATCGACGATAAGATCTCGAATGTAGTCGCAAACTTGTTCGATGCTCAACTGGCAGAGAGATAGCCGGTAGTGCAGAGCAAGACCGGTGACGCTGCTGAGGCAGGACTTAATGGTTCGATCGGAGAGCCGCTGCAATTGCATTTCGCGGGTCATTTTTTTATCGCAGCGGCGAGTTTGGGTTGCTGGGCTGAGCAGGCTTGCGGGAAGGACGAGACATGGAACGGCTCCTGAGTACAGAGAAAGAAGCTTGAACAACTCTCTGAGGGAGTCGTTCCAGCTTCGGCAATCAAGAGTTCATGCGGTCAGAGCACAAAAGAAGCCCAACCAACGGTTCGGATTGGGCACTCAGGCAACTTTCGCAGTCTCCCGCGAAGCGGTTTAGTTCAACAAGCCTTTATTGCCTTTCCCTTTCTCGCTGGATCAATTTGGAATAGCAAATAGTTCGTCCCGAACGAACTACCGCCGTTCACAAACCGCAACCGCCAACTGTTTCGCGGCGGCGATATTGGCACACTCAATATTATCATTGACGATGCATACGAGACGTTCGACGAGAGACTCCGGATCCTCGAACTCCGCGGAGCAGATCTCGTTTGTCACGCCGTTCGGCTCCAAGTTCAGCTTGTCAATGGCAAGATCGATTCGACGCTCATGAGCCCTGTTCAACTCACCTCCGGTGTCATCCGCAGGCACCGTGATGACAATTGCTTTTGACCACGCCATAAGGAATTCGGGGTAAAGCAGTGCGAGCTTTTGATGCGTCGCACCGATTGGCATTTCGTTGTTTTCCATCTTGATTCGCCGGTCTGCCCACATCTTCAATCGGGCTACTCGAAACGACTGCTCACCCACGCTCTGCCAATTCGAGCCAGCAATCAACTGATTGCACAGCGAGTCGAATCCTGGAGCGCAGTACGAATCAAGCGCATTGAAAATTGAATCCGCGGGTTGCGGGCGAAGAAAATGGGACGGCGAAGAAAATGGGACGGGCGAAGAAAATGGGACGGAGGTAGTTTTTGTTGTTCCTCGTGCTAAGCTGGGGTCTACAGCAACTTTTTTGGGAGATGATAATGCCAAGGCAAAGCCGCGGGGCGAAGAAAATGGGACGGAGGTAGTTTTTGTTGTTTCTAGTGCTAAGCTGGGGTCTACAGCAACTTTTTTGGGAGATGATAATGCCAAGGCAAAGCCGCGTGGACGAGGCAGGTTCGATCTATCATGTACTCAACCGGGGTAACTGCCGTCAGCAAATTTTCTTTAAAGACGACGACTACGATGCGTTTCTTCGTGTCCTTGCCGAGGGCCTTGAGAAATATCCCGTTGACGTTTTTTCATTCGCACTGATGCCGAACCATTGGCACTTGGTTGTCAGGCCCAATAAGGACGGCCAAATGGGGCGGTTGTTTCGTTGGGTTGGCGGCACACACACATTACGCCACCATGGCCACTACAAGACTCGCGGCTTCGGACACCTCTACCAATCGCGGTTCAAGAGCTTCCCTGTCCAGGATGACTCGCATTTTTACACGGTTTGTCGGTATGTCGAGCGGAATCCGCTTCGTGCAAAACTGGTCACATCCGCAAAACTTTGGAAGCACGGTTCATTGTTTCGTTGGAACCAGACGAGCGAACCGAAACCAGCGTTGCTCACTCCCTGGCCAATACGGCGTCTCCCGAATTGGAATGATCGCGTTGACGAGCCATTGTCAAAACAAGAACTTGACGCGCTTCGCACATCGGTTGAGCGAGGGCGTCCCTTTGGAAGCGATGAGTGGGTGGACGAAGTAGCTGAGAAGCATGGACTTTGGTCAACACTACGACCTGTCGGACGCCCAAGAAAAACCGCACCTACAGCAATCAGTAAGTCGAAAGAGTGATATATTACCTCCGTCCCATTTTCTTTCCCC
>CAYUGI010000252.1:0-9374 GCA_964444105.1 uncultured Pirellulaceae bacterium
TTTCATGTCACTGATCGTTCAAAAATTTGGCGGCACCAGCGTCGCCGATGTCGAAAAAATTCGCTCGGCAGCACGCAAAGCTATCCGCGCTCAGCGTCAAGGCCATCAAGTCGTCATGGTCGTCAGCGCGATGGGTAAGAACACCGATCGGCTATTGGAACTGGCCGGCGATGTCAGTTCCAATCCGCCTGCGCGCGAAATGGACATGTTGCTTAGCACCGGCGAGCAAGTCAGCGTCGCATTGGTAGCGATGGCGATCAATGAACTCGGTGCCGAAGCGGTAAGCTTGACCGGTGGGCAAATCGGAATGCACACGGATAGCAGTTTCAGCAAAGCCAGGATTCAGTCGATTTCGACGGAACGAATCGAACGCCTGCTAAGCGACGGAAAGATTGTCGTTGCCGCGGGCTTTCAGGGAATTGATGACGATCTGAACATCACGACGCTCGGTCGCGGAGGCAGCGATACCACGGCGGTGGCGCTGGCCGCCGTTTTGAAAGCGGATGCGTGCGAAATCTACACCGATGTCGATGGCGTCTACACAACCGATCCAAGGTTGTTGCCTGAGGCACGCCGCGTCGATGTGATTAGCTACGATGAGATGTTGGAATTGGCCAGCCTTGGCGCGGGTGTGATGCACAACCGGAGCATCGAATTCGCGAAAAAATTCGGTGTGCCGATTCACGTCCGCAGTAGTTTTTCGGACACCGAAGGAACGATGATTGTCACCGAATCGGAATCGACGACAGCGCCTGTGGGTGGTGCAGCGATGACGCCAGACGAAGCACGTGTGACGGTGTTGAATGTTCCTGATGTTCCTGGAAAAAGCTTGCAGATCTTTTCGGCGATTGGCGAAAAGAAAATTGCGGTCGACATGGTGGTGCAAAATGTAGGCAGCGAAGGTCTGGCGGACGTGTCGTTCACGGTCGAGCGATCAGAATTGCCGGCGACGCTGGATGCGATTAACGGTGTGATCGATCAAGTCGGCGCGAGCGGAGTCACGCACGACGAAAATGTGTCCAAGGTTTCTGTGGTTGGGATCAACATGGCCAGCCAAGCCGGTGTGGCGTCGCGAATGTTTCGCGCTCTCGCCGACGCAGATGTAAATATCCAGATGATCACGACCAGCGAGATCAAAATTTCGGCCCTGGTGCCTCGAGAGCAAGCCTCCAAAGCACTGCGTGTTGTGCATCAAGCTTTCTCACTTCACGAACGACCGGCGGACGCGAAGTCGTGGGATGAAATCAAAGCCAACCGGCAATCAAGCGACGACGTGGAGATGATGGTCAAACGCCTTCGCGACGATGCGCTTGAAGCGTTGACGCTGACAGGGATTAGCGTTTTAGGGGGTCAGGCGCGTGTGACGCTATTTGGGGTTCCCGATAGTCCTGGGGTTGCAGCGGACATTTTCGAGACGATCGGATCCGCTGGAATACTCATCGACATGATTGTCCAAGGTTACGACGGGCACGATGGTTCGACCAGCGTCAGCTTCACGGTCCAGGAATCCGATATCGAAAAGAGCCTTTCAGTCGCAAAAGAGATTGCGTCGAAACACGGGATGAGAGAAGTGCAGCGAGGAAGTGGGATCGCCAAGGTCACCGTCGGTGGAATCGGCTTGAGGAGTCATACGTCGGTGGCGACACTGCTGTTTCAAGAGCTCGCTGCGTCCAAGATCAACGTCGAAATGATCGGTACCAGTGAGCTACAGGTGAACGCTGTGATCGACGAATCCCATGCGGATGCCGCGAAACAGGGCTTGGAAAAAGTCTTCGCAGAGTCGCTATAACTTCGCGTCGCGGTCGGAAATGAGGGCATTCGCCAGCGTGTGTGGCCGCAATTGATCGGTATTTCACCGCAAATCTCGGCCACCAGCGGGTGGGTTCTTGCGGATTTTGCGGGATTTCGGATGTGCCACTTATCCGTCCAAATCCGCTTGGTGAAGGCGATTTGGCGAAGTATGATTAGGGCAGGAACGGAAATCGTTCGGATTCCTGGGGAAACGGTAGAGTCATTTTGGCTGGTCCGTTGGAATCGGATTGATCCGCCTCGTCCGTTGCTGTCGGTTTCACTGCGCGGTTGATCATTGTTTTTTAACCATGGTCGCTGTTGCGGTGGATTTCCCGTTTCCAATCACTCGATCAAATGAATCGAAGCACACTTGCAATAACGCCATCGCTTCGGCAATTCATCGAGGCCTCTACAGCGAGGCACCTCTCCATTCAAGGAACATGTAAGTGATCAGCACGAACCTCCTCTCACGTCGCCGTTTCAAGCAGCTTTCCATCGCGCTGATGGCGTCGGCAGCTGTCTCGTTGGCAAGTTCCCCGCTTTCAGCAAATGCCGAAGGTCGTGTAGTCGAAGATGACACGGTCAACGCCGAGTTCTTCGCGGCCATGAAAGCTGGGCAGATCGACGTGAAATACATTCCCCGAGATGCCACCCAAGCGAATGTCTTGGTGAAGAATCTGACCGACAAACCTCTAACGATTCAGTTGCCCGCAGCGTTCGCTGGTGTTCCCATTGTGGCTCAAGGCATGATGGGTGGCGGTGGCATGGGCGGTGGTGGCATGGGCGGCGGCGGCATGGGCGGCGGCGGTGGCGGACAAGCTGGTGGCGGCGGCATGGGCGGCGGCGGCATGGGCGGCGGGGGAATGGGCGGCGGCGGAATGGGCGGCGGTGGTGGATTCATGCGTGTTCCGCCCGAGCGAATGAAGAAAATGCAAGTAACCACGGTCTGCTTGGAGCACGGAAAGAAAGATCCCAATCCAAAGATGGCCTACAAGATCGTTCCTTTAGAGGAGTTCACCAAAGATCCAAACGTCCGCGTGCTCTGCGAAGCACTTGGCAACGGAATGGTCACACAGAACACGGCTCAGGCTGCCGCGTGGCACATGATGGATGATCTAACTTGGGACTTCTTGGCAGCCAAGAATCGTGTCGAAAGCAAGTACACTGGCAACGTTCGCTGGTTCACTCCCTTCGAGTTGCGAACCGCCGCAGTGGCCGTCAGCGAATCAAAGCGAATCGCCGAAGAACGAAAAAAGTCAAGCTCGAGCGAAGACTACTACAACACCGAAGGCTAGTGCTCGCTTGCTGATGAAAATCACCGAAGCCGCGTCGTGTTACACGACGCGGCTTTTTTCATTACCTTCGTGAGGTCGATTTAAGCCCGTATTCCGCCCACGGCGAACCACCATGCAAGTTTGCGAACTGAACCACGTCGCGATTCATGTCAAAGACGTGCCCCAGAGTATCGAATTCTATCGTGATGCACTTTGTTTGCCCGTGCTGGAACGACCCGCGTTCGATTTTCCGGGTGCTTGGTTCAGGCTGGGAACGACTCAAGAGCTCCACTTGATCGGCGACCGCAGCCAACCGGTTCATTCGCACCACCGAGGCGGTCACTTTGCTCTGGTGGTAACCGAGCTGAATTCGTGGGAGCAGCATCTGGATCAGTGGGGAGCCACTCGCCTGGAACGAAAAACGCGTCCTGACGGGGCGCTGCAGACCTTTGTCCAAGATCCCGATGGACACTGGATTGAGTTGTGCGTGCAGCCGGAAACGCGTGGAGTCGGAAGCGGGGGCGGCCACAGTTGATTTCTTGCTAAAAGAAGTGATCCACGCCAGAAACGAAGATCTTGCCGTCACCAATTCGACCGCTGCGAGCAACCGCGACGATCTTTTGCAGGATCTCTTCGCAACGCGAGTCATCGACCCAAACCTTTACCTCGACTTTGGGGAGGAAAGCCGTGGAGTACTCCGTGTCCTGGTACTCATCCAAGTAGCTCTTTTGCCGCCCGTAGCCTTTCACTTCGGTGACGGTTAAACCCTCCAGCGGTGCTCGACGCAGGGCTCCCAGCACACTCTCCGCCAAATGCGGTCGAACGATCGTGATGATTTGTTTCATCTTTCATCCATTCACAAAACGACTCGGCGAGACGCGATTCGATCAATGATCTAGCCTCGGCGAATTTCTGAACCCTTGAAGTAGATGGTGATACGGTAGACCTTCTTTATCCGGCAAAAAACCTCACCGGTCTTCAGGTCAAACTTCTCGGGAACGTCACTGCGCCGCACATCCACGCTCGCGTGAAAACCGCGTTCCGAAAACACGTCAATCAGCATCGCCAAAGCCAATGGGTCATCCAACAATTCGTCTTCGGTACGAATCGTCGCACGACCGGAAATCGCGTGACACAAAATGATTGGGATCATGCGTTCGCGAATCAGCAAAATCACATCGTGAAACAGTTCGGGGTTCTCGATTTCGTACGCATCCAACCGACTGACCAAGTCACGACGGGCGTGCATCACGATATCGCTAGCCACAGGCAACTTTTGCATCGCCACAAAGGTTCGCGGATCCAGTTCTAGCGAACTTTGGTATTCCAGCTCGCGAAGGATGTTTTCGCGAACAACGTCTGGCGGAGCCTGGGCGTTGATGAAGTGGAAGTGGAAGATCTGCTTCAATGAAACAAGCGCGTCGTACGTTTTCTCTTTGAACGTCCGGTAGCGGTTTCTGGCCAACGCCGGGTTAAAGTCCGTCGGTCGTTCTTCCTGCATCTCACCGATGCCCGAACGCCTGACTTCTTCGTTATGCGCGATCGTTTGCCGACCACGATTCAGTTGCCGCGAGACACTTTCTGCTTCGTCGACGAACAAGACCATAATGTGAAACGTCGGCTGTTTCAGGTGAATCGAATCGGGGCTGTCGGAATACTCCCGTCGAAGCGCGATCATGTTGTCAAACAACATCTTCAGGCACTCCACTTGGACTTTCGTCCGCGGGAATCCATCCAAAATGGCTCCGGCTTGATACTCGGGTTTCAGCAGTTCTTCGAAGACCAGTTTCACGACTTCGCGATCGCCGACCATTTGCCCGCGAGCTTTCACCTCCACCATTTCAGGCGTACTCAGCAGCTCGCTGACAACGATGGGCTTGCCAGTGATATCGCGTACTTCGCGAATGTAGTCGGTGTTGGTGCCCTTGCCCGCTCCGGGGGCCCCTCCCAGCAAGATCATCTCTTTGGGAAAACGCAGGTTCACACGCCCAAATTCAGCCTCCAAACTCTTCCAGACAGAGGTGAAAATCAGCTGCGCGTCTTTGACTTCCAAATCACCCGGCTGATCCGACTTGCCGGAAATTTTATTGATTGCTGGATCCACAACGTTTACTGGTCTTTGGGCGAACTTTAGTACCTTCCTCTCTCAATTGTTGCACTTCTGGGTGGTTCGCGACAGTCGGTGCAAAATGCAACTTGCCGGGCGAAGCTGCCAGAATCCTTCGAATTCTGGGGGAACTGGTAGCTAAAATGACGCGTCCTAAAACGAACCGAAAACGTTTGGCCTTTTGTTGTGGTTCTGCTAATTTCCCTGGCGGAACCTATCGGAAGCTCGGGTCTCCTTTCTTCTCACTCTTCAGAGTTTTACGCCGTGCCCGGACCTTCTCGTCGATCAGGTCGCCGTCAGTCGAGCAATCGACAGTCGAATTACTCGCAGTCGATTCCGAGTGATGACGAGCATCCCTTCTTGACGCCCAACGGCTATCGAATCATGCGTGATCGCAATCGCGTCATGAATTCGGTCCCAGTGCAGTTTCCCCAGTATCCCATCGTGGATTCATACGGCGGGCCGATTCAGCAAGGGCCGATTCAGCAAGGGCCGATTCAGCAAGGGCCAATCATTGAGCCTTTTCCTAACGGTGGTGCTCCGTATTCCAGTGTTCAGCTGGACCAGTATGGCAACGTGATTCCTATCGGCATCGTTCCGGGGCACGAAGTTCCGGTCGACCCAAACGCTCCACCGAATTGGATCCAGCAGCCGTCATTGCAGAACATTTTGCCTTCGCGAAAGTACCCAGATCCGTCACGACTGGGCACGATGCCCATGACGGACCACTACGAATCCAGTTTGGTCGCGGATCCACAAAAGACTCCCCTGCGAGCGATCGGCAAACTATTGATTCAGGTCACGCCTGACGCATCGCGCGAACCGGCCACTGGTTCAGCTTGGATCGCGGGCCCAAGTTTGGTCGTGACCAGCGCTCACAATCTCTACGAGTTTTCGACGGGCACATGGGCCTCTGTCGTCGAATTCCACCCCGGGTTTGACTACTACTCCAAAGAAGAGTTGCCTACGTGCCGCATCACTTCCTGCAGCATTCCCAAAGGCTACATGCAAAACCCCGCCACCAACCATGACATCGCAGTTTGTTTTGTGGATCGAAATATCGGCGATATCGTTGGCGCGGAAATTCCGATGCGGCCCGTCGATAGCAATGACTTGTTTGAGAACACGCCGATCACGATTGTCGGATACCCAGCGGGCAGCGGATTCGACTTTGGCAAACAAATGTGGCGGTCTCGCGGCGATTACTTGTTTGGACGCAGCAATGCGCCGGGCGACGATTACTCACCGGTCATGGCGACCGACTTTGGGGGTGGTTCGAGTGGTTGTCCTTGGCTGATCCAAGACCCCGGTACCAAGAAACTTGTCAGCGTCGGAGTCACGTCAGCACACGCAAAACTTCATTACAAGAAAGGCGAGCCGAATTTGATGTCGCTGATATCGCCGTTCTTCGGCCCTAAGCTATTCGACAGTCTGAGCAATGACCATGTTTTCCACGAGTTTGACGTGGCGTGATTGGCGGATGCAAAAAGCGACTACTTCGGAAACGGACGTAGTCCGAGAAGCATCTCGGCTCTCTCAGTCAGAGGCCTGGAGGCGAATTCATGTGTCGTGTGTTCAGCCAGCTTGTCTCTGACAATCGCGTAGACTTCTTGGCGAGTTTGACCCGTATCAATTTCGACCACCTTGCCTTGCTCACGAAAGAACTCAACGGTCGGCAACGTTTCAGCTTTGAAATTGTCGAACCTTACTTTCAGGCTCTCGACATTGTCGTCACTTCGCCCCGTGTACTTCGCACGCGCGAGAATACGCTTTTCCAGTACCTCATAGGGGCATTCAAAGAAAAGCATCGTTGGCAGTTCCGCGTCGCGCCCAAAAATTTCGTACCATCCGTCTAGATTCGATAGCGATCGCGGAAAACCATCCAGCAGGAAGTTGTTCTTGCCGGTGGTGCGAGTGACTGTTTCCATCGCGTTCTTTAGCAAGGTCACCGTGATTTCATTGGGGACTAAGTTCCCAGCCTTCAGAATCTCTTCGATGGTTTCCGCCGTCGGCCCGCCCGATTCCTGCTCAGCACGCAGCAGTTCTCCGGTCGATAAATGAGTCCAACCAAGTTGCGATTCGGCCAGTTCGCACATCGTTCCTTTTCCAGCTCCCGGGCCTCCCAAAACGAAGACAACATTGGGCTCCGGGCAAGGTTCGCGTGGATCAAAGTGGTGAACGACCACCTTGGGTGCCGGCGCGACGCCTTTCTTGTAGACGTGCCATACCCGATCGACCGGAGGCATGTCTTCATCGCAAGTGCTGTCGTAGGCAAGGTGCCCATCCAGACGGCAGATCCTCCACGACTTGTAGCTGTTGGAATAAGACAAGGCAGGGCTTCGCTGGCTTTTCCCATCAGCCCGATCCCACGCCATCTTGCCATTCCAGTATCCCAAGCTCGATACGGTGCCGGACTCTGATTTCGTTGGCGGTGCGGTCGAAGGAACGTACAAACCGTCCACTTCACTAAGGCCAGCACCTGTGACTTCGATGAAAAGTGTGTTCGGTGGGAGTTCGGGCGATTCGGTCATATCGATTCTTAACTTCCTATCAAGCAAAATCTTGGCCTGCCCGCTCGTCATATAAACGCCGTGAACACTACTTAGGGAGTTTACCAAGCCTCACTCCAAACGGCATGTCCCCTTTGATGGTGGCTGACAGTCTTGGTAGCAGTGTTTTGCAAAGTCATCGCCAACATCACGCCGACGCAGTATCGCTGTGGAGTGGGCTGTAGGTTCGGCGGTAGCTGGTCGGCGTGATGCCGGTTGAGGTTTTGAACTGCCTTGTCAGGTGACTTTGGTCGTAGAAGCCCGTGTCTGCCGCGATGGATGCAATGGGAAGCTGAGTCGTTTCCAATAGGTGGCGCGCCACCCCAACACGCACTTCGCGGATATACGCATTGGGAGTGATTCCAAACAAACGCGTAAATTCCCGATGGAGTTGGCTTTGGGAGAGCTTCGCTTGCTTTGCCAGATCAGCCACCACGATTTCATCGCCATAATGAGACGTTACGAACTGGACGACTTTCAACAAGCGGTTGTGACCGCCTTCGCGCGCGTCTGAATCAGCGTACGGTCGCTTCACGCCGGCCAACGCAACGACTTTCTTTCGCTTGTTGAATAGGGGGATTTTGTTGCACGAAAAAATCTGCGGCATGCCCTGACTGTCTGGCACTAGCCATATTTGGTCCGTCAAAGGCTCACGTGAAGCAATCACTCGTCGGTCTTCTTCGACGTACTGAGTGGCAATCGCTGGCGGAAAAAAATCGAAATCTGTGCGGCCAATGATATCCGCCTCGCTTTCAACGCCCACGACACGACAGACGACACGGTTGGCACGCAAATACCGACCGTCAGCTGCTTTGACGTACATGTAGACCTGCGGGAGGAAGTCAAAAAGATCCAGGCACTTAAGTGGATTCTCGATGCTGTCGAAGACGTCGGCTCGCCACTTCGGGATGTCGCTCGGTTTTTTCGCCATGCGCGTATTTTACAAATCCCTGCGTTGAATCGGCAAGACGGTCAATCTCGTTTTAGCAACAATTGGCGAACCAACACGGAACGCGTCGGGCATTCCGTATGCAACAAACTCGCCGCGATGCGGCCTGATTTAGAGAATACAGACATGACACAACCGCAAATTCAAATGGCTCTCGATTCGTTGGACTTTGATGCCACGATGGCCTTGGCGGAGCAAGTTGCTCCCCACGTCGATATTTTTGAAGTCGGCACACCATGCATCAAGTACAACGGTTTGAAAATCGTCGAAGCTCTGTCAGCGAAATTTCCAGAGCACAAGATTTTGGTGGACTTGAAGACAATGGACGCTGGCGAGTACGAAGCCGCACCATTTTATGCGGCAGGTGCTGACATATGCACCGTGTTAGGCGTGTCTGGTTTGGCAACAATTGCCGGCGTCGTGAAGGCGGCGAAAGCTAACGACGCTGAAGTACAAGTCGATTTGATCAATGTTCCCGACAAGGTGGCGTGTGCGAAAGAATCAGCCGAAGCAGGTGCTCAAATCATCGGCATTCACACTGGCTTGGACGCGCAAGCAGCAGGGCAAACACCGTTCGCCGATCTCACTGACATCGCAAAGCTTGGCCTCAATGTGAAAATCTCCGTGGCCGGGGGCATCAAGCCATCGACGGTCCGCCAAGTCGTCGAATCAGGTGCAGCCATCATCGTTGTCGGTGCAGCGAT
>CAYUGI010000253.1:0-3331 GCA_964444105.1 uncultured Pirellulaceae bacterium
AACTTATGGCTTAAACTCGGACGACAGGTGCAGCAAAGGCACTAAGAGGCCATGCCCATGCCCAAACCAATAACATCACTGTTCTTGACCGGCAGTCCACTGATCGATCATCTAAATCCCGGCCAACTCGCCGTCGCTGTCGCCGAAGCTCTCCAGATCGATACCATTTGCACTCAGCATCGACTGATACAAGTTGCAAAGCGGCACATCGCCATCGGCTGCAATGTGACGACCGGGCTGGATCGCGCCGGCGGCGCGTCCGGCCAGCAAGATCGGCAGATTGTCGGGGTCATGGCGATTGCCGTCCGAAAAGCTGGAACCGAACATGATCATGCTGTTGTCCAAAAGCGTTCCGTCGCCTTCGCTGACCGTTTTCATTTTTTCCAACATCCGAGCGAAACGGGCGACGTGCCATTGATTGATCTTTTGGTACTGCGCGATCTTCTTTTTGTTATTCTCGTGATGCGAAAGTTCGTGGTGTGAACCACGGACGCCATCGAGAAACGAAAAGTTTCGGCCGGAAACATCATTGGCAAACATGAATGATGCGACCCGCGTCGAATCGGTTTGAAATGCCAAGATCATCAGATCCAGCATCAAATCAATGTGCTCTGGAAACTCTTCTGGGATACCGGGTTCCAAATTAGCGAGTGCCTTTTCGGAGTCACTTGGCTCCCATGTTCGCTTGGGATTGCGGCTGGCAAATTCAATTTGCTTTTCGACGCTGCGGACGGAGTCAAGGTACTCGTCCATTTTGAATTGATCGTCGCGTCCGAGCTGCTTGCGAATGCTCTTGGCGTCTTCCAGGACGAAGTCCAGCAAATTCCGATAGGACTGCGTCTTGTCTTTGTCCGCACCGATTTGTTGACCAAACAGACGATCGTAGACGACGCGTGGATTGATCTCCTTGGCCATTGGTCGCGTTGCGGTTTGCCAGGAGATATGAGATCCGTACAGTCTGGTGTAGCCAACATTGCTGTCGATACCACTGATCACCGGTTCGGTACCAAGTTCCAACGACGGGATGGGCGTTTGGTTTGCAAAACGCTTTGCGATCAGCTGATCCACCGAAACACCACCGCTGCTGATGTCTTTTCCAGTTGTCTTGGCTACCGGCATCCCCGTCAAAAAATTGGCTGTCTTGGCGTAGTGCCCATCGCCGCCATGGCTATTTTTTTTGTCCAGTCCAGATAGAACCAAGAAGTCGTTTTTGACAGATTGAAGGGGCGTGAGCGATGGCGAGAGTTCGTAGTCTGCCCCGGCCTTCTCTGGAACCCAGGCCTTCTCCCAAACACCGTTAGGGAAGTACAGGAATGCGGTTCGCAGCGGTGGTCGCTGCGCACCGCCATCGCGAGCGGAAGCCAATGATGACAGAAACGGCATGCCCAAAGCGGCTCCGGTGCCACGCAGGAACTGTCGTCTCGTTGGAAATTGCGACTTTTTCATCGGGCTACTTTGTGACGGGATCTGGCACGGCGGGTTTGAAAAAACGGTGCTGGAACGGATAGCTGGTGACAATGGTTTCGATAATCGCAGAGGAACGATGATCACGCTTCGCCAGTAGCTCCAAGCAATCATCAATCACACAGTCGTCAAACTTGCTCAGACGGCGTCCTAGAGCAAATCCAAGTACCTTTGTGACCAGATGTTCCTCGAAGTCCCTCGAACGCTTCAGCAGAATGCGTTTAAGCTCCGCAGGCCCGCTGAACGATTCGCCAGAGGGAAGTACTCCTGACGCGTCGATGGTTTCACCCGCATCCTGATCACGCCAGCGTCCCAGAGCGTCATAGTTTTCAAGGCCGAATCCAAGTGGGTCCATCCGATTGTGGCACGCTGCACACGCGGGGTCTTTTCGATGTTCCTCGAGCCGCTGACGAAGCGTTTGGTGTTCTTTCACATCAGACTCTTCAAGCGCCGGCACACCTGGTGGAGGTGGCGGAACTTCGCTGCCCAATATCTCTTCCAGAACCCATCTTCCACGCAGAACGGGACTGGTGCGGCTCGGGTAAGACGCGGACATCAACACCGCGCCTAACGTCAAAACTCCTCCGCGGCGTCCGCCATCGTTGTCGACTAACTGCCAATCGGCATCCGCTGGCAAATCGAAACCGTAGTACGCAGCAAGCTTGCCATTGAGTTGCAGTTGATCGCCGTCGATTAGATTCAACACACTCCGATCATTGCGAAAAATGCCCGCAACCAATCGCACTGCCTCTTCGATCAAATCCTCTGCAACGGCTGGGTCAAACTCAGGAAAGACCATGGCATCAGGCTTGACCTTCGTTACAAACCGATTCAGTCCCAACCACTGAAGACCAAAATTCTCGCCCAGCGCTCTCGCACGATCGTCGGCCAGCATCCTTCGTGTTTGCTTCAGAATCTGATCCTCACTTTGAAGTTCGCCGCGATCGGCCGCCGCTAGCAGTTCGGCATCAGGAATGGACGACCACAGAAACAAAGCCAAACGCGTTGCCAACTGATGATCCGTTAGCCGTTGCACGCCGCCTTGGGGCGATTCGGTTTCCACCACAAACAGAAAATTCGGTGAAATCAAAATCGCTGTCAGCGGCTGCGAAATAGCAGACCTGATTTCCTTTCCTTGCCCTCGTGATTGATCAAACATTGACATTAAGCGGTCCGTTTCTTCGGTCGATACAGGACGGCGCCAGGCACGTCGCGCGAATCGATTGACAACGCCCACGACGTTTGAACGCTCCATTTTTTCAAAATCCCGACTGGCAGCATCGCCAAGCAGTCGATCACGAACGATTGAATCACTCGCAAGGACCTGGTTAATGACCGAGGATGCGACTTGCAAATAGCGTTGCACATGGATCGACGACGTAAAAAGAGCATCCCCCGCGGTATCAAAGCCTTCACCGCCGGAACCATCCGAGGGAATCGCGGCAGACTGTGGAACAGAGATGCCAACCAAATCGCGAATCGCATTGCTGTATTCAGTGCGAGTCAAACGCCGACTCATGACGTTACCGCGATACCAAGCTTTCGTATCGTCGGTAGCCAACTGAGAACAAAGGTCTTGCTTGGGCATTTCGTCGATCCAACGGTGCATCACCGCTCTTTGCTTGACGCTAAGCCGCGGACTGCCTTCGGGAGGCATCTCGCCTCGCCGCAAACGCTTGCCAACTTCCTCCCACACTTCGCTTTTCTCATTGACGTGCGTTGCCTTGGCAAACTTGTCTAGATTGAAAGCACCATCGGCGTCTTCACCAGCGTGGCACTTGATGCAGCGTTGGCGCAAGATGGGCAGAACTCTACCGAGATACTGTTTTTCCCATGCCGCGTTTGATTCGTCCGCGTTTGATTCGTC
>CAYUGI010000253.1:3431-9338 GCA_964444105.1 uncultured Pirellulaceae bacterium
TACCGAGATACTGTTTTTCCCATGCCGCGTTTGATTCGTCCGCGTTTGATTCGTCAGAGTCAGCCAAAGAGACCGAGGCCCAACCCGCGAGAAAAGCCAGCAACATCGCGCGGGCAAACGTGCATCGAGGCAACGATCGCGCGATAGACATCGGGTTCTATTGGGGCAGGAGGTAAGGAGGCGGGAGCGCGATTATAGATGGAAGTGAATTGGGCGTCCATCATTTGCGCAAATGCCTCATGTCCAACGCTTCACAAATCGCGCCCCAAAAAGCCCATTCTCAAAAAAGTGATTTCCAATTACGTACGGCTACCTCACCAAGGGCCTCGAACTGCTTGCAACGATCTGGGGAGTCCAAAGTGGCACTCGCTGATCTTCTGGCAAGAGCGTTCGGTTGACTCGTTCGGGGTCGCGCTGGGTCCAGGTTTCTCGCATCGTGGGAGACCAAACTTCGCGCATGATGTCATCGTCTTGCCAACGACAGCGATAGTGCTCGGGGTTCCAACGATGCTGGGGTAGTTGCGAGGGCTTTTTGATCAATCGCCAAGCTCGCACATGAAACTGTTTGTGTGGTTTGGACCAGTCGTAAAAAATGACTTGGCGAAACACTTCACGACCTTCGCCGTCGATGAAATGATTCAGCTCAATCATATCAACTCGCTCTCGAGCAAGCTGCTTTGAATGAGTTGAATCGGGAGCCACGCCGATGAGCAGCAAGCTTGCAATAGTCGCTAAGAAATTCATCTTTTCGATTCCTGTCCGATGTGCGCGCACCCCTACGAACGATACTCAGGGCTACCAAAGGGGTACTCAGCGTGTAAAGAGCGAAAAGAAGGACAGCAAAACGAATGCCTCCCGTGGACTGATGCGGCGGAAACCGTTTGACTAGACAGGCGGGATGCTATGATGCGCCCAGGTGAGACGGAGCGTAGGCTGGTGTTTTTTCTTGCAACTTGAGAATTTGGTTTGACGCTCATTGATTCATGCAAACATTCGCTATGGCTGACAACACGCGGCTTCGTGGTCACTTTGGCCATCAGTGCGATGTACACCGCGTTGATTTTCGGCGGGGCGTTTGAATCCAACTTGCTTGATGCACAAGAGCCGGACCGGCAGAAAAGACCTGCACGGGAGCGAGACCGAGAGGATCAAGTTTCGACGAAGCCAATCGCACATGATGATCTGCCGTCACCACCCGTCGAAACTGCCAAGCTAATCGAGAAAGGATCGGTGACGTTTTGCACCGGCAGAATTCCTTGGAGCGAAATGCGCGACGCTCGAGATCGAACTGGCGTGGCTGGCACTCGCTTTCGATTGGCCGCCGAGACGAGAGCGGAATTCAATTACGACTACAACAGTCGCACACGTTGGCGCAAAAAGCACGAGAACGGCAAGACGATCGTTTACGTCACCGTTGGTTTCCGTACAGCCAAGCTGAATGTCGTCCATCGAATTTGGTTTCGACGTCCGCCGGCGCCAGATGACTTTTGGCAAGATTCCATCGTGCGACACGAATTTGATCACGTTCGCTTGTCGACGCATCCGATGCTTGACAAAATTTTTGCGAGAAGCCTGAAATCCGCAAGTCGATTTCAACGTGAACTGTCCAGCGACCAACGTGTTGACGAGGCGATGGTCAATGAGTGGGTCCGTGAGAAGGTTAAGGCCGCGTTCGACGAAATATCTGAGCTCGTTAAGATTCGCTATCGCGAACTTGATCGCGTGACCCGTCATGGAATGGAAGCAGTCCCATCGGAATCCGAGGTTGCTTCGTGGCTTGCACCGGAAGTGAATCACCCTGACTCAAACAATGTCGGCCGGGAAAGCCCCAACAAGCAAATTGATTCGCCCGTTGAGCCCGTTGAGAATGCGGAATAGAGCCGTCCCCTTCCGGCTTAAATCACCAGCGAAATGCGTATCGCCCCGCTGATTGCGGAGGGGTTGGGTGGGACGGCAATGGCATGGTAGATTCGGTGCTTCCGCATTCGCGATTCCGACCTGCAAATCATGGGATTTGTGGCGAACAGAAAAGCAATCTCAGCCCAACGATTTACTGATGTCCGTCGACACTTATGCAGTCTGCCCCTGCGGCAGCGGCAAAAAAATCAAGTTCTGCAAGTGCAAAGATTCTGTCGGCGAGCTCGACAAAGTTCTAAAGATGGTCGAAGGCGGCCAAGTGGTTCCGGCCCTCGATCGCCTTGCCAACATTTTGCAGGAACACCCCGATGCGGCTTGGGCATTAGCGATCCGCGGGCGTTTGCTTTTAGATCTACGTGAATACGATTCGCTGAATGAAAACGCGGACCGGTTCATTCGCCTCCAGCCAAGTAACCCGTTGGCGCTGACACAGCGTGCTGCGGCAAGCATTTTTAAAGGCGAGGTAGATGCAGCCACGACGACGATGCTGGAAGCGTTGACCGAAAGCGGACAAGACGTGGACGCGTTCGTGCTGGATGTATCGTCCGTCTTGGCTTACACGCTGGCTCAAAGCGGCCGATATCTCACGGCTCGCGCTTACGCCACGCTCGCCATGATGGCGTCGGGCTACGAAGGTGGCCAAACAGCTGTTTCTGTCTTGCGACAATTGAACTCAGCTCCATCGATCAACCAATTGATCAAAGCGATCCCACCCACCATCGAACGACCCTCCGATGCGGATTGGGGCGAACGATACGACGAAGCCTCTTCGTTACTGCGCAGCAACAAAGTGGCAATGGCCGAGACCAAGTTCGAATCGCTTCAGCGGACCGCTGCAGGCCAACCGGCTGTGCTTTCGGGACTGCTGACTTGTGCAATCTGGAGCGGTGACGTTGAAAAGCAAAGCGACTTGCTAAGAAAACTCTCTGAATGCGAATCGCTGGATTTCGAGCAGCGTGTTCGCTACCGAGCCATGTCTGCACTAGTGGATCCGGAGTTGCCGGAACTATCGATCGGCGTGCTGAAGCTGGAAGCAGAGATTGAAAAGGTAGACGAAGTCGAAATGGCCATGACGGCCCATGCTCGCTGTGTGGCATTGCCGGCAGAAATGCTGAGCCAGATGCGTGTGAGCGAAGACGACGTTCCACCGCGAGCCGGCTTCCAAATCCTTGATCGCGACAAGCCCGAGTCTTTAGAAAAACTGCCTGAAGTCAAGGATGTTCCCGAAGCCAAGGCGATCGCCTTTGTTTATGGAAAACAAACAGATCGATCGGCTCGCGTCGAAGTGCTGGATGTTCGCACCCAGGACGCTGACGAAGTGAAGAAGGTGCTTTCAGAAATCGTCGAAGGGATCGAGCTCAAGCAAGAGTCCGGCGAATCACTGCCGTTGTTGGTCGCCAGTCAGCCGCCCGTTGCGATGATTCGTTACCAAGCAAAGCCTGACGAAGCTGAAGCATTGCAGCAGGAACTAACCGCAACGCGAGCTCCCGGAGCGATCGCTTCGGCAGAGCTGCCAATCCTGGGTGGTGGATCACTCGCAAGCACTGCCGATGACGATTCAAAACTGTTGGAACGTACTGCCGTACTGCGTGCCGTCGAACAGTACGATGCAATCGTCAGCAAAGGCGAAAACATGATCGACGAGGTCTACAAGCTGGCGAAGATCGACGCCCCAGCCAAACTGCAGCCCAAGGACGAGGAGATCGAAAAGCTTGCCAACGAAGATCTCAACCGCGTTGACCCGAGTAACTTGAATGTGGAGTCGCTGATTTATCTACTACAGCGTTCTCAGCAAGTTTCCGCGACGCCGGCGATTCGTGTTTTTGCCCAATCGCTGATCGCGGCTGAGCTCACCGACGAGCAGAAACCGGCAAAGATGGTCGCCTACATGACCTTGATGAACGCTTCGACCAACAGCAGTGCCGCTTTGGCAACACTGGAAGAGGCGAAAGTGTTTGCAGCGGCGAACGACATGTCCAGCGCCAATCTTCTGCTCAGCGAAGTCAGCTTGCGACTGCAAGCTGGAGACGGCGAAGGTTTCCAGAAAACGTTGGGCGAGTTGACCAGCAAGCATGGTAACGAACCCGAAGTGATGGCCCAGCTGCAGCAAATGCTGGTCCAGTATGGACTGATTCGGCCTGACGGATCGCCTGCCCAGGGACCACCGCAACCTGCTGGTGCAGTCGCCGGTGGCCCAGCGGCGGCAGGTGGAGGAAGCGAACTTTGGACCCCCGATGGTGGCGGCTCTGCCCCAGCCGCGAAGCCAGCGGGTGATGGTGGCGGCAGCAAGTTGTGGGTTCCGGGAATGGATTGATCGGCAACGCCAGTTTTCATTTTCGATTAGCACTTTGAGCCCGCGTAGCCACTGATGCCAGAGCCGGAACGTTCCGTTGATGAAGCATTCATGCGGGTCGCGATTGATGCGGCTCGTCTTGGCGAAGGCTACGTCGAACCGAACCCTATGGTCGGCTGCGTGATTGCTCGCGACGGGGAAATTGTCGGCGAAGGTCATCACGAAAAATTTGGTGGTCCGCATGCGGAAGTCATGGCGCTTCGATCACTTCGTTCACCGGATCAAGCACGTGGCGCGACTGCCTATGTCACGCTGGAACCGTGTTGCCATCACGGTAAAACACCGCCTTGCGCCGATGCCCTGATCGATGCGGGAGTCGCTCGCGTTGTTGTGGCGATGCAGGACCCTTTTCCCAAGGTCAGCGGCGGAGGAATACGTCGCCTGAGCGAAGCGGGCGTTGAAACGACGGTCGGAGTCCTGGAAGAAGAAGCTGCCAGTGTGGTGGCTCCCTTCGTCAAGCAAGTACGGACAGGAAAGCCCTGGGTCATTGCGAAATGGGCGATGACAATCGACGGCAAGATCGCCACGACGACCGGCGAGAGCCAATGGATAACGAGCGATCAATCGCGTGCGGAAGTCCATCGCCTTCGCGGCCGCGTGGACGCCGTCATTACTGGCATGGGCACAGTCTCGGCAGACGACCCGATGCTGACCGCCCGGCCGCCAGGACCGCGTCGGCAAGTTCGAGGAGTTTTCTGCCGCAGCCGCCTCCCGAACTTAGAAAGTAAGCTGATCAAAACGGCAACTGAGACGCCGGTCCTCCTGTTTGTTAGCGACATGATCGAACCAGAACTGGCTGCTCCACATCGAGATAGCGGAGCTAGAATCATCGTGTTGAGCACCAACGACCGAACCGAGATGATCCAAAAAGCAACCGGCTTTCTCGGCAAGGAAAAGATGACGAATGTGATGATTGAAGGCGGCGGTGAATTGCTTGGGAGTTTTATGGACGCCGGCGAAGTGGATGAATGCCATGTCTACGTTGGCGCGAAACTATTTGGCGGAAGCTCCGCTCCTGGCCCGGTTGGCGGCACCGGCGTGGCCTCGATGGCCGATGCGAGCGACTGGAGCGTGCATCGCATTGATAGCTTTGGCAACGATGCGAGAATGATCTATCGACGGCGTGCTTAGTAACCGTCCAAGATAACATTCGTACGATGGTCATCCATGTCCGTCAAAACTAAGCGGCGGACTAGGAAGTCCGTCGTACAAATCGGGAAGTTGTTTCGGGACAGCTCCCTAACATTCGGACGAAGCTGGACGAACTTTAGCATCAAGTCGTCGCCTTTCATGATTTTTTCGGGAATCCCCCTTCAATCGGTGGACGGATTTATCCGATAGCAGAACTATGGACTCGTCGGGCTGCGCCCGAAGAGGTTCGGCCCGAACGTCCACCGTACTTGCGGCGGCGATTCGCCACAGCTCTCAAAGGCTCTGACGATTCAAAGCACAAGTTCCCGAGGTGGGTTTGACCGCTCACCCTTGAGCACATCGTTTCACCAACGCAGACTTATTGACCGCAACTAGCGACCACTGAGCCAGACGGCACGACGATCGAACCCACTTTTCCCAATGCCTGCATGAATGATTCGTGCTAACCGGGAGGGTTCTCAGGATGAGGTGGTGTTTAATTTTTG
>CAYUGI010000254.1:0-9334 GCA_964444105.1 uncultured Pirellulaceae bacterium
AATATTTCGACTCGCGCCCAACAACTTCAGCGAAACGAAGAAGACTCAACGCGTCATGCCGTCCTTCAGCGAATCGTCGATCAAGTTTATCGCGCGCATGAGATGATTGCCGACTTGATGTTTTACGCGAATCCGCCCCTGCCAGAAGTTGCACCTGCTGATTTGAATCAGATCATCCAGTCGGTCACAGCGAGCTTCGCAGAGGAAGCCCAGCGACAGGCGATTCGCTTCGAAGTGGAGTCGTACAACGATGGGCCAGCAGTATTGGACGTTGATCCAGTAATGATAGGCGAAGCCGTTCGTGCTTTGATTCGCAATGCGATCGAAGCGATCGGGTGCGAAGGAACGATCGTTGTTTCGTTAGTGAAACAAAACGACCGCTGGTTGATTCACATCGCTGATAGTGGTCCCGGTCTCAGCCGTCTGGCGCGCGAGCACGCCTTTGACCCGTACTTCAGCGGTCGCGAAGCCGGTCGAGGATTAGGGTTAGGGCTTTGCAGAGCGTATCGAATTGCGAAGCTTCACAATGGCGAAGTCACGCTAGCAGGCGGTCCGACCGGCTGCGTGGCCACGATCAGTTGTTCCGGCAGGCCCTGACGGAATGCTGCTACGATCCCGTCAGGGCCTGCCGGGACAACTTGTCTAACGGGACAACTACCGACACCTAGCCGGTTCCGGTTTCTTGGCAGATAATCGCCTGCTGCGATGGTTTCTTTGCCCTTTTGCTTGCCCTTTTTTATGTTCGATTCCGCCAGCGAAATTCTGTTCCAGCAATCCAGCGGTGACGCTACTGCGGTCGAAATCGCGGAAAAGGCACTCGCTGCAATCGAATCGTCCCAGGGCACGCACAACGCATTTACCCATCTCGCTCGCGAATCGGCTTTGGCCGCCGCTGCCGCCGTTGACGCCAAACGCAGTGCTGGTGAAAAACTCGGTCCTCTCGCGGGCGTGCCGGTCGCAGTGAAGGATGTTCTGTGTACCAGCGACATGCCAACGACTTGCTCGTCCAACATGCTGCGAAATTTCCAGCCGCCCTACGATGCGACCGTCATCCAAAAGTTGCGTGAAGCGGACGCTGTCATCGTTGGCAAAACCAACATGGACGAGTTCGCGATGGGCGCGAGCACCGAGACAAGTGCTTTTGGCGTCACGCGAAACCCCTGGGATACAGAGCGAACGCCAGGCGGTAGCAGTGGTGGCGCGGCAGCCTGTGTGGCTGCTGGAAATGTACCGCTGAGCCTCGGCACTGATACGGGCGGCTCGATTCGCCAGCCTGCCGCCTTCTGTGGCGTCACCGGACTGAAGCCAACTTATGGCCGAGTCAGTCGCTTCGGTTTGATCGCTTTTGCCAGCAGCTTGGACCAAGTTGGACCTATCGCATGGTCAGCGGCTGACTGCGCCTTGTTGCTGGAAACCATCGCAGGATTCGAGCCCCGTGATTCAACTTCGTTGGAGACACCTGTCGCGAGCTACACCGAATCGCTGGCGTCAACGGATCTCCGTGGAGTGAAAATCGGAGTGCTTCGCAGCTCTATCGAAACGGATGGACTTGATGAGTCCATTCGAACGGCAGTCAATGCATCGACCGATGTTTTCAAAGAACTGGGGGCGGAGATCGTTGAGGTCGATTTACCACACAGCAACTATTGGGTGCCGACCTACTACGTGATCGCACCAAGCGAAGCGAGCAGCAACCTTTCTCGATACGACGGTGCTCACTATGGGCATCGCGCCGCCGACATCGATCGAAACACAAAAGATGGTCCGCTGGTTGAAACGTATTGTCGATCACGTGCGGAAGGATTCGGAGCCGAAGTGAAACGCCGCATCATGGTCGGCACCTACGCATTGAGCGAAGGCTACGCAGACGAGTACTACAACAAGGCACTTAAAGTACGCCGACTGATCAAAGGCGACTACGACGCCGCCTTCACGCAGTGCGATTTGCTTCTTGGCCCTGTCACACCGACGTCTGCATTCAAGCTAGGCGACAAGATCGACGATCCCATCCAGATGTACTTGTGTGACTTGTTTACTGTTGGCGCGAATTTGGCGGGCGTTCCCGCAATCTCAGTGCCTGCAGGCTTCGATGCTGGCGGACTTCCCATTGGCTTGCAGTTGCAGGCGCCCGTGCTGCGAGAATCCCGCCTGCTGTTTGCGGCCAACGCATACCAATCGATTACCGACCATCACAAGCAACGGCCAAAAACTTAACCCTCCCGATCGCGGGAGGGTCGGACGCAGTAGCGGCCGGGGAGGGCTTGCCATTGCAACTTATTTAGATGACTAGATCGCATTTTGCCCTCTCCTCGCTATGGCTCGACTCTCCCAGAGGGAGAGTGAATTTGCCCAACAAAACCCAACACGAATCATGACCGTCACCGCTCCCAATACCGTCACGACGATCATCGGTCTTGAAGTTCATGTGCAACTGAAGACTGAAACGAAGCTGTTTTGCGGTTGCAAAAACCAGTTCGGTGCATCGCCAAACTCGCAAGTCTGTCCCGTCTGCCTCGGACTGCCCGGTGCGCTCCCGGTGATGAACGAACAAGCCATTGAACTTGCGGTCAAAGCCGGGCTGACGATCAACTGCGATATTCCGCCGATGTCGAAGTGGGATCGCAAGCAATATTTCTATCCCGATCTCCCCAAGGGATACCAAATCAGCCAGTTTGATTTGCCGATTTGCGGTGAAGGCTATTTGGATATTCCCGACGATGAAAACGAAGGCGAAACGATCCGCCTTGGCATCACGCGTGCGCACCTGGAAGAAGACGCTGGCAAGAGCATGCACGACGAAGCGTCAGGTACCGGTGACACACGCATCGACCTGAATCGCTGCGGCACACCGCTGTTGGAAATCGTCAGCGAACCAGACATGCGAAGTTCGGCTCAAACGCAAGCGTATCTGACCAAACTGAAGTCATTGATGATGCACATGGGCATTTCCGATTGCGAAATGCAGGAAGGCAGTCTTCGTGTCGACGCAAACGTGAACTTGCATATCAACGTCGGTGAAAAGAAGATTGCCACGCCGATCGTTGAAGTGAAAAACATGAATAGCTTCCGCGCCGTTGAAGCTGCCATTGAACACGAAGTGCAGCGGCAGTACGACGAATGGGAGAAAACGGGACAAACGATCAAAGACAGCCCCAAGACGACTCGCGGCTGGGACGACACCAAAGAGATCACGTTCCAACAGCGTGAGAAAGAAGAATCGGCAGACTATCGGTACTTTCCCGACCCCGATTTGCTACCCGTGCGAATTCCAGCTGAGCGTGTCGAAGCGATCCGAGCGACCTTGGGTGAAACACCCGCGCAGACTCTGGACCGATTACCTGGTCAGTATGGCATCAAGCCCTATGATGCGGACGTAATGGTGAAGTCAGGACGCGAGACGGTGGCGTACTTCGAGAAAGCCGCGGCGATTGCTGGTGATGGCAAGCGCGCCAGTGCTTGGGTGCAGCAGGATGTGATGCGGACGATGAAAGAACAGCAGATCGACATTTCGGACTTTCCCGTCGATGCGGAAAAACTAGGCGATCTGCTTAAGCGTGTTGCCGACGGGGACTTGGACAATAGCCGCGCCAAAGACGTCTTCAATCATTTGGTCGATAACGATGAGTCCGTGGATGAAGCGATCAAGGCACTCGGGATTGAATCCGTCGATAGCAGCGAGATCGACTCATTGGTGCAAGAACTATTGGACGCCAATCCAAAGATCGTCGAGGACGTTTTGGGCGGTAATGCGAAAGCCGTTGGAGCACTGATCGGCCAAGCAAAAAAGAAAAATCCCAATGCCAATCCGCAAGTCATCCGCGAGACAGCATTGCGGATTATCAAGGGCTAGTTGCCTGTTTCAGTTGCTCCGCCAAGCCCTGGCGCGGTTTTGTTTCTATTCCGCGAGGGCCTCACGGAACAACTTGCTTCTCAATTGATATTCACCCACCCGTTGGGACCTGACATACTGTGCGCTTCCCTTGGTTTGGACCGGAGCGACGATGGCCGTCAGTGACGAAAAAGTACGAAAACCTCGCGATGTTTCTTATCGTGTCATTTGCGCGATGGTCATTGCGGTGGTGATCTGGCTGCTGCTAACGCCATTCGTTCCCACTGTCGCGATGGCGACGATGAAACGGTTTCATTTGGGGAGCGATTCGTTTGCGCTTTGGTCGCTGCAACAACCTGTGCCGTCGATGTACAACTTCGCCAACCAGTTTCATGCGTCGGAAACGCCGCCCAACTTTCCCGTTGATGTCATGTCATTGGACGGACAGGAGGAAGACGATAAAGAATGGCGTTACATCAACCACTATCCCAGTCGGCGGCTGACGTTTGCTGATGGACGTTACGACTTATTGCGATACAGCAAGAACCAATGGTGTGAGTTGAAAACGACCTACCGCGGTCAATCGCTCGAAACTCTCATTCATGCGAAAGCGGTCGGGCGAGGCCAGTACGAAGTGGTTCGGGAAGAAGTGTTGGTCAATGAAGAAGACACAACTGCCGAGGCGGCCCAGTGATGGCAACTCGAGCACGGATGGTCGCGGTTCACTGCGTCGTTCAGCTTGGCATTCTGCTGACGCTGACATGGAAGTGGACGTACTTCAAATGGTCTGACAATCTGTATCAAAAAATTACGCTTGCAGATCCGTTCTTTCCGGATTGGTTGGAATCGGGAATGGTCGTGCGGTACGCCTACCTGCTGTCACTCGGCTTCATCGTCGTCAATATCGTCAGCTGGAATAAGTATCTGACGCGGATGTGCAACTACGCGACGTTTGTTTGCATGAGCGTCTTGCTGCTTCATCAAGCTAGCTACAACGATGCGACGTTCACGACCGCTTGGTGGGCTTGTGTGTGGGCGATCTGGTACGGGCATCACATGGACGATCCGGATCGAATGGCAACGCTCAACCGAGGCGCGTTTCTAAGTCGCGCGATGATGTCGATGGTTCTCCTCGGCGGCGCTGTGGGAAAGTGGACACCGGAATATTGGAACGGCGACGTTCTGTACGATATCTATTTCCGCGATCGTGATTTCTTTGTTTTCAACCATTTGCGAGAGAACTTCGACCCGGAAACAATACGAACCATGGCGACTTGGTACAGCCGCAAGGTTGTATTGCTTGAGACGATATGTGGATTCGGCCTGTGGCTCTTGCCATCGCGGTTGGCCGCTTTGATCGGTTTGCTCGTGTTCACATCGATCGCGCTGTTTTCCAACTACTATCTGTTTTCGGTGATGTTCGCGCTGCTAGGCGTCGCGTCGGTCGGGTTGTTTGTCATCAAGCCGGAAAAGCGTGTGCTGGATCTAGAGGCATGAGTGTAGCAGGCACAATCCTTTGTGCCGCCAGCCTCGAACGCTCGCCCATTTGAGGGCGTATCGTTTGGACCGCAGGCGAACGGCAGAGCGGAGTCTGCCTGCTACTTTGTTTGGTCCGCGGCAATCAACGTTTACAGCACGCCTTTGGTGCTTGGCACAGCGTCGCTTCGCGGATCACTCTCGGCTGCCATGCGGATCGCACGAGCAGTGGCCTTGAAAACACACTCAGCAATGTGGTGGCCGTTGCGTCCATGGTGCAGCAGGACGTGCAAGTTGCATTTCGCATTCGCCGCAAACGATTGCCAAAAATGTTCGATCAACTCGCTGTCGAACGTGCCAATCTTGGGAGCAGAAATCGGTGCGTGGTACTCAAACGCGTAACGTCCGCCTAGGTCCACTGCGGACGTCACCAAGCATTCATCCATCGGCAACGTGAAGTGTCCGTAACGCCGTGTTCCCGCGCGATCTCCCAGGGCTTGGTCGACGGCTTGTCCAAGAGCAATGCCGATGTCTTCGGCGGTGTGGTGGTCATCGACGTGCAAATCACCAACGGCTTTGACATCCAAATCAATTAACGCATGCTTGGCTAATAGGTCCATCATGTGGTCCAGGAAGCCTATGCCGGAACTGCGCGTGCCGGCACCATCGCCATCCAGATTGATGGAAAGTGTGATGTCGGTCTCGCCGGTTTTGCGTGTGATCGTTGCTTTGCGTGTCATTGGTTTTGTTGTTGCTCCGTCAGGCCCTGACGGAGTGCATTGCTAACGGAGAGTGGTGAAGGAGTCGGCTTTGCCGACGTCCATTCCGCGAAGGGCCTCGCGGAACAACTTGCATCCCGCGAAGGGCCTCGCGAGACAACTATTTCAGCGCCCGCTCGATCATCATCAGGCAAGCATCAATTTGATCGTCCGTCCCAACGGAGATCCTTAACCCGTCGCCCCAACTCGGGAATTCCATGTATCGAATCAAAATTTGATTCGACTTCAAGAATTCGTAGATCGCCTTATGATCCGCAGTCGGGTGCTGGCACCAAACAAAATTCGCGTGAGACGGTGTGACATTGAATCCAAGTTCAGCCAGTTTAGTCGCCATACGCTGCCGTGTTGTATTCATCTTTTGGCAAACGTCGGCCAACCAATCGTTACAACCCATCGCAGCGGTAGCCGCGGCAATCGCCAGAGCGTCGCAGTTGTAGCTGTCTTTGATCTTCGCAAGCTCCGCCACGATGTGAGGCTGTGCGATCAAGAATCCAAAACGCATGCCAGCCAACCCGTACGATTTGCTGAGCGTCCGCGTGACCATGATGCGTTCGTTCGTTTGCACCAATTCCAGGCAATTCGTATCGGCAAAATCCGCGTAAGCTTCATCGACGACCAACGGACAAGAAAGCGAATTGGCAATCTTGGAGACTTGCTCGGGCGGAACGATTGTGCCGCTGGGGCTGTTGGGGTTGGGCAGAAAGACCAAGCGAACATCATCGTCAGCTTCCCCGAACGCAGCGGGCAGTTTCCAGCCAGCTTGAAACGGTACTTGTTCCCAGGCAGCACCTTGGATGTCTGCCAGCGTGCGGTAGAGGATGTAGCTGGGGTAAGGAAGTCGTAGACGTTGTCCTTCACCAACATAACCACGAACCAAAATCGTCAAGATGTCGTCGCTACCATTGCCCGCGAGGATCCATTCCGGTCCCGGTAGCCCCAGTGCATTGGCGGCGGCAATCCGAAACGAATTGGCCATTGGGTCCGGGTAGCGATTCAGCGGTCCCTTAGCTGCATGGCAGATCGCATCGACGACCGCTGACGGCGGCGGATACGGGTTCTCATTGGTGTTTAGTTTGACGCATTTACCCGGAGCAGGTTGTTCGCCCGGCGCGTAGGGCAACATCTTGGAAAGGGCAGGGCGGAAGAGGGAGTCGGTCACGGGCTTAGCTTTCGTCTTTGTCGGTGACCGTTTCGAATTCGACCCGATCGTAGATGTCGGTGACAGTCAAATTGCAGTCGAGACTTGGTACCTGAATCGTTGTATTCAAATCGGTGAATTCGCGGAGCAGCCAGCTGCCATCGTCTTGCCGGATCATTTGTTCGACGTAGACCATGTATTGATCGACCAGCCAATGTTCTTGCAGCGAAGGGATGTTGCGGTAGTAACGTAGTTTGCTGCTGCGATCAAAACCCTGCGTGCTCTTGCTGAGCACTTCGATGATTAGTTGTGGATTGAGCAGCGTGTCTTGGCGGTCGTCGAGCATTTCAGCCTCGCCGCAAAAGCCAACGATATCGGGGTAAAAGAACTGTTGGTCCGACAACACGTGAACTCGCATATCGTTCGCGAAAACATCGCAAGGCCTGCCTCTTAGTTGCGACCCTATTTGCGTGAGCATATTGGTGACGATGCGATTGTGCTGAATGCTTGCGCCTCCCATCGCGTAGATTTGTCCATCGACCAGTTCGGAGTGTCGGCCGGTGTTGGCCCGTTCCATTTTCAGGTACTGCTCTGGCGAGACGCGGTCAGGTCGCGGGTTGTCGCTGAGCTTGGCGGTGGACATGGAAGGTCTTTCGAGAATCAGGGATCGACGGCTGCGTTGGGCAGATCCAGTGTAAATCCCGTTTCGCAGCAGCAACACTGCAAATGATGGATAATGCCGATCCGATCGCCGAGTGTTCTGCCAATCTATCGCCTGATTGAGACACTTCTAGCATGTGCGGTCAGGCCCTCTTTCTCAGCGAGTCGTTCAACATCGGGAGCGATTTGCTCGAGGGCAGGTTCATTGAATTCGGTCAGACTGCCGCTGCGAAGAAAGCTATTGCTGCACAATCCGGCCGCCCAAGTACACGTTCCGCCGGTAGGAAGCACGTGACTAGGGCCAGCGGCGTAGTCGCCCAACGCCACGGGCGTGTGGTGGCCCAGGAACGCAGCACCACTGTTCTTGATTTGGGCGATTTGGTCACGTGGGTTGGCGGTTTCGATTTGCAGGTGCTCGGGGGCAAACTGATCGGTTAACTCGCAGGCGGCGGCTTCATCCGCGACAAGGATCAAAGCACCAAATGCTTCGAGTGAATCGACGGTCAGTTCGCTACGTTCCAGAACGGCAACCTGCTTGACCAATTCTTCGTGGACCGCGTCGATCAATTTCTCATCCCATGTGATCAAAATCGCTGAGCCGGGTGAGTGTTCGGCTTGAGCCAGCAAGTCGGACGCAACGAAGTCGGCTCGAGCGGTTTCGTCGGCAATCACGATCACTTCGCTGGGACCAGCAAATGAATCGATATCGACCGTGCCGAAAACTTCTTTCTTAGCAAGCGCGACGAAGAGATTGCCCGGCCCGACGATCTTGTCGACCGAAGGGACTTCGTCGCATCCGTAGGCGAGTGCGGCGACGGCTTGTGCGCCACCCATTCGGTAGACTTCCGTCACGCCAAGCTCGTGGCAGGTCGCCAGCATGTCGGTGTTGTACGCGCCAAAAGGTGTCGGCGGAGCGACGACCGCGACTTCTTTCACGCCGGCCACTTGAGCGGGCACGACAGTCATCAGCACAGTCGATGGGTAAGCCGCCGCGCCGCCGGGAACGCAGACTCCCACACGCCGCAGCGGAACATAGCGCTGTGTCAGCGTGACGCCGGGTTTCGGTGTGATGGTGACGTCTTGGTGAAGGATGGCGGATTGAAACTCGGTGATGTTGTCGCGGATGCGACCGATCGATGCAATTAACTCAGGATCAGCGGCAGCGTGTGCCGCGGCTAAGTCAGTTTCAGGGACGCGAAGGTCCGCCGGCGATAGGTCGGCCTTGTCAAGAGCTTTCAGGTAGCGCAGAAGCGCTGAGGTGCCCTCTTGCTGGACATCACTACAGATTTTTTGAACGACTTCGACAGGTGTCAGTGGTTCGCCAAACACCTCTTCGGTCAACGCACGGCCGCGCGGGCTGACGACGTCGCCTTGCGGGCTGAGCTTCTTGCGTAGTTCGTTCAAGACGTCGGTGTTGCCGGTCCGAGCGTCGACGCGTTGGATGTTGAGTTT
>CAYUGI010000255.1:0-6124 GCA_964444105.1 uncultured Pirellulaceae bacterium
CGTCCGACCCTCCCGCGAGCGGGAGGGTAAAGACTTGCGCAACATCAAAAAGCGCCAGCGAGCGGCGCGTTCTCCGGGCCGCTCGGTGACGCTTCGCGTTATTTGAGACAGCTTAACTTAGCGGTATTGGCAGTAAGGCGGTCCACCAACGTGCGCTGATGAATGCACCGGACGAACGCCAGCGGAGTAATCGGTATCGCGTTGCTTCTATCGTTACCTTTCCATCGCACGCATTCGTTTGATGTCCAACACGTCCCCACCTGCAAAGCTGCGTCGTCGAGAAACCCAACGCCCTGATGGCCCGGGGTGGCGCGCGACGTTGTACGACATCATCTTCGAGGCTGATACGCCCTCGGGGTGGTGGTTTGATATCGGGTTGCTGATCGCAATCCTTCTGAGTGTCGGCATCGTCGCTTTGGAGACCGTGCCCGACTACGGTGATCACCCTGCCTACAGCAAGTACTTTTTCTACACAGAAGTCATCCTGACGCTGCTGTTCACAGTGGAGTACGTTCTGCGTCTGACGTGCGTCCGTAGTCCGATGCGTTACGCGTTCAGTTTTTGGGGGCTGATCGATCTGCTCAGCATCCTTCCGACCTATGCGATCCTGTTGGGGCCCGGGGGAAAACTGTATTCGTTTGGCATGATCCGCAGCGTCCGCTTGCTGCGCGTCTTTCGTGTGCTGAAACTTTGGCGGATGATGAATGATGCCGACGAGTTGTCAGACGCAATTTGGAAGGCTCGTAACAAGATCATTGTTTTTCTAGCCGTTGTGATGGTCGCCATCACGATCAGCGGCACGCTGATGTACTACATCGAAAGTGTGATTCCGGAGATTATCTACGATGCAAGATGGACTGAAGTCGCGGAAGACGAAAGGCCGGCCCGCGAAGTCAGCAGCTTCACGTCGATCCCTCAATCGATGTACTGGGCGACGGTGACGATGACGACGGTTGGCTACGGCGACATCACGCCTCAAACCGCGTTCGGTAAGCTCTTGTCGACGATCTTGATCTTGCTGGGTTACAGCTTGATCATCGTCCCCAGCGGTTTCGTGACCGCTGAATTGACGTCGCGAGAAAAGGGTGACGATGCCAGCGAATTGCCCTGTCATCGATGCGAGGCACACCATCAACGCGCCGATGCCGTCTATTGCTACCGCTGTGGCCATCGGCTGGAGCACGAGTAGCCCCGAAGGTCAGTTCGGGGAATACCTGAGTCTCGCTCAAGAGAGAGTGAAGCCAGAAAAATCCGCTGCGGCGTTGCCGGCGGGACTTGTTTGATCGCCTTCGCCCTGCCAATGACGCCCATTTCTCGCAACCAATTGAGCCTTTGCTTTCAATTTTCCACTTGACCGCCCCCGTCCAGACTTCGTATCGACGCGAACATGGAAGGAACCCCAGCAATAGCGGTGCGCCGTCCCCAGCGATGGGACGAGCCAATGGACAAAGCCATGACGGACTCGGACGTCGCTTGGCTGCGATCACGTGATCCGTTTGCGTCGATGGATCCGTCTTCGTTTCCACGCACCATCCCGCTCGATGGCATCCTGCGACACGACTGTCGCATGCATCGATGCGAACCCGGCGAAATCATCGTCCGCGAAGGCGACTACGGTAACAGTGCCTTCCTGCTGATTGCTGGCAACGTCAACGTCGTCGTTGACTCGCTCCTCCCGGAACAACTTGGTCGCACGCCAGAGCGAAAGATCGGCTGGGCGGAATCACTACGACGTCTCTTCACGCAGTCCAACATACCCGAGACACGTCGCGCAACGGAAGTCTCCGCAAATCTGGCACAGCAAAACTTCGTACGAAATGTCGATGACCGCCAAGCCGTCTTCCTGCAAGACTTCGACGCGGTGCTGCAAGGCCGCGAAACGGTCACCCTTGGCCCCGGCGAATTGTTTGGCGAAGTCGCGGCCATGTATCGTTCACCTCGAACCGCCACCGTGGTCGCCAGTACCGAAGCGACGTTGCTGGAAATCCGCTGGCAAGGCTTGCGAATTCTCCGACGCGATCAGAAGTTTGCCGACACACTGGAGAACCATTATCGAAAACACTGGCTACCAGTTCACCTTCGCGAAATCCCACTGCTGCGTCACGTTCCCGACGCAAGTCTGAACAAGATTGCCGACGCCACCCAAGTCGAATCGTTCGGTCGAATGGAATGGAACAAAGACTACAAAAAAACACGCACACTGCCGCCTGCCCAGCAAATCGAAAACGAACCGCTGGTCGCACCCGAAGGCAGAATGCCCACCGAATTGTTGATCGTCCGTAGCGGCTTCGGGCGGCTTAGCCGCAAGCATGGCGATGGACACCGTACGACTGCCTACATCGGCAAAGGTCACGTCTTTGGATTGAATGAAGTCGCCTGCAACGCTCTTCGTCCTGAAAGCGAAGCGCCACGCACCCTCGAAAACTCGTTACGTGCCGTCGGTTTTCTTGACGTGCTTGCCATTCCGGTCGAAACATTCGCAACCGAAATTCTGCCTCATGTCCGACGCAGCGAGTTGCCCGAAGAAGCGGCTGCGGAAATGTACGACTCGAGTGAACGTCGCCAAGAACGTCGTCGAACGAACCGCCGGTCTGCGGCCGATGGAGAAGTCTCCGAGGACAAAACGACCAAAGACGGCACGCAGTTTGATTCCACCGGCATGTTGGAGTTCATTGTTCAAAACCGAATGAACAATGCACAACAAGCCATGGTCATCGACCTGCACCGCTGCACACGATGCGACGACTGCGTCAAAGCCTGCGCCAGCGCGCACGACGGAAACCCAAAATTCGCGCGCCAAGGTGTCACCTACGATCGCTTGCAATTTGTCCAAGCCTGCATGCATTGCGCTGACCCGGTTTGCATGATCGGATGCCCCACCGGAGCCATCTCCCGCGCGTCCGATTCCAGCGTCGTCAGCATCCACGAATCAATCTGCGTCGGCTGCGGAACCTGCGCCTCGTCTTGCCCGTACGACAACATTCGCATGTCCGAGATATACGACGCGCGAGGCCGTGCCTACTGCGATGCCACGTCGGGCAAACCAATCAGCAAGGCCACCAAGTGTGACATGTGCAGCAGCCTGCCTTCGGGTCCGGCCTGCGCGTCGGCTTGCCCGCACGATGCACTCGTGCGAATCGATCTCACCGAATCCAAACCGCTCGATCAATGGCTCCAGCGGAGAGCGTCCTAGCATGCCAAAACTCCACTTTCGACACCGCCGTCTTGTCTCCTTGATCGTGACCGCGATCGCGTTGGCGATCGTTTGGGCGTTGGCCTATTTGCAAGAAGCCAGCCTGGGGCACGCGTCCTACCTGACCGGCTTCACAACGCTGGCAGCCCTGTTCATTTTGATACTTCTTGGCATGCGTCGGCGATTGCCAGTGCTACCACTGGGCAGCATGTCCTCCTGGACTCAGGTCCACATGTACACAGGCATCTTCGCCAGTGGCGTTTTTCTGATGCACGTCCCAGCTGTCGTCGCCGGCGGAACATTTGAATTTGCTTTGTCGATGTTGTTCTGGGTCGTATCTCTCAGCGGATTTTATGGCGTCTACGTCAGCCGAACCGTACCGCAGCGATTGACCGCTGTCGAAGGCCAACATCGATTCGATCAAGTATCCACGACACGTCAACGGATCGGCGAAACGGCCAAAACGCTCCTACGCGAAACGAACGAATCAAACGCCGGCAAAGTCCTCGAAAAGTTCTATCACGATTATCTCAAGAGCTTCTTCGCCAAGCCGCCTTCCTTAGCCTACGTTCTGATCCCAACCGGCAACCGCCGCCGCCGACTACTCGGTGACATGAAAGAGCTGGATCGCTATTTGGAAACACAAAGCCGAGCAACGGCCGGCCGATTCGCCGCGCTCGTCCGTCGCCGCGATGACTTGGACTATCAGTACGCCATGCAATTTCGACTCCGAGTTTGGGTCGCCGTCCACGCCACGTTTTCCATCGTTCTAACTGTCGCCGCGATCGTCCACGCCATCATCGCACTCCGGTTCACCACCTAACGCCCCAAGCAAAACCAAGTTGGCATCCAGTCTTCACTCTCCCCCCGGGAGAGTCGAGCTTTAGCGAGGAGAGGGCTAATCCAGTAGGCCGACGACAATCATTTCCAGCACGAATTACCCTCTCCGGCCGCTACTGCGTCCGACTCTCCCAAGGGGAGAGTAAAGCAAATTACTGCGGGCCAGCACCTCAAAAGATCAACTTCACCTCCAACCACCCCTCCCACTTTCCCACCCATGCGAAGCCACGAAGGCCAACTCCCCGAACCACCCACCAACGGTCGCCCGGTCTACGATCGACCAGGCGATTCGTGGATGTGTGGCAACAACGGCACCGACCACGCATGTTCAAGCGGCCCCAGCCGATCGGGGCGTTGTCCGCTCGCCGACGCCTGCCATCCGCAGCGATCCTGGTACGGAAACCGCCGCCGCGTCATCGTCGCCGTGCTAATCCTCTTCGTGTTCTTGCTCGGCTTCGCACTTCGTCCCAGCCAAGCACCGGATGTGTTCAAGCCCGGCGAACTCTCCTCGCCGCACGCGCAAATTTTGTCTAGCAAACTTTCATCGGCCCGCTGCGCTGCGTGCCACCGATCCGCTTCCACTTCACCGATCAAATGGTTCAACCCCGACGCTGACGGCCACCAAGACGTCAGTCAAACCGATCGATGCTTGGACTGCCATCACCAGACAATCAATCGCGACGTCGCAAAATTCGCCCACAACCTTCCACCCGAAGTCCGCAAACAAATTCGAGCACGAATTTCGCTCGCATCCGCCAGACTCACAAGTGGCGCCGGTGAACCCACTTGGCACGACAGCATGCCCTCACCAGCCGTTGACCAAAACGACTTAGAGTGCTCCGCCTGTCACCGCGAACACCAAGGCGCCGATGCGGACCTGCTTGCCGTCTCCGATGCACAATGCCAAACCTGCCACGCTGATCGCTTTGGTAGTTTCGCCGATTCACACCCCGGCTGGGGAACATGGCCGTACGGCCGCGGTGGCGAAATTTCGTTCGACCATCAGTCCCACATGACAAAACACTACCCCTCCTCAGCCAGCAGTGGAGTCTCAGCAAAATTTGACTGCGGCAAATGTCACCAACGCGATCAACACGGCGAAATCGCACGCACCGTCACATTTGAATCCGGCTGTCAGTCTTGCCACGGTGACGCGATCCGAATCGAATCCGCCAAAGGATTCGAGCTACTGGCACTGCCCACCGTTCCACGGCATCTAAACGCTGCGTCGATGTGGCCCGAAGCCGCCACCGGACCGTTGGACGGAAAAATCTCCCCATTGGCAAGTCTGTTGATGCGCAGCGACCCTGCCGCAGCAGACTGCCTTCGCGTGATTGGTACTGCCGATCTATCGACGCTTAACCCAGACGACCCGAACATCGCCGGCGCGATCCAGGAACTTACCGCCGCTCACGAACGACTCCTTCAAGGGCTAGCCGATCGTGGGCAAGTCGAGATTGTTCAGCGACTGGAACACTCCGGCATCTCCGCCGCAACACTGACCGAGATTGTTCGCAACCTGCCTGCGCAGTTGCTGATCGAAGCACACGCCAACTGGTTTCAACCCGCCCCAAACAGACAAGCCGCTGCAGGCCAGAACAGCGCCGCTGCAGGCCAGAACAGCGCCGCTGCAGGCCAGAACAGCGCCGCTGAAACGATCCAGCAAGTCAGTTTCAACGAAGCATCCGACGCTCCAAGCCAGAACCCTCTGCCGCTGCCGCTAGCCACGGGCACCCTCCAAGCCCCCGCCAATTCTCAGCGTCAAGAAACCAAAACTGGCTCGATACTACTACCGGCTCAACCCGGCAATGAACTCTACTTCGCAGCCCCCAAAGCAAGCCAAACAAAGCCAACCGGCAATCCCACCGCCCAAGAATCCCCGGCAAAGATCGCGCAGCTTCCACTCGCCCAATCACCAACCAACCAGCAGAAAAACGACAACCGAATCGTTGGTCCCAGCGAAGACCTGATCTCCGACGACCCAATGTCATTGGACTACGCAGCAGGGAATGATCTGGCAGGCGATCCACTCGCTGAAGATCCATTAGCCGACGATCCACTAGCGATCGATCCATTAGCCGCCGACCCACT
>CAYUGI010000255.1:6224-9330 GCA_964444105.1 uncultured Pirellulaceae bacterium
CCACTAGCGATCGATCCATTAGCCGCCGACCCACTGGCATCAGACCCACTGGCATCAGACCCAGTGGCGTCTGATCCTTTAGGCGCAGATCCTCTTTCGCAGTCACCCGCATCGCCCCCACCAAGTCGCCCGGTGCGATTTGATGTCGCAACGATGATGCCCAGCGGTGGCTGGTATCGCGATCCCATCCGAATGTCGATTGCCTACCGCGGCAACGGGCACTCTGACCCAGTTCTACAAGCCGCAGTCGAGTTGATCGGACGCTTACCGCCAGGCGATCCGGTGCGAAAACAAATGCTGGCCAGCCGATCGATGTCAACCTGCGTCTCGTGCCATACAACCGCGACCGACTTCCGTCCAAACTGGCACGCCCAGCCGTTGGTCGGCGCAAAAGCCGAATTCACCAAATTCACCCACGGCCCACACCTCAAAATTGCGCAGCTCGCTGACTGCGTCCATTGCCACGAAGTCAACTCGCAAAAAGCGGTTACCCAAGACGAAAGCGACAACGTGCGACTAGCAAGTTTCAATTCCGACCGATCGCGTCAAGAACCACTACCCGATCCCCACGAATTCTTGCCGCTCAAGAAACACTCCTGCGCCACATGCCACAACTCAAAAGCAGCCGGCGAGTCCTGCGCCAAATGCCACCGCTACCACATCCAACAGTAACAGCCTTCCCAGACTTCACTCTCCCTCCGCCCAACGCCGAGACGGATTCCGAACCGCGACCCACCAACTTTGTGAGCCGCTGGCCGTCAGGCCACGGGCCTTGTCTGCAACACCGATCGAAAAAACTCCCGGCTGCTTGAGAATTCTAAAGGGTCAGCGACGGTCTCAACTTTGGTCAATAGCGGATTCAAAAATCACTTTTGGATTCCTTTCTGGCGGAGTTCATTGCGGTTGGGGCCAGCCCCAAACCCCGAGAGTTTTTGAGGCATCGCTCGGGTGTTCAATGAGGTTGGCTTGTCGCTGGTTAACATCGTCACTCCGGTGTCATGACTCGGTGAAACGGAGTGTGGCTCCGTGGAGACACCGGCCATGCAAGGGATAGGCGAGACGACGGTGCGTCAATGACGCTACGAAGTTTGTAAGCGTCTGGGGATAGATTCTCAGACGCTTGCATCTTCACGCCACGTCTGGTCTGTCTTGACGAGTAAATTGAGGATCGTGATGAATTTTCGCATGCAGGCGACGATGGCAACCTTCGATTCCTTTCACTGTTCTTTGAACCGTCGGTAGAAGGCCTACGACGCCACACATTCTTGGCTGTTACTGTTCCCGCTCGGATTGATGATCCTATGGAACGCGTTTGTCCTCTTGGGCCTGTGTACAACGGATACAACACGATCACGAGAAACGTTTCCGCCACCAAAACGTTGACACGAATCGAAGACACTCAACAGGAATAATCAGTTAACACTCCGGTCCACTCGATCTGTGTTCATCCGCGTCCATCCGTGGTTCCATTATTCACGACATTACGCACAACTCCAGCGGATCGTAGGGGATGTCCTGATACTGTTCGGCACGGCGCTTGTCTGAGACGTCAACGTGACGTTCTTTGGCAGGGTAAATCGCTTATTCACGCCGCGCTATTTAGCCAATGGCCCATCGGCCCGGTTCCACGTTGAATCGGTGCGATCGCACTACGGCTGAAACGGAATACCGAAGGTGCCACCCACCATCCGCTTGACGACTACTTGCCGCCACTCCCCACTACGCGACACGCTCTTCCATGCGATCCAGCGGACTGGTCACGGCTAACCCAGGCCGGTTCATCACATGCAGATAAATCATCGTCGTCTTCACATCCTTGTGACCTAGCAACTCCTGCACAGTGCGAATGTCCGCGCCATCCTCCAGCATGTGAGTCGCGAAAGAATGTCGCAAAGTGTGTGGCACCGCTGGTTTATCGATCCCACCGATTCGCCTCGCGCGTTTAAACGCCTCCGCAAAAGTCTTCTCGTTGACATGATGGCGACGCACGCTCCCGCTGCGGGGGTCCTTGGATCGTCGCGATGCCGGGAACAAATACTGCCAACCAAAATCGCGTGCCGCGCCGCGATACTTTCGCGCCAACGCAAATGGCAAATACACGTCGCCAAAACCATCCTCCAGATCCGCCGTGTGCAAAACCCGGTTCGACGCGATCAGTCGCCTCAGTGGATCGATTGCACAATCCGCTAGCACCGTCACGCGGTCTTTTTGCCCCTTGCCGTTGCGAACCACGATTTGTCGCGCGTCAAAATCAAGATCCTTGATCCTCAATGTACGACACTCCTTATGACGCAGCCCACTGCCGTACAGTAGCAGCCCCATCGTATGCATCATGTTCGCCAGTCCACCCAGCAAGACGCTCACTTCGTCACGACTGCAGACCACCGGCAAGTAACCGCTCTCATGCGCACGCATCGAATTGACAAACCCTAGCTGCCGCGCGTCCACTTTTTCAACCAAAAACTTGATCGCCGAAAGCGCCTGATTCTGTGTCCCCGCATCCACGCCACGTTCTACAGCAAGATGCGTCAGAAAAGCACCGATCTCCGCCTCGCCGCACTGCTCCAGCGAATCGTCATTTGCAAACGCAGCCAAGCGACGCACCCAGCCGGCGTAAGCATCCTCAGTGCTTTTGGGATGATGCAACAAACGCATTCGATTTCGCAATCGCTGAACCGCCGCCGGTTCATCCTCATTGGTAACGCCCCGATTGCCCTCGCCAGCAACCAACTGCCGGTCCGTGTCACTGATCGAATCCACACCCGCACGGCGACTCAGATCTTCGCGATCTGCAAATAATTGCAACGTGTGAAAAATGTCGGCAAACCACATTGCCGGCTCACCGATCACATATCGCTGATAACAATCCAGTGCCTTTGCCACTTGCAAACGACGCCAAGCCGGATAGCGGTTGTCGCGGAGTGACCTCAAAAATTCAGTCACACGCGGCTCACTCAGCTCCAATGGGTCGTCCGGCGTCAGCCCAAAATGCTTGACGTAGCCATCGACCCACTGCGGGAACCACTCCCTGTCAGAATCTCGAAGCTGTATCACCCTCAGCTTGCGCTTAAATTCAGAAAATGACATCGCTGCACACCCTCCAGAA
>CAYUGI010000256.1:0-9239 GCA_964444105.1 uncultured Pirellulaceae bacterium
GCCGAACATCTGTTCGGACTGACGTATTTTCTGACGACGTTCGTGATTCAGATCGAATGCTTCGATTGTTGCTCGACCGACTTCGGTCGTGCCCACAATTGCGTATGCGTCCCACTCAAAGTGGTCCGACCAAACATCGGTTCGCGGGTTGTAAAGAGAGACAGGCTTGCCGGTTTCACTGCTGGTCACTTCCATTCGATCCGACTTGTGCAAATTGCAACTCGGGCAAGCCCGCGCTAGATTCTCGGCGTCATCCGATCCGCCTGCCGATCGCGGGACCGTGTGCTTTACGTGGAACGTCGCACCTTGCAAAGAATGATGCATCCGACAGTATTCCCAGCGACCGCCGCTGCGGGCGATCACGATTGCTCGCGTGTCAGCAGATACCACGAGTTAAGACGGCTTGCGTCCGAGAAGGTGCAATGCTTCGGCTCGCACCAGTGACAGACGTTCGCTCAGTTCGGCGAGTGCCGCTAGGTCGGCTTGCTCATTATCGCTCAACTGACCTTCGTTGTTGCGATCCATCAAATCTTGCAGTCGCTGGTCGGCTTGCTCAGGCAGTCGTAGCATGGTGATGCTCTCGACCCATTGCAGTGGTGCGTCAACAGTTGTGTCCATCGTTTTACGTTCCTTGGTTGTTGCGATGACTCCATTGTACCCGGCCACAGTCACTCAAGCGAAGACCGGCTTTTGATGATCGTGGCAATGATGTCTTTGGTCGGCTGATCCAGAGCGGACCAAAGTCGCACCAGATCGCGTAGAGCGGAATCTGTCGAAAGTGCTTCGCATTCCACTTCGCCTGTGCCGGAAATCCTGTATCGCCCACTTCACTGAACCCCTCAACGCTTAGGCGTTTGCGGCTTTTCTTGGACTTGCTTCTTGGGTCTAGATCCTGCGATTTACGGCTGCATTGGGTTTTTGCGGCCCGAGAACGCGTTCACCGCGATTGACATTTCTTATGCGGGCATGGCTTGGGGTCTGGTTCTTGGAAATTTCGGCGGGAACTTCTCTTCGCATTTGTCGTCTACCTAAGCGAACGCGCGGGCGATCGTCTGAGTACTGAGAGATCGCGACGACTGCTAGTGAAGCACGACAACACGCAATTGGGGGAAAGTTCTAGTGAGCCGAAGACCCGATGAAGACGCGAGATCTGAGCAAGCCATGGGCGATGCTATTGGGGATGATGCTGATTTGTCTAATGACCTGGATTTGGTTGTCGCAGAAGCTCGCGACGGAGATCACCAAGCATTCAAACGGCTGGTGGAAGGCAATCAGGACAAACTATTTGCATCAATGCTTCGTTTTCTCGGTTGCCACACGGAAGCGGAAGAAGCGGTTCAGGAAGCGTTCGTGCGTGCTTTCTTGCGAATTGACAATTTCAATCATGAAAGCAAATTTTCGACTTGGCTGTACCGCATTGCGTTTAATGCAGCTATCACGGATCGACGCAAAAAGCGACCGCGAATTTCTCTGGATCAAAGACGCGAAGAGAATGGCCTGGATGTTGCAGACGACGGAGCTGTGGACGGGAGCAATGCAATGATTTGCCGCGAAGAAGCAGAACTTGTTCATCACGCGTTGGATGAACTATCCGACGACCATCGCGCCATACTTGTCCTTCGCGAAATGGATGAGATGGCTTACGAGGAAATTGCCAAACTGCTTGGTATTTCGCTGGGAACCGTTCGGAGCCGTTTGGCTCGCGCGAAAGGCAAAATGAAAGAGGCGATCACGGTCATCCAAAGCAAAGTGATCGTGCAACCCTAGCTAATCGTCGGTGCAGGAGCGTTCCGCGCCCAATTCCATCAGCCAGCCCAAAATCTCTTGCGTCGTACCGACCCGGGCGCTGGGCACTTCACGAATCGCACCGACGGGCATCGATTCCACAATGGCTTCGCTAGGAAGTTGAACAAAGCAGTGGCCGCCGGCGTCGCTGATCGCGCGAAGCCCTTTGACGCCATCATCGAGTGCCCCCGACAAGATCACACCGGCGGCATTCGGTCCGGCGCTCTGTGCAACCGACTGAAACAAGTCATCAATTCGACGCATTCTGGCCAGCGTTGATCGATCTTGATGAATATCGAATTCTTGACCGTCAACTTTTACTTGATCGTTGGAGCTTCCCACATAGATGGTCGTGCACTCGAGACAATCCTCATCACTGGGTTGCAGTACTTCGACATGAGCTCGGTCTTGCAGAATGTCCCTCAGCGTATTGGTTTGTGAGGGACTACGATGCGTGGCCACCAAGATAGTCGCCTCCATCCAGCTGGGAATCTGCTCGACTATCTTGATGATCTGTTGAAAGCTACCGGCGGAGCCACCAATGGCAATCAACAAATTAGAATTGTCGAACGTTGAAGGTTCTTCAAGCTTGCCGCAATCTTTGTCTTCGGACATCAGATCAGTCGCTTTTGAAGCTTGTTGATGAAGGACGAGCGATCATCTGAACTCAATTTCAATTTCAACGATAGGAAGGAAAGCGGAATTTAGTGAAGAGTTGGGACGAAATCGATCCGGCTGACGGTCGTTCTCCGTAATCGAACACCTGAGGATTGATGTCGACAAGGCTTGCTGGCCCGGCAAATGACGTCCAGGTGACTATCGCGGTTAGTCAAGCCAGATACTGGTCGCGGTATCCCGAGGCCGCTAGCGGAGTAGCAGCCTCGAAGCCGCCGTCGACAACCCAGCGTGCTCCCGTCACGAAACTACTCGTTTCACCGGCTAGAAAGTCGATTACGGCTGCTACCTCGTCCGGGTGTCCAGCGCGTCGGACCGGCATCGCAGGCCGATCAACTTGGTCAAACTCCTCGGCAGCCATGTCATTCATTGGCGTCGCGATTTCGCCTGGAGCAACCGAGTTCACCGTGATGTTCATCGGTGACAAATCCAACGTCAAACACTTCACCAAGCCGCCCAAGGCGTGCTTTGACATGGTGTAAACCGTATCGACAGGACTCGCGATGGCTTCATGGACACTGGTGACGAAAATCAACCGTCCGGGGGTTGAGCGTGGACTGCCATCCATGCCGTTTGGAAGCAGGTGACGAATCGAAGCTTGTGCGACCATCATCGCACCAAAGGTGTTGATGTTGAAAAGACGACGCGCCGAATCCAGATCCACATTGGGCAGCTTTTGGTCCACCTTCATACCGGCGTTGCTAACGACGACATCCAGTCCGCCCAACTCGCTGGCCATCGCATCGACACTAGAAAGCGCGCTTTCGGGATTAGACAGATCAAGCTGTTCGACAACGCACTTTGATCCTAATTGTTGAACGCTCTTTGCCGTTGCGATAGCTTCGTCACGATTCGATGCGTATGTGATTGCAATGTCGTGCCCGGACTTTGCGAGTGCGACGGCGGCCGCACGACCGATTCCGGTACTGCCACCGGTAATGATTGCTTTTCGGTTCATCTAGATCTCAACATTTATCGTTCGTGTTTGCGTTGAAAGTAGCGTCTAGCGACGGGATGAAATGACAAACCTTGCCATTCGGCGGCGTTAGATCGAGAGATCAGCGAAGGAAAAATCGTTGGGTCTTCATACAACACATGCAGTGCCGCGCTAACGAGATCTCCAGGCGTATCTTGCCGGGCTGCCAAGAAAGCGGTGGTGCCTACGGTTGCGATTCCTCCCTGCGGTAGATTGGCACCTGCATATTCGTTGGACTGGATATGCATCGGCCTTAGCGTTGGATGCTGAAGCGAAATTTGGATCGCGGATGGGATAGGTACAATTTTCCACTGGCCGCTAGTCAGTAATCGTGAAACCAAGCTACTTCCTTTACCGATACAAATGACGGCAGCCTTGGGCGCATCGCTGCGATACATTTCCGACCAACCGGCGACTTCTAGTGGTCGAATTGGTGGCGACAGCTTTAGCGAATCGAAGATTAGTTCTGCCGTGCGACGCGAACCACTTTGCGGCGGGCCCACAGCAACATCGTGATCGGCTAAGTCTTCAATTGTGCGAATCGGCATGTCACTTTGCACCACCACATGCACTGCTTCGTAGAACAGGGGCGCGACAACACACAACTGGGCGCCACTAATCGCGGACGCTTGCATCGGTGCCAAATGAACTTCTCCGGCCAGTAAACGCTCTCGATTGTCAAACGATCCACGTGTCGGAGCAGCCTGAACTTCGACGCCATGATGGTCGACCAGCCGATCCGCAATACTCTGCGAAATATCGTTGTAAACACCGCCGTCTAAGCCACCAGCCAACCGAATCGACTGCGGAAGAACATTGTTGTAGTGGTGCCAAACTTGCAGCAAGGCGACTCCGGCAAGCGGTGTGAGCATCAACAGAAACAGAATCGCTGCTTGAAACCGACGATGGCTCTGAGATGTCTCGACCACGTGACGTCCGGTCAAAGCACCGACGACGGGAACCCGCTCTAGCCAATGCCAAGTCTTCATCATCTTGGATCTTGGCCTAGCCGCGATGGGTCGACCGGTGAGAAACGCATCCAATTCGCTCGCTAATTCTTCGGCCGACTGATACCGTTTCAGCGGGTTCTTTTCTAAGCACTTTGCAATAATGGTTTCCAGGTCCACCGGTGCATCGGATCGAACCGATCGCAGCAAAGGAGCCGGCTCGTGGACTACCTGCAATAGCGTTTGCATGACCGTGTCTCCCACCAGTGGCGGACGACCGGCGAGACATGAGAACAAAATTGCACCGAGAGAATAGACGTCACTTTGTTTGCTCGCGCGATCACTGTGTCCGCCTGCTTGTTCGGGAGCCATGTAGTGCGGTGTGCCGACCGCCGCGCCACTGCCGGTGACACTGCTATCGGCATCCAAGTTCTTTGCCAATCCAAAATCGGTCACATGAATGCGATCTTGCTGATCGATCAAGACATTGGCCGGCTTCAAATCACGGTGCAGCACTTCGTTTTGATGGGCATGCTGAATCGCGTTCGCAACGTCGCGGACATATCGCGCGGCGACCTTGGGCTCCAAAATCTCGCCGTTAATTTTCTTTTGCAAGTCGGTCCCGGCGACGTACTCCATCGAAAAAAAATGGTGTCCGGCACGATGCCCAAACTGATGAACTGAGACAATTCCAGGATGATGCAAACGCGCAGCCGCTTGTGCTTCGGTGTAAAACCGACGCACTTCATCGGCACCCGCCAACATCCCGCTGCGAATCATCTTGACGGCGACCATGCGATCCAGATGATTCTGTTTGGCAAGGTAGACGACGCCCATGCCTCCGCGACCAAGGACTTCCAGCAACTGATAGTCGCCCAAATCAAAGGGCAACGTAGGTCCTGGGTCTCCTTTGGGGCGATTGGCCATTGGCAAGGTCGCGGCTGGATCGAGCCCCGATTCGTCTTGGCCCGACGCGGCAACCGAAATCGTGTCCGCGCCGGTATCAGCCCTCGCAGGCGTGTCCATCGAAATTCCAGGCTGTGTCAGACCACCGATCATGTCGGCGGCCTCCATCAGCTCCTTCAGATCATCTGCCAGCTCGGGAAACTGAGACAGAAACTCTTCTCGACTCCCAACCTCGCCCGTATCGCAGCTGCGCAGGTAGGCCGCAAACGCTTCGTCCAGCTGGTCGTCAGAAGCTGGTGAGTCTGTCATCAGTTCAAACGGACCTGAATGTGAACGAAAACGATCTAGAACGAAAAAACACTTGTAGCGATGAAGTGGCACTCAAAGTTGGCAGATTATCAATCAAGATGGGGCGCTAATTGTCAACAATTTTCGCCGCCTCTTTGGTCCATTCGATAGCTCACTTTAACCAGACAACCAGGGACTTCGGTCGGTATCCATAATCGTCCGCAATTTTTGCAAACCGCGTTTTAGCAGGCCAGCAACCGCCGTGTCACTCTTGCCCATTCTTTCGACAATTTCGGCCAGAGGTAGGCCTTCCATGTATCGCAATCGAATGGCCTCAGCTTGTGTCTCGGGCAATTGATGCAGCGCCCCCATTAGGGCCACGACGGCTTCACCACGAATAGCGACGCCGCTGGGACTGGTCGTGCTACCTGGCAACTGCTGAATCCATCCTCCGGCATTACTATCGTCTTTTTTGCCACCACCTGCATCCACTTCGCGTTTGATGGATCGCTTCTGTGTGGTGACATGCCGAGTCACGGCGGTGGCCACATTGTTCTTCAAGATACCTCGTAGCCAGCCAGCAAATTCTGCGGGCGTATCGCCGCGAAAGCCGTGCAGGTCTTGTTTGGCTTCCAAGAATGTCACTTGCACAATATCCGCAGGATCCACGCGCCTACGTAAGGGTTCGGAAAGGTATCGATGCGCAAGCATCAACAAATAGCCTCGATACTGTTCCAGCAACCGACCGAATGCTTCGTTGTTGCCTTCCTTCGAGGCGATCACCAGCTGCGCCGTCGACATGTCGCCATCCACGATTCGCCTACCCTGGGGTCTTACTTGAGAGAATGATAATTGAAATGCGATTTTCATCGCGTCAAAACGAGGGTGCACAAGCCGTATCGACAGGTCCTTTTGCCACACTGACTTTACCCGCGTTACAATCTAGTCGATCTCAACCGATCACGATCCCAGGAAGCCATGCGCCGAGCCAATTTGGCGTTAAATTCTGTGGTCGGCAGCGATTGTTTGTTTTCGCCATTGCCGTTTTGCGACTTTCAACGCCTCGACATGTTCTATCGAGAAAGACACTGATGAATATCAACCCAAACGACTTGGTCACCACCGAATGCCGATGCAAAGTCAGGGCGCGTCGGCAACGTCTCGACTTGTTGGGGGTTTTATTGCTCACCATGATTGGCTGCCAGCGAAACAGTGATGAAGCGGCAACCATCACGACCGAGTACAGCAATCAGCCCGCTACCTCGGGCGCGGATGGGGAGAACTCTGCGCTGGCGAAATTGACTGCCAAAGAGAAAGCCGCTGAAGTCGAAATTGAGGTACCAGTCGGTGTTCAATTCGCCAGCTGGGAACAAGCCGAACAAGTCGCGAAATCAACCGGAAAAATCACAGTGCTGGACGTCTGGTCAACCGTTTGCGCGCCGTGCATCAAAGAGCTTCCTGGATTGGTGGATCTTCACCAGGAGCTAGGCGATAAAGTTCAGTGCATGACTTTGGATGTCGACTTCGATGGACGCAAATCGAAACCGCCGTCAACTTACGAGAAAGACGTGCTTTCGTTACTAACAAGTCTTGACGCGAATTTCCCCAACTACATTTGCACGACTTCGAGTGATGATGTTTATGCAGCAGCCGAAATTGACTCGATCCCGGCAGTGCTGGTCTTCGATGCCAACGGTAAACTGGCCAAAACATTTGTCGATGCAGGCGAGTCCGCTGGCTTTGGCTATCACAAAGATGTGATCCCCTTTGTGAAATCACTGATAGAAGGCTAAGCGGCGATCGACTTTTTCGTTGTCACCTCTGAGCCGACTACTTGGCCGAACAAGCGATCGTGCTTTTCATTATGAGTAACGTGTTGGCTAGTCTCTCTTTGTTGCATCCAGAAACTGTCGACTGATCAAAGCGATGTCCGCGATCGCGACCGCAGCGTCATCAAAGGGTTCGCAAAAGTGGACGAATCCATGAAGCATTCCGTAGTACTGTCTAGTGGAAACCTTCACTCCAGCTTTGCGTAGCCGAACTACGTACTCGTCGATTTCGGAACGCAAAACATCATACTCGGCTGTGATCACGTGCGTGGGCGGGAGACCGGATAGTTCTGTTTGACGCGACATCGAGGCTAGAGGATCGCTTCGCGCAGGGGAGTCTGCATCTCCTGTGTAGCACTGCCAAAACCAAGCCATCGTTTTACTTGTCAGCCCGTATCCATCTGCGTAATCGCGATAGCTCTGGCCTGACATTGCCCCGTCTAGCACCGGATAGATCAGCACTTGGCCGCTGATCTTTGGCCCGCCGCGTTGCAGAGACATTTGACAGACCGCTGCCGCAAGATTCCCGCCAGCGCTATCACCCGCAACGATCATCGGACCACCAATTCCGAACTGGCTGTGATCCATCGAAAGAACATCGCAAGCAGTAAAACAATCTTCGGGAGCAGCTGGAAAGGGAGCTTCGGGAGGTCGTCGGTAGTCGACACTTACGACAGCAGCACCGGATTGATTCGCCAATCGCCGACAAAGCACATCATGGCTAGCGATACTGCCCAATACCCAACCACCGCCATGAAAGTAAACGATGATACCGCTAGTCTGCATGCAATCTGACGATTTATAGATGCGGACTGGAACGCCAGCCAACTCACTGTCCAACACCTCGGCAACATCGGGCGGATCACCGAAAAACGGTAACGTATCGAATACGTTTCGCGCATCGCTGAGTTCGCGTTCATACCATTGCGGCGCACCTGCGGCAGCCACTGCATCGAGAAACGCTCTACTGTGAGGATGAAGAGGCATGCCTTACGTCATTGTTGGAGAATCGAATCGCAGTAAATCTTCGATCCGACGGGTTGCTTTGTGTACGTCGTGATGTTCCTTGACCAAGTCGAAAGCCGATTCAGCATAACCGGTCATTTGATCGGGATCAGTTGCGAATTGAAGAATCGCGTCAGCAAGAGAAGAAGGATCACGCGGCTGCGCCCACTGGACAGTTTGTTTGTCGCGTTGCAATTCGATTGTTCCACCGGCTCGTGTTGCAATCACCGGAGTCCTGAGCGCCATCGCTTCCAAGACCACGTTGGGCATGCCTTCGAAATGGGATGGCAAGATAAGTGCGTCTGCAGCAGAAATCTCTGGAGCTGGGTTGGCTTGCGACCCGAGAAATTGAACATCGTGTTTAGTGATTCGGGAACTGGCTTTGGCTTGCAACTCGGCTCGCAACGGACCATCGCCAATCAAACGCAGCTGTATCGGCAGAACGTCTGTAGGCCAACGAGACTCAGTCATTGCCAACGCATCGATCAGATCACCATGACCTTTCTCGGCTGTCATCCGCCCCACACAAACAAGCACTTGGTATCCATCCTGCCTACGTGTTTGATTCTGCTCAGCAGCTGCGACAAGTGACTCTCTATCTACTGGGTTGACGATCACTTTTGTCGATCCACCAGGCAAACCGTAATACTCTTCGGCCGACCGCGCTGCTTGCTGACTGACGGCAACAACATGCTTGGACTGGCGATACGCTTTGGCTAACCGACGGCGTTTCAGCCAAACAAATCTGGATTCGACCAACGGCAAAGCTCGACGCGGTGGACTGACGATCGTTGAGACTCGCGGAACGCCTTCACCAAAAGCGGCGGA
>CAYUGI010000257.1:0-9214 GCA_964444105.1 uncultured Pirellulaceae bacterium
GCAGGCATTCCCTGAAGACTATTTCGACCATGCACACCATCATGGTTCCGAACGCATCGTGGAATTTGAGTCATCGCGATGAAACCAAAGCACATTCTACATGGAGCGGAATTCGGTAAGAGTTTCGGCCTGTTCCAGCGACTACAGAAAGTCTTGACGGCTTCCGCTACGAGTCACTCCCCAAAAGCAAAGAAGATTCAGAAAATGATCACCAGACAACTCCCGCGTCTTGCAGTCGCGATGTTAGCGATTCTGACCGTCTCCGGTACGGGTCTGGCACACGAGGGTCACCATCATGGCGATGTAGCAGAGGCCTCCGGATCGAGGACCTGGACCATCGGTAGTGAGGGGGCGCACCTGCATGGCAGCTTTGTCGCCGCGACCGGTGACGAGGTTCAAATTCGCTGTGACGACGATCGGCTGGTGACCCTGAAGGTCGATCGCTTAGCTGCGGCTGACCAACGGTGGATCGCGCAACGAATCGAAACAATCAAGCGGCTGAACCAACGACGGCAACAGCGGTTGGTCATCCAAAACACTCCGGCCAATAGCAGGACGTCTGCAGACAAAAAAGCGACGACCGCACCATTGCTCCGCAAGCATTTTGAGCCGTTTGCCAGCAAGTTGAAACTTCGTTGGGACGACGACTATTTCTACGTCGGCTCCAACGGAATGCCCGACCACCCGATGATGATCGGAATTCGTTCATGGCAACAACAGGTTCCCATTCCGCAAAAGTACTTTGGTGACAACGCTTGGCAAATTCCGTTGAACCCGGTGCCAGCGAAAAAGCCAATGACGACCAAGAACGACTTCCTACGCGGGGCGATCGCGTTGGCGGTCAACGGCGTTCCGATCTTCAACCCACTGAACAACCGCGGCGAAGATGCATTTCTGTTCGGTGAATTGGACGAGTTTGGTGGACATTGCGGTCGGGCGGACGATTATCACTACCACATCGCTCCGGTTCATCTGGAGAAGAAGGTCGGGAAAGACCAGCCAATCGCATACGCTTTGGACGGCTATCCGATCTTTGGGTACCAAGACGAAAAGGCGAGTGATTTCGCGCCGCTCGATTCGCTCAACGGTCAGAAGGATGCGGATGGCAACTACCACTATCACGCCACGAAAACCTACCCGTATCTCAACGGCGGCTTCTACGGTGAAGTGACCAGTCGCGGTGGACAAGTCGATCCACAACCGCGAGCCGAACCCATTCGACCGGACTTGCGTCCACTCCGCGATGCGAAGATCACCGGGTTCACGCAACCGAAGCCAGGCAGCTATCGCCTCGTCTACGACGTTCGTGGTAAGGAGGGATCCGTTTCGTACACGCTTGCCAAAGATGGCTCGGCAAAGTTCACGTTTGTGGATACCGAAGGCCGCGAGACAACCGAACAATACTCTGAGAATTCCGAGCGACGTCCTGGCCCGCCACCGTCAAGAGATGGTGAATCGCGTCGACCTCCACCACCGCCGCGCGATGGAAAAGGCGGACCACCGCCGCCACCTCGTGATGGACGTGCTGGCCCTCCACCGCGTCGCGGTCTTGGCGGAGGCGAAATGGGGCGAGTCGATCCGCCGGTCGATTTGTCCAACATGTCGCGCAGGAGCGTTCCTGGATTTGAAGTCAGCAGTGCTTCGGTCAATGTCAAAAATTATCTGTCAGTTGACTGCACTTGCGATGGTGCAGCCCAGTCACCAGCGGTCGCCTGGAAGGGTGCTCCAAAGGGAACGAAGACCTTCGCGGTGAACATCTGGCACACGGCTCCGGATCAAGAAAAGTCTTATTGGCTTGTCTACAACATTCCCGCCGATACTTCGTCGTTGAAGCAAGACTCGAAAGGCGTCGGCGTCTTAGGAGCGAACGACCGAGGAAGCACTGCTTACGATCCGATGTGCTCCAAAGGGCCTGGGCTGAAGAAGTATCACATCACCGTCTACGCACTCTCATCAAAGCTTGATGTTTCTCCGCGTCAGGCAACCAGAGCGAACCTACAGAAGGCGATGAAGAATAGCCTGCTCGGCGAATCGACATTGGATGTTCTGTACGAGCGATAGAGTCCGCGAGCATCACCCAACTTGTTCTCTGAAATAGCCTTTCTCTCTGGAGTCCCCAATGAAATATGTAATGCGAAATAAAGCCGCCTTCCTTCTGATGAGTGTGGTCGCTACCACACTCGTTTCGGTGACGTTTGCGATCGCACAGCAACGCGGTGGCCGCCGTCCGCCTCCACCACGGGGCGGCGGTGGCGCGAAGCCCGAGATCGAAGACACGCAGAAACTGAACGTCTACGCCGACAATTGGTTCTCGCTGTACATCAACGGTGAACTGATCGCCGTCGACTCGATTCGCTTTATGCCCCACAACGTGATCTCGGTTGACGTCTTCCCCAGTTACCCGATGACGATCGCCGTCATTGCCAAAGACAACGCCGATCCAGTCACCGCGATGGAATACAACAACACCCAAATCGGTGACGGTGGGTTCATCCTAAAGATGGCTGACGGAACGGTCACGGGAAAGCACTGGAAAGCCAAGTCCATCTTCCACGGACCAATCGACCGAGACACTCGCAATCCCAAAGTCAGGCGTGAAGAAATGCCGGAGAACTGGACCGCGGTCGACTTCGACGACAGTGATTGGCAGTCGGCCAAGGAGTTCGATGAGCAAACCGTTCGTCCCAAACGACCCTTCTATAAGCACGACTTCAAGGGTGCCAAGTTCATCTGGGCAGACGACCTTGAACTCGACAACACCGTTCTCTTTCGCGTGAAGGTCGACTCGCCGCCAGACGGTAGCACGCCCAAGCGTTTTCCAATTCTTGAATCGAACTGATTCAGGTGGCCGAAACTCGCAGGAAGCTTCGGTGTTAATCAGCTACTTCCAATCGTCAACATAACCGTCGAAAGTGTTGGCGACGTCCGCTTATCTCACTCCTCACGGCAGTCACCCAATGCTCACTCAAGGATTCGTTCGCAGTTTAGCGATACTTCTTCTACTTTCGACCACCGCCAACGCCGACTGGACTCGGTTCCGCGGGCCAAACGGATCGGGCATCAGTCAATCAGCCGCGCCGGTTCAGTTCGGCGAAGACAATAACGTCCGTTGGAAGATCAAGCTTCCTGGTCAAGGCACGTCCAGTCCAATCGTCGTTGGCGACAAAGTCTTTGTGACTTGCTATTCCGGCTACGGATTCGAGGATGGAAAGATTGAAGACTTAAAGCGTCACTTGAATTGCGTCGACCGGACCTCGGGAGAGTTGCTTTGGAAGAAGACGGTCAACGCCAAGATGCCCGAAGACGCGTGGCGGCGGCGATGACTTTGCGTCGCCGACGGAAAGATTTACATCACCACAAACTCCGGAACGATCCATGTGATCGAGGCGCAACCAGAATTCAAAGCCATCGGAGCGGGCGATATGACGTTCGATAAGAGTGGTTTCGGTGGAACGCCTGCCATCAGCGACGAATGCCTGTTCTTACGCTCGAACACCCATCTGTATTGCGTCGGCGAGTGACTTGTCGGTTGCAAATTTCTGCAAGAATTTCGCCGAAGCCAGAATGACTTCAGAGCGTAGCGACACAAAAAGCAGGGCGGTAGCGCCTCTTCCGAAACAACCGAAGTGGGACAAACCGAGCCCTGATTCGCGACTCGCTAAGCTGAAGTGGTGAAATTGACCGAGGAAGAATTGTCCACACGCGGAACGCATCAGTGAGACAATGGAAGCTACGAAACGGTTTAGCCCATCTATTTGGTCGAATACCGTTTTCGGTTGGCATTGCTGGCCAACTCCGCCAAACCAACAAGTTCACCATCTGCGAAAATCGCTGATCTGTTTGAACTCGCCGATTGACCGTGAGCACACGCAAGAAGACACAAATCGGAAGAGATTAGTGGCACATGTGCTGACTCCGGGCAATGGAGGATCGAGGACACCAGTTGAACTTTTTGCGGCAGAGGTCGCCAAGTTTGAGCCATCAATTCTCGGACTTCTGTCGAGTTTTCCACCATCGCTTCCGAATTGAGCCGGACTCATTTTTGGCGTGATCGGTCGCCGCTGAACCTGCCTCATCGACGGCCGCGGTCGCTTTTATGATACCGGAGACGACCGCAACGAATGGGTCGAAGGAGCGTATCGGGATATAACGAAATCGCACGAAGAGCGAGTGATTGCGATGAGGAAGCGTTTGGAACGCATCCTGGAAAAGATGCCGGCCCCTGATTACGGCGATCCCGAGCTCGCGGGCCAATGGAAGAAGCATCGGATTGATACTAGAAAATTTGTGGAACCGTATCGACCGCCGTATTTGAAATAGGGATGCTAACTGTGCGAGCTCGGGAGGTTTGATAGCGTCAACGAATTCACAAAGCACATGGATCCACGCCCCCATCAACATGAGCGACCATCGCCACTGATGCGGACAAAGTGCACTCCGCTGGCTCAGAAATTCTGATAAACCAGCTGCGCCGCTTCACCTCGAGTAAGGTCTGCATCTGGATTAGATGGCGCGGGGACTTTCTTCTTCCGTAGACCGGAAAGGATTTTTGCTGCTTGGACGCCGCTTACCTTTTTGTCAGGGTGAGCGAGGGCGGTTCTAAAGTTCTTGCTTGGTTCAAAGTCAAAGAAGGGCTGCTTGGACTGCGTTGAGTAATCGTAGAGCGTTTCGATGTATTTGAAGGCGGGATGCCCGCGCGGCACGTCTGTGAAGTGCGAAGCGGTAATGCTAAGTGGCAATTGAAGTCCGTTCACAGCCATCTGAGAAAATTCGCCCATCGTGATCGGTTCATTGGGGCGGAAGCGGTAGGCCTTCATTTCCAGACTGCCCAAACCTTTGGTCTTCCCAGCCGTGTTGTAATCATCGATATCAGGTCCGGCGACAGCGTCGAGCAGACTTAGCTTTTGCGCGGCAGTGAATGCAGCCGCATCTGCGGGGAGGTCTGTGTAGAAAATCAGGGTGCTTCGCTGCTTTAAGAGTTCATCCTGAATTTGCTTAACGGGGACGTCTTTGAGTTCCTGCTGATTGTCGATCGCCAAGGCGGCGGCGACGCCCGCAGCCTGTCCCAGTGCAGACCATACAGGCTCCATTCGCACACTGCACATTGCAACGTGCGTCGAGGAAATGCCCACAGGGAAAAGAATGCCGTTGTGTTGTTTGGGCACCAGTGTGCCGTAGGGTATCTGGTAGGGCCCTGTCGCATCATGCAGGTGAAGCGTGCCTTCCGCGGCGCCTTTTCCGTAAGGCGGTTCCTTTCGCCCGTCGGGGCCTTGAACACGGTGTGCATCGATTCCGTAGACTCCAATGGCAACCGAATCCGGAAGCAGCGGTCCGCGAAATCCGTCGCCGCGAAGATCCTTATGCAGATCACTCTCCGTTAAGGTGTAGAGTCCTTCTATGCGGCGGCCCTGGCGAACATAAAGGCGGTAGGGGAAGTTGCCGTTGTCTTGAAATTCATCATCCGGGAGGCCGATGTTGGGCGAGCCTCCTTTGGTCTGAATGAAGTAGAGGTAGCCAAGGTCATGGTTGCGGTAGATTTTTTCGATTTGGGCACGCTCCTCCCAGTCCGCCAAGACCCAACGCGTACCATGTCCAACCAAGTCGCCACCCCAGTTGATTCCCAACAGATCAAATTTTCCATTCGGTATGATCGGCTTACTGTTTGCTCTCCAGTTGTACTTGGCTGGGTCGTAACCGGGCGGTGGTTCCGGCAAGCGATAGGGATGGTCGGGCCGGCCGTAATCCTTTGCAGTGATTCTGTAGGTAAATGCCTGTGACCTGTGGTCGGCTACACCCGTGCTCTCCGGAAGGACGGTGGCGGGAAGAGTTCCTTTGACCCCGCGGAAATAATTCGTATAGATGTGTCCGGCGTGCGGCTCTTCTTTCGAGCGGGCTTCGCGTCCGATGCGATAAGGGATGTCTGCAAATTCTGCCAGGTCGGCTTCATAAGTCGCATCGATGATCACCTTGCCGGTATAGGTATGCCGCGCGCCGAGGTTTCCTTGATTGTCGCGCTGGCGAGTGACAACGCCTGTAACCCGTTGGCCTTTCATGTTCACATCCACGGCCACTTCGTTAAAACGCGTAGAGATGCTCTTATGCTCGGCGATCATTTCAGCATAAATCCTGGCGGCCGTATGCGGTTCCCAGGCCCGGCCTTCAGCGATATTCCAGCGCGTCGGCGGGTTTTGCTCTACGTGCGCCTTTACCAAAGGATCATCCGCCATCTCTGTGCGGTGATAGGCTTTCACGCGCTGGCGGAATTCCTCCATCACTCCGCTGTTCGATTCCACGTATTTGTCATCCAGTCTCAGCACGCCCGAAGAAAGCACTCCTCCGAGCTTAGGTGCCTGCTCGATGATGATCACCGTCTTATCAGCACGGGCAGCAGCGATGGCCGACGCGACTCCGGCAGGCGTACCGCCGATGACAACGACGTCGTAATCGCGATTGGGCTCTGCGGCCGAAGCGACGGTCGCTGTGAGCAATACGAGGACGGGAAAGATTTTCAATTGTTTGTAAATCATGGAGTACTTGATTGCTTGGGTTGATGACCCCGCTGGGGCGCGTTCGACTTAGGAAGGTGATTCTTCAGTCGCGCGATCACTTTGGCGTGCAAAGGCGTTGGCGATTCTACCGCGAGGTTGTTCCACTCGTTTGAGTCGGTCCGGTGATCGTAGAGTTCTTCGCTGCCGTCGGCGTAGCGGATGTATCGCCAGCGCTGGTCGCGCACGGCGTGGTTGTTCTGCCCGAGCGTGGAAACGGCCACATGGTCCCAATCCGCATTCGGGTTGTCGAGCAAGGGCCGCAGACTGACACCCTCGAGTTTGGGATTCGCTCTCAGGCCGCAGAGATCAATCAGCGTCGGATAAAGACTCAATAGCTCAACCGGCTTGTTCGTCTTACCTTTCGTTCCATCGGGCACGCTGATGATAAGTGGAACATGCGTGGTGCGTTCCCAAAGTGAGAACTTCGACCAGCGCTGTTTCTCGCCGAGGTGGTAGCCGTGATCGGAGAAGAGCACGACGATTGTGTTCTTTGCATGAGGCCCGTTGTCGAGCGCATCGAGAACGCGGCCGAGCTGCTCGTCAGTCCAGCGGACGCAGGCGAGGTAAGCATGCACGGCCTTTTGCCAACGACCTTTTTCGCGCATCCAATCGTGCGTCGGAATCTTTGGATTGCTCATCGCCACCTTACGCGCCGCGCCGGGGATGTCGCTCCAGTCATCGGCGTCAACGCGCGGTAGTTGCACGTCTTCAAAAGTGTCGCAAACCCGACGCGGCGGAAAAAACGGCACGTGCGGCCGGTAAAAACCAACAGAGAGAAAGAACGGCTTGTCGTGCTTGTTGCCAAGCTGCTGGGCGACCCAGGTGGCAGTGACGTAATCGGTGAACTTCGTTTCGTCATAGTCCTGCGGGCCGAAATCCCAGGTTCTGTGCCATCCCTTCGGCTTCTTATGGACCGGTTGGTCGAGGCCTTTCAGCCACTGTCCGAGACGCGGCCCCACGACTTGAGATTGCCTGGGCGTGCCACCATGAAACACCTTCCCCGCCGTCAGTGTCTTGTAGCCACTGGCTGCAAAGTGCGCAGGCAGACTGACATGCGATTCCAGAAACTCAGGCTCTTTCGAGACGTGATAGTGATTGTCGTAGAACCCCGTGGACGAAGGCCTCCGGCCCCACAGCAAACTGATTCGCGACGGATTGCACATCGTCCCCTGGCAATGGGCATTCGTGAAAAGCATACCCCGCGCCGCGAGTCGATCGATGTTCGGCGTGTGCGTCTGCGAGTGACCGCCAAGACAGCTGACCCAGTCGTTCAGATCGTCGACGCTGATCAACAGGACGTTGGGCTGGGGTGACTCGGCGTGAGCTTCCTCGGTAAGAAAAAACGAAAAGATGGCAATTGTGATTGTTTGAATTGTTCTGAGTGTTCGACTTCTATTCATAACTATTTCTTTTCACGCGAAGCAGCAGCAAAAGGAATTGCCGTCTTGCTCATCTCCGCCTCCCATTTTTCAAGCAGGTCGCTCATGGCATTCAGCATTTCAGGATTGGAGGCTGCAAGGTCGTTTTCTTCGGCGATATCGTCTTTTAGGTTGTAGAGTGCAGCGGCGAACTTGCTGTTGTCGCGTTTGCTATACGTCCGCAAATATTTCCACTCCCCCTGGCGCACCGCCGATTGCCGGATGTCATTCTGATTGGCACGCACTTTGACTGTCCGCCGGCGAAAGAAGAGTGGTCGATCTACTGGCAGTTTAGCTTTGCCAGTGAGAGCTGGCAGGAGATCGAGTCCGTCGAACCGCTTGTCTTCCTGCGGCTTGGCGCTTCCCGCTGCAGCGACGGTGGCGGTGAGATCCATCGCGGTGATCGGCGAGGAAAACTCTTTGCCCTCTGGAAGTACACCAGGCCAGCGCAGGATCAGCGGCACGCGGATTCCACCTTCCTGTAACATCTGCTTGGCGCCGCTGAGTGGCAGGTTCCTCGCTGTGCCCTGCGCGCCGCCGTTGTCGCTGGTCAGGATGACAAGGGTATTGTCTGCCAACTTCTGATCGTCGAGAGCCTTAAGGACTCGTCCGATTTCCAGGTCGAGACGCTCAATCATCTTGATCAACGTCTTGCGTTCCTTTTTGCCGGGAGGATCAAGCGGAACGTCCGGATCCTGATACGGACTGTGCGGTGCCTGAAACGGCAGGTAGATGAAGAACGGGTGCGTCGCCGCACGGGCGGTTGCGCCTTCGGCGCGGGCTGATTGACTCTCTATGAACGAAATTGCTTCGTCTGCAAAAATCGTATCCGACCAGACGCCTTCGCGATCGAAAGGCCTGCCGTCTTTGTAGAGGTCGTGTTCGCCGGACCGTTCGAGCTTGTGCGTGTAGTAATCGTGATTGAGATGCAGACCAACCCAGCGGTCAAACCCAAAATCGTTGGCGCGGCGGCGATTCAAGTTGGAGACGTTCCATTTTCCAAAGCAGGCCGTTCGGTATCCCGCGTCCTTCATCATCTGTCCGATGGTCGGATGCTTGATTGGATCGAGTTCGGGCGCACCGCCGCCGTAGTAATCCTCATACGTCGGACCAAAGCGCGCCGGATAGCGTCCCGTCAAAAGTGCAGCCCGCGACGGTGAGCAAACGGGAAAAGCGGCATAGCCATCGGTGCACCGAACACCGTCTCTGGCCAACTGGTCCATGACGGGTGTCTTGACATCAGGAGCG
>CAYUGI010000258.1:0-9104 GCA_964444105.1 uncultured Pirellulaceae bacterium
TCGGCGAACAGCGGGGCCTGCAGGAATCACTTCGGTTGACGTTGCGACGGGTGCGGCAGGTGTTGGCGGTGGTACAGGAGGACTGGCCGCTTTGGGAGCAGCCACCGGCTCCGGGGCGGCGGCCGGTTTGGGTGCCGCGGGTGGCGCTTCGGCAACGGGCGTTGGTGTCTCGGCGGGTTTCGGCGTTTTGGCGGGTTCTGGTGCTGCGGCAGGAGGATCGCTAGCGGGAGCTGCCGCACCATCAGCGGCTTCGATTTCGATCAAGACGCCACCGATTGGCACGGTATCACCTTCAGCGACGGAAATCTTACTGACCTTGCCGCCAATCGAAGCCGGCACGGGAACCGTCGCCTTGTCGGTTTCCATCTCGATGATGTCGTCGCCCTCGCTGACCACATCGCCAACGCTGACGAAGATTTCAAGTACGTCGCCGGATTCAATTCCGTCGCCCAATTCAGGAAGTTTTACTTCGGTTGCCATATTGATAAGTAACGTTACGTGGAGGTTGTTTGGACGTGCGTCGGATTCGCAGAGTGATGGAGAACTCTCCCCCAGGGAGAGTCGAGCCTTAGCGAGGAGAGGGTGAATGAATCTGAAATTTCAGAGTTGAAATCTCAAATCCAACGGCCCTCACCGGCCGCTACTGCGTCCGACTCTCCCAGAGGGAGAGTGAAAGCTGTAGCCCGTCATCAAGCGAAATACGGGTTTGTCTTCTCGGCGTCGTATCCCAAGTCTTTGATCGCATTGGCGACGTCCTTGGCAGTGAACACATCGGCCTTGGCTAAGCGGCTGATCGCAGCGATCGTGATCGATTCGGCATCGACCTCGAAGTGCCGACGCAAGGCTTCGCGAGTTTCGCTGCGGCCCATGCCGTCAGTTCCCAGGCAATAGTAATCGCCGGGGATCCAAGGTGTCAGTTGTTCGCCAAGTGCCTTTACATAGTCACTGGCTGAGATGAACGGCCCTTCGACACCTTCAAGCGTTTCTTCTAGGTAGCTTTTCTTCGGTGTTTCAGTTGGATGCAGCATGTTCCAACGGTCGCAGGTTGCTGCGTCACGTCGCAACTGCGTGTAGCTGGTCACGCTCCAGACATCACTCGCAATGCCGTACTCGTCGGCCAAGATTTCTTGAGCACGCAGAGCACTGTTCAGGATCGCACCACTACCAAACAACTGGACACGGGCTTTGGCTGAATCGACTTCACGACTGCGGAATTTGTACATCCCTTTAACGATTCCGTCGGCACAGCCTTCTGGCATTGACGGGTGATCGTAAGCGTCGTTTTCAGCAGTGATGTAGTAGATGCATTCTTCGCCCTCTTGGAACATCCGTTTGAGACCTTCCTGGATGATCACGATGACCTCGTAAGCAAAGGCGGGGTCGTAGGCACGAACCGTGGGGAACGCGATCGCATTTAACAAACTGTGACCGTCTTGGTGTTGAAGGCCTTCACCGTTCAGCGAAGTCCGTCCGGCGGTACCACCAACCAAGAATCCTTTGGCACGCATGTCAGCCGCGGCCCAGATCGAGTCACCGACTCTCTGGAAACCAAACATGCTGTAGTAGATGTAAAACGGAATCATGTTGACGCCGTGGCAACTGTAGGCCGTCCCCGCAGCATTGAAGCTACTCATCGAACCGCATTCGGTGATGCCCTCCTCTAAAATCTGCCCATCTTGAGCTTCTTTGTAGGAGAACGTGATCGCCGAATCGATTGGCTCGTAGAGTTGTCCTGCATGGGCATAAATCCCGAACTGCTTGAACATTCCTTCCATGCCAAAGGTCCGCGACTCATCCGGGACAATCGGTACCATGAACTTGCCAATCTGCTTGTCGCGACAAAGTGCAATCAGCATTTGCACGACGGCAAAGGTCGTGCTGCAATTCTTGCCATTGCCTAACCGATCAATCAGCTTTTGGAAAGTTTCGAGCGAGGGCACTTCCATCTTGGGGTGTTCGGTCGGTCGACTTGGAACGCTACCACCGAGGGCTTCACGACGTTCCGCCATGTATGACAGCTCAGCGCTATTGGCAGGTGGCTTATAGAACGGTGCCGTGCCGACCTCTTCGTCGCTGATTGGAATTCCAAATCGACTTCGGAACTCCAACAACTCTTGCTCATTCATTTTCTTTTGGTTGTGAGCGATGTTGCGGCCTTCGCCGGCTTCGCCCAAACCGTAGCCCTTGATTGTCTTGGCCAGAATGACGTTTGGCCGACCGTTATCAGAGTCCATCGCGGCTTTGTACGCGGCGTAAACTTTCTCTGGATCGTGACCGCCGCGATTGAGTTTCTCTAGCTTCTCATCGCTGTAATTTTCGACCAGTTGCAGCAGTTCGGGGTATTTTCCGAAGAAGTGTTCGCGGATGTAGCTGCCGGGCATACCGACGTATTTTTGATACTGGCCATCAACGACTTCATTCATTCGTTTGGCAAGCAGACCAGTCGCGTCTTTCGCCAACAATTCGTCCCAGTCATCACCCCAGACGACCTTGATGACATTCCATCCGGCACCGCGGAAGATACCTTCCAATTCTTGGATGATCTTGCCGTTGCCTCGAACGGGTCCGTCGAGTCGTTGCAGGTTGCAGTTGACGACGAAGATCAGGTTGTCCAATCGTTCGCGGGCGGCCAAGCCAATCGCGCCGAGGGTTTCCGGTTCATCACACTCGCCATCGCCTAAGAACGCCCAGACTTTCTGTCCTTTGGTGTTCTTGATACCGCGATCGTTTAGATATTCGTTAAAGCGAGCCTGATAGATCGCCATGATGGGACCGAGGCCCATCGAAACAGTCGGGTACTCCCAGAAGTTGGGCATCAACCAAGGGTGTGGGTAGCTGGATAAACCGCCGCCGCCTTCGAGTTCGCGCCGGAAGTTCTCCAGGTTCTGTTCGTTGATGCGGCCTTCCAAGAACGCGCGGCTGTACATTCCTGGCGAAGCATGGCCCTGGAAGTAAATCGAATCGCCGCTGTAACCGTCTTCGCCACGACCTTTAAAGAAGTGATTGAACGCAACTTCGTACAGAGTTGCACTTGATGCGAATGTGCTGATGTGACCACCAACACCACCGGGACGCTTGTTGGCTCGAACCACCATTGCCATGGCATTCCATCGGATAATGGATTTCAGGCGACGCTCTAGGTCACGGTTTCCGGGGAACGCGGGTTGGTCTTTGGCGGGAATCGTGTTCACGTAGGGAGTGATTGTGTCTTCGGCGCACTGAATGCCTTCTTCGGCAGCGCGGTCGCGAAGCTGTTCAATCAAAAACTGGACGCGATCGGGGCCTTTGCTTTTAAGAACATAATCGAGCGATGAGATCCATTCCTGCGTCTCAGCGACATCGACATCCACTGGCTGGTCACCTTTTTGTAACTCGCCAATTTGATTTTCTATTTCTGCTTGGGCGACCGTTTTCGCGTCGGACATATTGTTTCCTCAAGTAAGTGCCGTCATAACAGAGCCGATTAATGCAGGGGGCATCAACCAAGCCGACTCGTCGCTAACACCGGTGGCTGAGCCAAAGAGCCAAGCCAACGAACTGCCTGCGGGAGAGTCAAAGGTCGTGAACGGGGCTTTGAGACGGCGCTCGCACGGGCGACCATCGGTCATCAAAATCAACGATTCACGGGCGGATTAGGCGATTTAAAGTAATCCGCGAACGCGTATAGCGTAGCCTGCGACGGCCAAAAACGGCAAGGGTGACGCGATTGCGGTGAAATCCGCCGCCTTAAGGCCGCTCATTGGGAACCGTCGCTTTCGTTTTTGCACATCATTCCTCGGCAACGGAGTTTGCGGCGTGGAGGCTTAACAATGCTGTAGAGTGCCAAAAAAGAGTTTTTCAACCCACCAAACACTTACCGAAACGGGAAAAGATGACCGACGAAACCAAGAACAACGAGATCGTAGCGGAATTGACCAAAGCCTACTGGATGGAATTGGAAACGGTCGTGAACTACCTCGCCAACAGCGTGAACCTGGACGGTGTGCGTGCCGAAGAAATCAAGAAGTCGCTCGCGGCCGACGTGACCGAAGAAATGACGCACGCCACTCAGATCGCCAATCGAATCAAGACGATTGATGGCCGTGTGCCTGGCAGCCAGCATTTCAGCGCCGGGCAAACTTCGCTGCAACCGCCGGCAGACAGCACGGACGTTGTCGCGGTGATCAAAGGCGTGATCGACGCTGAAGAAGCCGCCATTGCTCAGTACAGTAAGATCATCCAGCTGTGCGATGGCTATGATTACGTGACCCAGGACATGTGCATCACGTTGCTGGCCGACGAGCAGCACCACCGACGTGAGTTTGTCGGATTCTTGAAAGAGTACGAAAAAGCTTAAGGCGATTTTCTTTCCGTGAAACCTTTCATCAACACCCATGCGGTCGTCACCGGCGCCTCCAGCGGAATCGGCCAGACGACCGCGATTGCATTGGCAAAGGCCGGAGCGGAACGCGTCCTGATTCATTTCCATCGCAATCAATCGGGCGCCGAAGAAACAGCAAAGCAGGTCCGCGAGGCCGGCAGCGAAGCCGTTATGCACTCTGCTGATCTAAGCGATGCATCGCAGCGTGATGAGCTGATGGATGTCGCTTGGAAGGAGTTGAAGGTCGTTCACACTTGGGTCAACAACGCTGGCTTGGATGTGCTGACCGGAGAAATCGCGGACGCTGACTTTGACACGAAGCTTCGTCGCTTGATGGAAGTTGACGTGTTGGGCACGATCGCTCTTTCACGAAAAGTCGCGATCCGGATTGGTTCGCAAGCTTTGGCAATCCCACCATCGATGACGTTTATCGGATGGGATCAAGCACCCCAAGGCATGGAAGGCGACGCAGGTCAAATGTTCGGGCCGGTGAAAGCAGCAGTGATGGCGTTCGCGAATAGTCTGTCACAGGAGGTCGCACCTCTGATTCGCGTCAACACTGTCGCACCCGGTTGGATCCAAACTAAATGGGGCGAATCAACCGGCGAGTACTGGGACGCACGCGCGAAAGAGCAAGCGCTGATGAATCGATGGGGGAGTACCCAGGATGTCGCCAAGGCGATCTTGTTCCTGGCTGATCCAGCAAACACGTTCGCGACCGGCCAGACGGTAAACGTCAACGGCGGCTGGAACCGTCGCTTCGAGATTTAGCCCCGTCTGTTCGTCCGCGCAGTGACCTGTCCGTCTTAGCTGCGAAGAACTTCCCGGTAGACCTCTGCGAACTCGCCTGCCATTCGTGAAGCTGAAAATTCGGCAGCGTGGCGAGAACAAACGGTGCAACTCATTTGCAGGTAGTCTGCATTGCCAGTGATGAATGCTTCGACGGCGTCAGCCAACTTGGCGTGATCGCGATTGGGAAAAATTAGTCCGTCTTTGTCGTGGCGAATCGTATCGGCAATCCCTGGAACATCGGAACCGATTGCAGGTAGACCGTGAGCCATCGCTTCTAGCAGGACCATCGGTAAACCTTCGGGCCCAACGCTGGGCATCACAAACAAATCCAGTCGTCTTAACTGGGCGGGCACGTCGCTAGTGAAGCCGACGAACTCAATCAGATGTTCTACACCCACCGACGCAACCAGTTCCATGACCTCGCGTTCGTAGCCAGGTTCATGAAAAGTGCCCACGACGACCAGTTTCACATCGCAGCCGCGATCACGAAGTTCGCCGAGAGCCCGAATCAGTACTTCGATCCCTTTGCAAGGGCGAATCAAACCGACGATCCCCAACGTCCACGTTCCCGCTGGACGCACACGCTCAGCGGGTGGGGATGCAACGGGAACGCCATTGAGAATCATTCGACGTTTCTTGCCAAGATGTAGGTTGTCCGCCAGTCGCATGGACTCGGGCGACACGGTCGTGACGAAATCGGCATCACGCAAGCGGGAAACGGAGTATCGATTTTGCAGACGCTTCGCGAGGTTGCCCCCGAGCGAAAAGAATACGTCGTGCATAGTGTGGACCACTGGGCGACCCGTGAACTTTCCAGCAGAGAGTGCCGCCCAGCTACTACGCGGTGTGTGGCAATGGATCACATCGTAGGCACCGTCATCAACCACTTTCGCGATTTGATGGATCGCCGATTTGGCCCAAGGATGTCGCAGCGGAATTTCGTGCAACGCTGATTTCTGGCTCTGGCGTTTTGCGGGGAAGGCATCGGGTTTGACGCAGACGAAATCACTCTCGCAGCTGAACTCTGGCAGGTGCATCGCCAGCAAGTCTTGTACGCGTCCAGCGCCGGCGTAGTGCTGCCCGTTGACGATCTGAAGGATCCGAATCGTCTTTTGGGGGAGGACGATTGGCGCAGTAAATGCGGTCGCGGCGAGCGAGTGAATGTCGGCAGACATGCGTGGGACGTTTGCAATTGAAAGATTGAGACGAAGGTGGTGCGAATAGACAAGGCTAGGTCACACACAGGGTCTGGCAGGAAATTTCGCCCAAAATATTTGCAAGTCTGCATCTGCGACCTAGGTTTCCGACGAAGCTCCATTTTCGCTGCATTGGCCCCTCCCAGCGGGAGAGTGAAATATGTATTGAGCTTTGAACGACCATTTACCTTTTGCATCATCATGTCCAACCACCTGAAAACTGCTGCCTTCGCGGTCTACCGTCGCCTGACGAGCCCGTACCGTATTTGGGCGGCAAACGCTGCTCGGCAGAAACGTCAAACGCCGTTGATGATGCTGTACTACCACCGCGTTGCCGATCGAGATCCTGTGGCCTGGTCGATGACGAACGCTCAGTTTCGTCGTCAGGTGAATTGGCTCGCGGATAATTTCGACATGGTGTCGATGGACGAATTGCGAAGCCGAATGGAAAACGGGAATTCGCGACCGGCCATGCATTTGACGTTTGATGACGGCTATGCGGAAAACTGCGACGAAGCTCTTCCATTACTGATCGAGCGTAAGATCCCTTGCACGTATTTTGTCACGTTGGATCACACGTCCCATCAACGGCCCTTCGAACACGACGCCAAAGCGGGTTTCGATTTTCCGGTCAACACGATCGACGAGCTGAAAGAACTAGCTGACCAAGGAATCGAAATTGGCGCTCACACTCGGACACACCCCAACATGGGCGAAGTCCATGAATTGGCAGACATCTACGACGAAATCGTGCTGGCACGACGCGAGCTCGCAGAGATCTTGCAGCTGCCGATCCGGTACTTTGCTTTCCCGTTTGGCCTGAAATCCAACTTGAATCATGCCGCTGCTGCGATGGCACGAGCCGACGGCGTCGAAGCCGTCGTTAGCGCTTACGGCGGATACAACACGCCCGGCGAAGACTCGTTTCATTTGCAACGATGCCACGGCGACCCTGAACTAGAACGCATTCGCAATGCGGTCACGTTTGATCCACGGCATGTGCGGAAAGAAAAATTCGCACTGGAGACCCGTGGCCCGGTCGTGGAAGCCGCTCTGGCTTACTACGCCGATCGCAATGGACTGACGGGAGCGATTGACTTGTCGATGCCAATCACCGATTCACCCCTCTCCCTCGCTTAAGATCGACCTCTCCCAGCGGGAGAGGAATTCAACAGCTTCACCTTAAACTTCACCAACATTCCAGCAATCATGTTTCAACGAACAGTCGCCCAGCCAACGATGCCAGAAAACCGCGAACCTTTACGCGTGATGTTCGTTCACACGGAAGTCGTTGTTGGTGGAGCGGAGACTCTGTTACTGGAAATCATCCGTAAAATGGATCGAACGCGATTTGAACCCGAGTTGGTTTGCTTGAAGCAGCTATCCGAACTGGGCGAGGTCATCGCAAAAGAGATTCCGACGCACGTGGGACTACTGGAAAACAAATACGACGTGAAGGTTCTTGGGCGTTTAACCCAGCTCCTGAAAGATCGCAAAACGGATGCCGTGATCACGGTTGGCACGGGCGGCGACCGAATGTTCTGGGGGCGACTGGCAGCATGGCGTGCCAACGTGCCCGTGATTCTGTCCGCACTGCACGCGACCGGCTATCCCATGAAAGTGGAACGCATGAACCGGATGCTATCACCCATCACGGACGGGTTCATTGGGTGCGCTCGAACACACTCCGACTTCTTGGTCAGCGGCGAAGGTTGCCCGCGTGGCAAGGTCTTTACCGTCTGGAACGGAGTTGACGTGGATCGTTTTCAGCCTCGCGACAAAGGCGAAATGCGTGCTCGCATCGGCATCGAAGCGGACGTCCCAACCGCGGGAATCGTGGCCGCGCTGCGACCTGAAAAACAACATGTGATGCTGGTTCAATCATGGGCCAGTGTTGTCCAGCAGCTTCCCAATGCCGTCTTGGTCGTCATCGGAGATGGCGTGGAACGCGAAGCCATTGAACGTACCACCCGCGAATTGGGACTGGAAAAAAACGTCCGAATGCTCGGGATGCGTCACGACGTGCCGGAGGTTTTAGCTGGATTGGATTTGAAAGTGCTTTCGTCGCGGATGGAAGCAAATCCAGCATCGACACTGGAGGCGAACGCTTGCGGTTTGCCGGTGGTCGCACCCAATGTCGGATCATTGCCGGATACCGTTGTCGAAGGTGAAACGGGTTACCTGTACGAAGCGAACAACGTTGATGCGTTGGCCGAATCGATGCTGAAGGTTCTCTCCAGCCCAGACCGCGGTGCTGCAATGGGAGCGAAAGGGCGTAAGTTGGTTTGCGAACGGTTTTCGGTCGAGGTCATGGTCCAAGGCTACGAACAGTTGATCGATGGCGTCTATCGCGCGGCACAGAACGGCCAGCGTTTAACACCACAGCAATATGACGAGACAATGGAAGAACTGATCGGTCAAATTGCTGCGCAGCGTGAAAGTGTTTCACCCGCGGCAGCAGCGATCACAATGCCAGGCGTTGTTGGCGGATCAGGTGTGGAAGCCTGAGATCGCTAAGTTAAGGGCGATTGGGATTTAGTGCCTGACCCGGATTATTCATGACTCGGTCGAATCGCGTCGCAAGTCAATGATCTCGTTTGGCCTACGAGAACCATGGATAAAACAGACCGTGCACGTGGGTGTACCGGCTTCAGCCGGCCTCGACTAAGCGTAGGCCGCCTAAAGAGAGCGTCCAGCTTAAGTGGTTGGTATTCGTCTGCAATTTTAGCGTCACCATCTCGTTTGGTGTGAGCCAA
>CAYUGI010000259.1:0-2156 GCA_964444105.1 uncultured Pirellulaceae bacterium
CCCTCGCTTACGCGTCGGGTTGCGATTCTTCGGATCATCCCAATTTGAAAAAGTGCTTTGCCCTGTTCACACACCCAGCCACCATTGGCCAATTCCTAGCCACAAGGGGATTAGCACCAGCGCGGCTAGCGACGTGGAAAGCACGACGCTCAGCGCTGTTGAAACATCCTTGTCGTACAACCGAATCAGTACGACCGGAAAAATGGCGGCTGGCATCGCTGCTTGCAGCATCACAACTTGACGCATGTCGACCGACGAAAGCACGGCCGAACCGATCGTCAACAGCACCAGCGGGAAGACCAGTTGACGCAGGCTCATCGCTGCAATGACAACCGGCCACGCGTTTTTCCACTCGGCTTCACCAAGGAAGTCCACGATGATCGCGCCGCTTAAAACCAGCCCCATCGGGATCGCGCACTCGGCCAGCAACTCGACAGCGCTCATCACAAATGAAGGCACTACTTGAGCACCAAAGAGTTGCTTGATCGAGATCGCCACGATGACCGCGATCAACGGCGGATTCGTCAGGGCTTTCGCAACGCCGCTGACGGAGCTACCGCAAAGCACGGCTAGTCCCACGCTCCAGAGTGCTAAGTCGACTCCAACATTGTGCAGGATCAGGTCGACAACGGCGTTCTCGTAGAATTTCTCCGCGAGTGGCAAAGGAATAAAACCGTAGTTGCAAATGCCCGCGCATATCGCAAACGATCGCTGCTTGGCGTCGGAATCGAGGCCGATTTTGGGTCCAATTGTTCGCGCGAAGAGAAGTGAAGCCAAAAAACCGGTCGTCGTGGTTGCAAAACCAACGACCGGAGGGATCCAGGCGACCGACAGATCATCCGTTGAATCGCCACTGAGAATTCGTGACAAAAACAGGCACGGGATCAGGACGCTGGTCAGTAAACTTGCCAGTGACCGGTCCGCTTCGCGGGTGAGCCAGCCGACACGGCGACAGGCTCCACCAATCACCATCACTAAGATCACCCCAAAGACGCTAGAAACAATGGGCCAAAGATTGGGGGGCATGGTCGAGGTGGACAGTAGGGCCGGGCTGGAGGTGGACGAAGAAAATAGGTTCTTTGTCTTGGAAATGCCACTGCGCGAAGCCAGGAATGCCACTGCGCGAAGCCAGGAATGCCAACGCGGGAAGCCGGGAATGCCCTTGTGGGAAACCATTGTGTACGCACGACGACCGAATCAATCGTGCCGATTTGTCCGTTGGCTCACAGCGATTGCCAAGAATCGGACCTTTTACCGCCGCTGGGGACCTTTGATTTTTCCAGCCCAGTCAATAAAATGTGAACCTGAGTGAGTTCGATAGGGATTGCCTGTCGTTCTTTCAGAGAGAAGAAACTGTCACCCCCGACACATCGGTTCTGGAGGTGATCTGGCCAACGTGCCTGATCGACCTACCCGCTTTCGCCGTAAGTGCACGTGAGGGTCCTCATTTTTTGAGCCTCTTTTGCGGAGCGAAGCTATGTTGATTGGAATGAGTTTGTCGATGTTACTTGAGCAACTGCCTTTGGCGTTTGGGTTTCCGGGGATGCCCGAAATGCTGATCGTTCTATTCTTAGCATTGTTGCTGTTTGGTGGTGCGAAGCTGCCTAGCCTGATGCGAAATCTTGGTCGCAGTGCCAATGAGTTTAAGGCAGGAATGAACGAATCGGACGACGAGGAAGATTCGGCTGGTTCCTCCAGCGAGAAAGTGTGACATGTTCGGATTCGGACCTTTTGAAGCGATGGTGATTGGGATTATCGCCGTCGTGCTGTTCGGCGGAAATCTACCCGAAGTCGCGAGAAAACTGGGCGGTAGTTATCGCGAATTTCGTCGTGGCTTGAATGACGTGCAGCAGCAATTCCGCGTGGCCGAGTATGAAGCCAAGCAGGCGCTGTCGATGGACGATACACCGCGATCGAAAAGTGTTGATGAAGAAGAGGATGACGAACCGTCAGAACCTTCGGCACCGAAGTTCACTCCGCCAAGCTAGCGAATCTTTCAAAGTGCCCATTCCGTTGGGCGTTTGCGATTCAACGACCGCGCTCGTGACGACTATGTTTTTTTACGACAGTCGTCTGTTACGACTGTCGCGCCGTGAGACACGCGTGATCAGACACGCGTCCGCTACCAACGGAAAACGAACTCTTCCACCCGTAAG
>CAYUGI010000259.1:2256-9065 GCA_964444105.1 uncultured Pirellulaceae bacterium
GCGTGATCAGACACGCGTCCGCTACCAACGGAAAACGAACTCTTCCACCCGTAAGTGACATCGGTCGTGGTTGGATTAGGCGAATTCGAATCGGGTGATCCAGTTGGGTGAATCAGATGAATGATGCTCAGAAGCTTGCATTCGAATTGCGACTCAATGAGTTGCGAAAACTGGGCACAGAGAACGATAAGCTTGCGGGATGCCTGCTGTCGGCTTGCTCGGCACACAACCCGTCGTCTGAAACGCAAGCGGCGGTCGTTCAGTATTTGATTGAGTCGAATGTTTCAGTGAACGAGATCGATAAGAACGGCGTCACGCCTCTACACCGTGCCGTGCGTTTTCGAAGCTTGACCGCTGTGAATCTTCTGCTGGCTGCGGGTGCTGATGTTCACGCGATTGACCGCAAGTCCCATTCGACTGCACTTCACCGCGCCGTGACCCAGTCGGGTGCGCCGGCTACCGCCGGAAAAATGGATGTCGCTGTTGCGATTGTTCGTTCGTTGCTGTCGCATGGTGCCGACGCCTGTGCAAAGAACAAGGCGGGGAAGACGCCCAAGGACTACCGCATGGGCGCTGCTATGAAAGAAGCATTTCGCGAGGAAGCCTGAACGATTTGGGCACAGATATTCGCGTGCAGGGTGCATGATATGATGCACGCTGCCTCCAAATGGAATTACCTGGATGAGTACGAATAATGAGGATGTGGATCAGGGCCAAGGTCCGCATGAGAACGTCCCGCCGAACCCTTATGCTGCGCCGATTGATAGCGATCGGGAAGTCGTCGATTCACTGGTTGGCGAAAACGCTGAGGGGATTGATCTCGCCAGGATCAACCGTCATGCAAAGTGGTATGTGTCGGTAGGGATTTTGCTCATCTTTGCCTTGGTTGCGCTGATCATGGCCGGATGGATCGTGGTGATTCCGTTGATTGCGCTACTGCAGTTCGCTTGGGTCTACCCCGCGCTGCGGCATTCCAGCAGGTATGCAAAGTACTTGCATGCTGGGCTGCGAATTAGCCTGCGGCTCGCGCTCGTTTTCCATTGCTTTGTTTTGGCGTTGGCAACGATAGCGACGATCTTCTTTGTGACTTGCTTGGCAATCTTTTCCAACGCCGGTAACTGAGTCTATCGATCCCACATCCATCGCCTTCAAGGGAAATACTTCTTGGCAGTGAAGCTGTTCACTTGCTGTGACTTCTAAAGCAACGAAGCGGAGTCTTCCTGTAAAGTCGCGCTTAAGATCTCACCTTGAGTCGTGCGGCACAGGTCCAGCAAGTCGTGGGTTTCGCGAAGTAGCGTGATCCATTCGATCTCTTCGCCATTAATCTGGTCGTAGATCTTGCTTGCCTGTTCGGCAATGTCATCTAGTTCGCAGTTCTTTGCATACATGCTTAGTCGGCTCGCAAGTGTTTTCATGCCGTTGGTATCTTGTGTATCGACGGCTTCAGCCAATCGCTCGACCTGATACCCGATTTGAATGGCCGCTTCGCTGTTCAGTGAAGCATCGCCTTGCGAGTCTGTTGATGGTTTCGCGGTGACGACGGCTGCAAATTGCTCGACTAAATCGGGGTCAAATTGTGTTCCGGCACACCGCCGCAGTTCTTCGATCGCAGCTTCATGCGATCGGCCTTTTCGGTAGATTCGGTCGGAAATCATAGCGTCGTAACTGTCGCAGATCGTCAAAATTCGACTGCCCAGTGGGATGTCGAATCCGGCTGGCAGTCCGTCATGTCGACCCGACCCGCCAAAGAATGCGTGGTGCGATCCGACATATTCCGTTAAGGGCGGGCAGCCAAACGCACCGTCAACAATTTCGACACCGATTCGGTCGTGCCTCGACATGATTTCCCATTCCTCGGGGGTCAGCGGGCCGGGTTTTAGGAGCACGTGATCTGGCACGCCAACTTTGCCGATGTCGTGAAGCAATGCGGCGATTTCCAGGACAAACGTTTCCTGTTGATTCAGAATCCCCGGTGCGACTCTCATGCACAATTCAGCAACGCGGCGACTGTGTTCGGCGGTGTTCGCATCGCGATAAGACAACGCGGCGACCAACGCTGTCACGGCGCGATACGGAATTTCGATACGCTCAGTCGGTTCGTCGGTTGGTTGCTGTTCGCCCGCGCTGATGTCGCCATCTTGCATGTCAGTGTCGTATTGAACGACGCAGTTTCGGCCACGGTGTTTGGCGGTGTAAAGGCAAATGTCGGCTTGATTAATGATCTCTTGCGGGTCTGCCGCGCCGAATCCCGTCTCGGAAACACCCAGGCTAGCAGTCAATTTCAGTTCGGCTGGATCGTCGAACTCAATTGCTTCAATGGCTTTTCGCGTCAAGTTGGCTTCCGCCATCGCCTGTTCGCTATTCATGCCAGGCAAGACAACGCAAAATTCTTCGCCGCCATAACGACAGACCAATCCGTTTTCACCATGTCGATCACGGATCGTTCGTGATACGCGGCGCAGTACTTCATCACCAACTTGGTGCCCGTAATTGTCGTTGACCAGTTTGAAATGGTCGTTGTCAATCATGACGCACGAAAGCGGTGTATTGGTTTCTTTGGCTGTTTCCCAAAGCACTTCAAACTTGGCGAAGAAGGCGCGTCGATTCAGGCAGCTTGTCAAAGCGTCTTGCGTTGCGAGGACTTCCAGTTCAGCATTTTTTCGTTCGATTTCGTCACGACTGCTGCGAAGTTTTGACAGCATCGACTCCAGTTCAACACGGTGCTTTTCGATATGGGTGACGTCACGGAACGTTGCCAGCGTGCCCTTCTGTGCCGAATCGGTGCCCAGTGGTGCCGCGTTGACGGAGAAGATTCTCTGCATCCCATCGTTCAACGTGTAACGCAGCAGGCAATCTGTTTTGACTTCGTAGGAAGCAATCGCCTCTTTCCAAGGAAAGGACGAATCGGTCTCTGCTTCGATGAATTGCCACGGCAAATCATTAGCAGATTGGCCGGTGAGCTCGTTTGCATCAATGCCGACGTTTTCGGCAAAGGCTCGGTTCGCCAAGACAATGTTCTCTCGTTCGTCCAGAACCAACAGTCCCTCGGCAAGTGTGTCGAGTGCCTGGCGCACGCGGTCCGGGACAACTTGCGTGTTGTTAAACAGTCGCAGGATTCGTGTGACGAAAATCGTGTAGGCAATGAGTCCTGCTACGAAGAAGTAGGCTAGCAGCCGAGTGATCGGGCTAGCCATTGTTTCGGCCATCCAAGTTGGGTTTTGGCGCACAAAGCAGACTTCGACGCGTCCCCACTGGCGACGGTTCAAGGTGATGGGCACATGCATCGCGACGACTGCAGGATGTTCCTGGTCGACACTTTCCCACGTTTCATGATGGTGGCCGGTATCGACGCGCAGCGTTCCCAGGTCGCTTCGTACGCCAATGGAGACCAGATCGTTGGACCGATCGACGTGGGTCTCAAGAGTTGTCTTCAAGTCCACCCATTGGTTTTTTCGGACGTGAGCAGCGGCGTTGATGGCGATCGTTTCGGTAAGGTCCTGGCGCGCACGCACCTTCACAAGCTGGTTGTCTGGGAGAAGACCCAGCCAATGCCCGCCTAAGATCAAGCTCAGTCCGACGCACACCAGTGCGAAGGCAAGCCGTATCGATGTGAAGTAGATTTTGCCCAAGTGAGCCGATTTGTGGTAGGTGAATGCCGGAAATTGCCCGTTTGTAGAGAGCGTCCACGGAAGCTTTGCTCATTGCTTGGTGGGGGCAATGGAATTCAGTGACCGACCATGTGCCGATTAGGAAAGGCATGCTTTGCATGTCAAATGTGACGTTCATGACGATTGGAAGGCCGCAATGCGGGATGTCCGTCTTTGCCAACCGATTATGAATCCGCCGCTAGCCCAACGGTACTTACTTCGCTCTCCCTCGGGAGAGGCGGACGCAGTAGCGGCCGGTCAGGGCAATACGGTATCCACTAGTCCTGATCATTCTTCACCGCATGTTGGTGTGCCGCTCGTTAGGCGGCCTCTTGCTGAAGCCGGTACACCAGCGTGCGCGGTCTGTTTTCTCTGAGGTCCTCGTAAGCCAATGACGTCATTGACCTGCGATGCAACTCGGTGGCGTCACGAATAGGCCGGCCTAGAGAATCTTCTCGACGTCATCTTGGTTGTATGTCGATTCGCGATAGGCCGATAGCAGCATGCTGGGGTCAATCAGGCGCCAGGACGGGATCGCCGAAGAGAAGGCAGCCATGAATGCACCGAACCGAAGTCCCCAGAACAGGTAGCCCACAGAGATCAAACCCGCAGCTGCGGTGGCCGCCGATCCAACAAGGAAGTTCTGAGATGCCAGCTCCGTCTCCTCGCGCGCATCGTCCCACTCATGCCAAACGATCGCTTGTTGCAGGTCAGCTTCCAACATTCTTTCGACTTCACTAGTGCTGTTGGTAAATTCAATACTGATGTACTGAGCTTGGCTGAACATAAGTTGAATCTGAGCCTGCATTGCCGCGGCCTTCACGTTCTCGTTTTGACCAGACTCAGCCGACGGATTGCTTTCTGGGTTTGCCGTCGTGACGTTAGTCGTGCCAGCGTCATTGGGCTCGTTCGACGGTCCACCGGGGGGAGATGTCGTCTCAGTCGACTCGTTTGTGTCGGCTGGATCATCCTCTTCTTTCGTCTCGTCGTCTTCAGGTTCGGTATCGTCGTTTTCCTCTTCTGGGTCGTCTTGATCATCTGGTTCTTCAGGGTCGACCGGGTCTACCGGGGGCGGTGGGGGTACGGCCTGTACATCGACCTCAATCGTGACAACATTGCTTAACAGGCTGCCGTCGGACGCCTGGTAGCTGATGGTTTCGATGCCCAAGAAGCCCGCGTTTGGCGTGTAGACCAAGTTGCCATTCAGGTCAACGACAATGGTTCCGTTGATGGGGCCCGCGACCAAGTTGACGGTCAGGGTATCGCCATCGACGTCGGTGTCGTTGCGAAGGATGACTGATGCGTCGATCGTAGTGGTCGTCGCAGCAGTCGTGATGATTTGATCGCCGACGGCAACGGGAGCTTCGTTGATGTTCAAGACATTGATCGTGAAATCTCTCGTGGTCGTCGATCCATCCGTCGATGTGGCTCGCACCGTGATCGTCTGGCTTGTGGACGCTTCGTGGTCCAAGCTGGCTGCGACGGTCACAGCACCCGTGTTGACGTCGATTGCAAATCGTCCGCCTGCGGTATCGTCCAAACTGTAGGTGACAAGGCTGTTGGTAGCGTCGCCATCGATGGCCAATGCTGTGACGCCAACAGTGGTGCCGATGCCAGAGTTCTCGGCGACTTCGTTTACGGCGACGTCACTATCGCTGATTGTACCGACGTCAAATTCGTCAACATCGATAATCGCGATGTCGAAATCTTCAGTCGTGAATGAACTATCGCTCGATGTCGATCGCACTGTGATGGTGCGAATGGCTCCGTCTGCTTCGCGGTCGATCGGCCCGCCAACGGTAACCACGCCTGTGTTGGGGTCGATCTGGAAGCGACTGCCATCGTTGTCGTCCAAGGAATACGTGACCGTATTGTTCGTCGCATCAGCGTCGCTGGCAAACGCGGTGATGCCGACGCTTGTTCCGGCTGCTGCGTTTTCAGCGACTTCGTTGGCCGCAGTTGTGTTGCTGTCTGTCGTTGCTGTCGTGTCAAACTCGTCGGCGTCATCGATCGCGATCGTGAAAGAACGCGTTTGGAACGAAGTGTCCGAAGATGTCGCGCGAACAGTAATGTTTCGCGTCGCGCCATCGGCTTCACGGTCGATGCCGCCGGCAACCGTAACGATTCCGGTGGTTGGATCAATCGTGAAACGACCGCCGTCGTTGTCATCCAGGCTATAAGTGATTGTGTCGCCGGTGTCGGCATCGTTTGAGAATGCGGTAATGCCAATCGTTGTGCCCGGAGTCGCGTTTTCCAAAACAACTTCCGTCGCCACGTCGTTGTCGATAATCGGAGTGGCCGAGTTGTCGTTGAGCAGGGTGACGGCGATATTGAATGTGCCGGTCACTGCAGCCACGCTATCTTCACCGCCATCGGCCAACGAGAAGCCGAACTCGTCGCTGGTCGTTTCGCTGTCGTTGTGGGTGTAGGTCACGCGGCCATTATCGATGTCGTCTTGTGTAAAGGTGTCGTTCAAGCCGAGTGTTACGCCGCTGAGTTCCAGCGTTCCGTTGTCGGTCGCGTTGGTGACGGTGTAAGTCAACCCGGTGCCCGAATCATCCACGTCGCCCTCATTCAGCATCGCAGTCGTGATCACGGTACCCACGTCGCCTTCGTCGACCGTCAAGCCAGTGTTTACCGCGATGGTCGGTGCGTCGTTGACCGGAATCGCCGTGAAGACTTTGGTGCCAGTAATCGGTCCCGATTCGCCGTCGTCCACGCTAGTCGCGATTGTGAAATCGCTGTCGTAATTGAGTGCGGGACTAAATGTTAAAGCAGCCAGCAGGTTGTTAACGTCGGCTTTCACGCCACTGGCGGTCCAGACACCACCGGCAAAAGTTGACGTGACCGATCCGGATGTGCCAGTGTTTAATGTGCCGGCACCAAGATCCGATAGCGTCAACGTCACAGTCAAGTCGCTGTCGTCCGAGTCGCTTGCAACGATGTCGATCAAATTCAGCGAGATGTCTTCTGTGAATGTTTCGGCAGCACTAAGGTTGGCGGCCTGCGGTCCATCGTTGGTTCCCGTGATCGTGACAGTAACGGTTTCGGTGTCGCTCAGTGGAACGCCATCATCATCCGTGGCGCTGACGGTGTAAGTCAGAATCAGCGTTTCGCCAGTCGCCAGGAAGTCAAACGCTTCACTGCCACTGTCAAAATCCC
>CAYUGI010000260.1:0-9030 GCA_964444105.1 uncultured Pirellulaceae bacterium
CTGGACAGCTTCGCCCAGTTCGTTAGATTGCATCTGGCGGGTCATGGCCGTGTTCCTTTTCATTGCGTTAGAACTTTGAAAAGAAACCGATCTGGCCCGCTCTTTCAAGCGGTCGCCGATATTTCCGCGTTTTGTTTCGTTCGCAAGCTCACGAATCAAAACGCGGAAATATCAACAAATCGAAAGCACAGAAAGAAAGTTACACCACTTTTTTCTTTTCGAATCACTAATGCACCCGATGATGCTTCAGTGGTCATCTTTTGACGTACTTCGTGGCAGCAGCCCGAGCTGACCGAGGTGCGCCGCAATGTTTCTCGGTGACCGAAGGGACCAAAGGTGCAATGCAGCTTCATTAAGAAAGACTATCCAGAAAGTCTGCCGCGTTGCTTAAATGCCGTTCGCGTTTTTCTTCGTTCATTTTTTTGGCCATACTACACATCATGGCCCAGCGCGGGTTCTTGCCCAGTTCATCAGCGTGATTCCATATCCAACGCCAGTACAACCCGTCCCACACGTCGCACCAAGCTTCTTTTTTGTAGTGGCTCATCTTGCGGACGTATGACGAACCGGAAAAGTAGGGTTTGGTCGTGATCGCGCCCCCGTCAGCATGCTGACTCATCGCATAAACATTAGGGACCATGACCCAGTCATAGCTATCGATAAACATTTCCATGAACCAACGGTAAATGTCGTCCGGGTCGATCTCGCAGAGAAACATAAAGCCACCCAAGACCATCAGTCGTTCGATGTGATGACAATAGCCGGTTGCTAACAGACGCTTGATGGTGTCGTCGATCGGTAGGATCCCGGTTGTTCCCTTGTAAAAACTCTCCGGCATCGGCCTGTGATGTTGCCAATGATTGGTCGTTCGCATGGGCACGCCAAGGTCTTCATAGGTTGCCCGCATGAATTCTCGCCAGCCAATGATTTGCCGTAAGAAACCTTCGACGGAGTTGATCGGCACTTCGTTTTTGTTCGCGAACTTTAGCGTCGTTGCAACCACTTCGTCCGGTGTCAGTAAACCGATGTTGAGTGACGGTGTGAGTACACTATGCCAAAGCCAAGATTCACCTTCGACGATGGCATCTTCATAGGGACCGAATTCAACGAATCGGTGCTTCAGAAAGTGATTCAGCCAACGTTTCGCGTCTTTGCGGGAAGTCGGGTAGAAGAGTTGGTCGAGTTGCCCCGGATTGTCCTGAAAGTGTTTTTCGACATAGGACTTCGCTTCGTCGTCGAAGTCGTCTCGAGTCAGTTTCAAGTTGTCGGGTATCGAAGGCAGCATTTTCTTGGGCACCTTCTTTCGATTCTGCTCATCAAAACTCCATTGCCCGCCCTCCGGTTCGCCGTCATCGATCAAGACATTCAGTCGCTTGCGCTGCCATTTATAGAAGTCCGCCATGAACCAGCGATTCTTGCCACTTCGATACTCGTGATTCTCCTCCGGCGCATTGATGAACCCTGGGTTGGGTAGCAAATCAAGCTTCATTCCCGTGACTTCAGCGGCGACAGTCAATCGCTTCTTCAGAATGAAGTCGGTTGGCTCGACCGTACAGAGACCTGTGCCGCTCTTTTTTCGCTTTCCAAGTGCATCCTTAAGCCGATCGGCCAGGGACTGGTTTTGTTTGTACGGGAGATACTCGACCTTATGCCCGGCGTCCAACAGCTTGGCAGCGTATCGCTTCATCGTGGCACGGTGTAGCCACAGTTTCTGCCGATGAAAATTTGCAGGATGGTGTTGATCGCCGAAGAACAACGAGTCTTCGATTAGCAGGACGCGTGACGGATCGAGTTTCAGTCCAGGATGCTTGTCGAACAGCTGATTGGGAAAAACGAGAAGTATCAATGGAGTGTTCCGATATGAATTGAAGGTCTGTAGACGCAAGAACGCTGCGTCGAATGATTGCCCTGGGGAGCCTGACAAGATCACTTGCCTCGCATTATCTCTCTGACACGCTTAGCAGATTGGCTTCCGAAGCGTTTTTGGAGAACACGTACGTAGGGATACCCAATCTTGGTGAGCCATTGATTCGGTTTGGAAAACGCAAGAATGTCGAACCAAATGCGACCACCTTCGTCCATCTCCAACAAGAAACGTTCTTCTCCGGATCCTGCATGAACTGGAAGCGTTCCGTATGCGAAACCAAAACGCTGGGGAGATGCTTCATCGACGATCAGAACGATTCGGCAGGCATTCAACCACCAAACGCCAAATGACTTGGCCACAATCGCTACGACTTCGCCTTGGCGAATCGGTGTCTCTGTCGGCGTGGCCCGAACCCATCCCAGGTCAAACTGCTTCCATTGCTGGATTGTGGTTCGAGCTTTCTGGAAATCCTCGATCCCGCTGCCGATTTCGATTCGAACATGATCGACCGCGTATCCTTGGGGCGGAGCTGCAAAGGTCGCGCCGATGTCGCGGTACGTTAGTTGAAGTGGTCGCTGCGCATCCAAAAACTCACGGATGGTCGATTCAGAAGGTTTTCGCAGGAGTATCAATGGCTTGTCATCGTGAGAAACTCGATAGAGCATCTTACTGACCGAGAAACCAGTGACGTCGAAAACCCACTTTTGCCACTTTTGTGGACGCGGAGATGTGCGTTCCGAGAAAGTGAACGCGGCTTGCAAGATCAAGCTTCCAGAAAGTTACCTGCCGCCGATCACCGTGCGCGAGTCGCGGATTCGTCGGTTTCTGGCTTCGCAATCACCGGAATTGGTATTTCGTATTGCTGATGTCGAAATCATGATCGGAGAGCCCTACATTTACGGCGACGCGAACGTAGGTGTACTCTTCTTCGAGCACCGGTTCGCCGCCGGGCGTGGTTGGCCATGACCATGATTCGTAACGAATGGGCATCTTCAGCGTATTGTCAAAGTACATTCGGGCACGATAGAAATCAAAGTGAGATCGTTTGACCGGGTGAGTCACTTCGAGCATCGTGCAAACTGATTTGCCGACTTTGGCATCATTGTAGAACTGCACCTGACACTCATCGTGATTACGATCGCGTTGAGCTTTTCTGATTAACTCTGCTGCGAGATGTTCCATGCCGATCTTGGTAATCGGATGTCTTTGGCCTCGCATGGCGAGATAGCCATTCGGATCTAGATTGACGTTGATCATTCCTTTGAGACCAGTCTCGTGGGCGATCAAATTCCCATTGTTCTTGCCTTCCACCCAAAGCACTTCGCGTCCTCGAACGGCCGTCGGTTTGAGGAAGTTGATGTAGGTCGCCATTGGGGTCACGAGTGTTCCGTCTTTGACCTTGCGGTTTCGGATTTTGACTTTGGCATAAGTCATGTCACTTAAGACACCGTCGACGCGACATCGTTTTACGAATAGTGCCTCGTAATCGTCGATGTTCGCTTGGATGTGCTGAAGGCTTTCCCTCGCCATCTGCAATGCGGGATCGAGCGGGTGTGATTCTGGTGGTTGCGCAGTGGGCGATTCCGACGCGGGTGGGGCGATATTCGCGGTGGCCAGCTGAGCATTGACTTCTCGGCCTGTTGCCAGCAAAGCAATCACGACGACCAGACCGAGCCATTTGCCATCACCATATTTTGTGCGAATCATCCGTGCTCTCCTTAGCTGACGCTGAAAAAATCAATCCAGGAAGTCTCGCAGTTGCTCACTTGATTGCTCGCTAGCTTCGACGGGTTTCCCGGACTACTGGAGCTAGCAAAACGGCACCGCTCAGGGATAGATGAAAATCCAAATTGCGTGCTATTTGTCGCAACTTTGTCGACGCAATGACTTAGCCATTAAGGTTGTCGTCGTGAGACAGTCGCCGTAGCATTCAAAATGAGTACAGACAGTGATGTCGTCTCGACGATAAACATCCAAGCGGCTGATTGCCCGACGCTCAAGATCGCTCTTCGGATTTACTTCAACGCTCATCAATAAGAGATGCATGTGGATCGCAATGAACAGCATCAACTGATGGTGGCTGGCAAGTTGGTGGCTGGCGAAGTAGCCCCTGGTTTTGAGCGAGTTCGCTCAGAATTTGAACGCAATTTTCAGCTGCGTGGAGAACAGGGTGCTGCCTGTACCATTTTTCACCGCGGTAGGAAGGTGGTCGATCTTTGGGGCGGTCACCAGTGCAAGAAGACGGGCAAACCCTGGACCAGCGAAACACTGTCGCTGTCGTTTTCCGTCACCAAGGGAATGGCTGCTGCAGCCATGGCGGTCGCACACAGTCGCGATTTGTTTGAGCTTGATGAAAACGTCGCGGCTTATTGGCCCGAATTCGCTCGACACGAAAAAGGAAAAATTACCGTCCGGCAACTGCTTTCGCACCAAGCAGGTCTGATTGGAATCACGGATCGACTAAACGCAAAAGTACTGGCTGACCACGATCGGCTCGCAAAGATACTTGCGAATCAAAAGCCGCAATGGACTCCGGGTCAGCGGCATGGCTACCACACCTTGACCCTTGGTTGGTACCAAAACGAACTGATCCGTCGGGTCGATCCGCAGCAACGTAGCCTTGGCACGTATTTTCAAGACGAAGTTGCCAGCCCGTTGGGAGTGGAGTTTTACATCGGACTCCCGCCGAGCGTGGACGTAGGCCGAGTCAGTACAATCAAAGGATTTCACCGTGTCCAAATGCTGGCACACTTGAATGAGCTGCCGCCGAAGATGGTTTTGGCAGGGATCTGGCCCAGGTCGCTGGTTTCTAAGTCCATCCGAACATTGCGAATTGACAACCCAGCTGCCTTATCGGGGCCGGACTACCGAAGCGTAGAAATTCCCTCGGCCAATGGAATCGGTCAGTCGCTTGCTGTCGCGAAGATCTACGATGTGCTTGCTCGAGGCGGCAAGGAGCTTGACCTGAAAGCATCGACCTACCGCGAGCTGTTGGCGCCAGCGATTTCGCCTCAAGGGGGAAACCATGATGCAATCATGAAAATCGAAACCGAATATGGTTTCGGTTTCTCGCGTCCCAGTGCTGGTTTTCCATTTGGTGTTGATGAACGCGCCTTTGGCTGTCCAGGTGCCGGTGGTTCGTTCGGCATGGGGGATCCGACCGCTCAGTTAGGGTTTGCCTACGTGACGAACAAGATGGGCTTTCGCCTCTTCGACGATCCGCGAGAAAAAGCTGTCAGGGATGCGTGCTACGAATGCGTTGCCGACGTGCGTGATCGGCGCATCGCGGCGTAGCTGCTCACGAACAGCTCACGAGACTGCGTTTTGGGCCGACGCGTGTTTTCTTGGTTTCTCAAAGAACCGCCCTAGAGGTCCCGCCAGAATGGCTGGCAGCAAAACCAGATCACCGATCAGCGCCGAGAGCAGTAGAAAGACCATTAGCCAAGCGAAGTGCAAGATCGGCACAAACGAACTGGCCGCGAAAACAAGCAGTCCGCTGCAGCAGATCAGCGTTGTCTGCATCATCGCACCCGCGCATCGGCCATAGGCATCCAGAATGGCATCCTTGCGCGCGAGCCCGTGATCGATTCCCCTGCGGAACCACGTTAGGAAGTGAATGGTGTCATCCACAGCGATCCCCATCGCCGCGCTCGCTGTCATCACCGATCCGATTTGAAGTGGAACGCCAATCCACTCCAGCCCTCCGAACACGACGATAGCTGGGAACAGATTTGGAATCATGGCAATGAGCGCTGCCGAAACACTTCGCAACACAAAAACCAGGACCAAGGCGATCACCGCAAAGGCAGCCAGGAAACTGCGAAAAAGATCCAGCAGTAGTTGACGCTGCGCCTTGTAAATCAGCGGAATGATCCCTGTATAGGTGCCTCGCGCCTCTTGCTGATCCAGCAATGGTTCGATCGCTCGCTGGATTTTTTCAGCAAAGAGTCCGTAGTCTAGATCACCGATCGCGTTTGCGCGGGCCGTCACACGCCACAGTTGTTCGCTCTGGGTAACTGCCAAGAATCTCGAGTCAATCAGGTGTTGTTTTGTGCTGGGGCGGTTAATCAGTTTACGCGCGATGACATCCCTGACGCGATTCCCGCGTGGAAGGCTGGGGGACAGATTGATCGCCGACATTGTTGCCACAGGTTCATCCAACGAGTGGATTTTCTTTTGGACGGCGGCGACTAGCTGCATTTGCTTCACCGTGTCCAGTGAGCTGTCCTTGTCAAAGTGAACGACGATTTCCAGGGGAACCATCGGGCCGACATGTGTCTCCAACCACTTGTAGTCGTTGATCGCATCGCTGCCATCCAAAAAGCGATCTTGAAGTCGAACGGTCGATTTGATGTAGGGCAGTCCCTTGGCATAAAACGCCATGACGACCAAACAAATGATTACCACCGTGATGTGGTGACGACTGATCGCAGCGACAACACGGTCACTGAAGCGAACGCCCTGTAAGTCGCTACTGGCGGACTGTGCAATCGGGCTACTGGCGGACTGTTCCATCCGTGGAGGAAAGAGGTGCAGTGCGGCTGGGAGCAATACGAACAGAACTCCGACACTACTGATGACGCCCAGTGCCGAGTAGATTCCAAACATCTGGATCGGTTCAATCTTGCTTAGCGACAACGAGACGAGCCCAATCGATGTTGTCGCAGCGGCCAGCACGCAAGGTAGCCAGCCCTTTGCGACTGCTGTTCCCAACGCGGTTTTCGATTCAAGTTCGCTTGCTGCGTCGCGATAGTAGTTCGCCAAATGAACGGCTGACGATATGCTTAGGATGTAGACCAGCGGTGGCAACATCGTCATCAGCAAGTTCATTTTGCTTCCGCACACATACAGAATCGCCAACGCGAGTCCGGTGCTGTATCCGGCCACAACTAAGATCATGATCGCCAAACGAATGCTTCTCAGCCGGATCGATGCGACGAAGAATGAAACGAGTGCCGAGAAACCAGCGAGCTGAAATAGTAGCCGCCGGCTTTCGATATCGATTGCGGCAGCATCGACGGTTGGGCCAGCCAGTTTCAACTCACTAGCGGGCAACTGACACTTCGATAGGCTCAATCGCTCAATCTCACCCACGGCTTCAACGCGATCAGCCTTTCCAGCTGAGGACGTTGTCAAAACTAAGCATGTGCGCTTTCCCTCTGGGCCGACTAAGATCCCGCTGATTCGCCGTCGCGCTTCCACTTCGGAAAAATTGAGCGGTGGTTGCATCAATTGGTCAACGATACTCTGTCCGGTCCGAGCTCTGTCGAAGAACGCGGATTCTTCCAATGCCGCCGAGAGGCTTCCCACGCGGGGGTCATCCAATGTGCAGTTCGGCCAACTAACAATCGCGATTTCATCGCTCCCAAATTGTTGTTGGAACCAATCGTAACGATCCGTTTCCTCAAACGCCTTGGGGAGCCACTGTCGCGGATCGTTGGAGGTGCTGCGCAACGCACCAATCGCACAGAAGAGGACCAGTGGCATCGTCAAAGCGATCACGATCAACGTTGCTTTGGCACAGCGATCTTGTTGCCGCTGAGTCTTTGGAAAGAGTCGATTCATGTCACCGCATCACGAAACGAAGAAAGTATGCGGTCATCGGCCTACGAAGAAGCACTGACAAGGCGAAAACACCAGTATCGAACTGGTGCTAAAAACACGAAGGCAAAAACTCTTCCAACAATTCCGCAAACTCTTCGGGTCGTTCCCAATTCGGTGCGTGCCCACATTCGTCAATGAAAGTGAGTCGTGAGCCAGCAATCTTGCGTTGAAACTCTTTCCCGATTGATGGAGGAGTGATTTCATCATCACTTCCCCAAACGATCATCGTGGGGAGATCTAGTTCTTCCAGCTCATCTTCGACACAGCGATCGCGTGTCGCCCGAGAAGCTCGCAAAATGAATCGAACGTAGTCTCGATTGTTTAATGCCGAATGCCACTGGTCCACCAGCTCGTCGGTCAACAAACTCTCGTTGTGGAGAATTCCAGCGATGGTCCGTCGCACGAATGCCTTGTTGGGTTGTAAGCGTAGCCCCTTGATCGGACTGCGTTCAAATAGTCCAGCACTTCCAGCCAACACTAAACCATTGGCGACGTTGGGATTCTGCAGGCAATAGTCGATCGCAACTAAACCACCCAGTGAATTGCCACAGATGACAAACGAATCAAGCTCCAGATCGTTGACCATTCGGGCAACCAGATCGGTCAAATCGCCGATCGTTTTCATCCCGTGCTTTCGTCGATCCGGATGAGGGTCAATCGGCAGCTGGGGCGCGATCACGCGATACCGATCCGCAAGACTCTCCATCATCACGCGCCAGTGCTCGGGCGCGCCAAACAAGCCATGCAAAAAGAGAATGGCATTGGGTCCTTGCCCCATGTCCACAAGATCAGCATCCACGATCACTTCCTTTTGATCCCGTGGTTGAGTTTGAATTATCACAGATAATCAATTCACATATCGAGAAAAAACAGCATTCCAAGTCGGTAACAACTCGCCCATCCATCTCCAACAAGATGAAAGGAAATGGGGCGTATCGTTGGTGATATAAACCCGTTCAGGCTACTTGCGACTTTGCGGGAGTCTATCTGAAACCCCTCGATTTGTCGACAATATGCCGATGTCGCCCCGTGATCAACGATGAAGGGCGCTTAGGCAATCAGCCGTAAATCCCTTGCTGACGGCTGGCGTTCTTCCGCGCGGCGGGCAGATGCCTCACTTCAGGGAAGGTCGAATGGGCTATTTCGCGTCGGAGATGGAGGCTTTTTTCTAGCTTTCAAGATGTCCTCGATCTCAGTTGTGTTGGTTCTCAGTTCGGCGGAATTCTTCCGTGCTGATTGAACCAAAGGATGGCCAGCGCAAGAAGACAGAAAAAATCGATAACCAATGAAGCATGGTCCGGTCAGTGGCGGTAAAACCGCTGGAGCAGTGCGTTGCCCCAGCGGCCAGGATCGCCTGAAAAGCGGTTGACGCTTAGCTCAGCAGTTTGAGGCTAAGGATATCGAACCACTCAACGTCAAGAGAGTCTTCGTCGTCATCCGATTCGCCCAGTTGGGCGAGGACGGAATCCACCGAAACGCTTTCCACAGTTGGTGGCGCATCGGAGAAGGAGCCCGCCCAAGGACAAGTTGGCTGCAGTACGTAATTCGCGCGTCTGTCG
>CAYUGI010000261.1:0-8999 GCA_964444105.1 uncultured Pirellulaceae bacterium
AAGCAGTGAGATTTGGTGACTCCGATAAAATTCGGGTCGGTGACTGGGTGCTGGCGATTGGCAGTCCATTCGGTTTGGACCAAACGGTCACGGCTGGCATCATCAGCGGGAAGAACCGCGATCAGGACATCATCGGAGAAGACGGCGACGGCTTTGAAGACTTTTTGCAAACCGACGCGGCGATCAATCCAGGCAACTCCGGCGGCGCACTAGTGAACTTGCGCGGCGAGTTGGTGGGAATCAACACCGCGATTCTTTCGCGTAGTGGTGCCAGCGCTGGAATTGGTTTCGCGATACCGGTTGGACTTGCGCGTCCGGTGCTCAGTTCCATTATCGAAACGGGTACGGTGCGTCGAGGATTCTTGGGCGCGGGCGTGCGAGATCTGACGCCAAGTATCGTCAAAGAATTCAATTTGCCAGTCTCGGCCGGCGCGCTGATCGGCAATGTCTTGGAAGGTAAGCCAGCCGCCAAAGCCGGACTGAAACCCGGTGACATTGTCACAAAGATGGACGACCGCGTCGTGACCAGCGGCACACAACTGCGCAACTACATTGCCAGCCTGCTGCCCGGTGCAACCGTGGTGATGGATGTCAACCGCGACGGCAATCCAATGCAAGTGAAGGTTAACTTGCAAGAACGAACCGATTCGGTGATGGCGGAATTCAAGGCTGGAGAAGTCATGGGCGCAGAATTGATTCCTGCTAACGAGGAAACGGCTCGTAAATTCGGTTACCGCGATTTGAAAACCGGTTTGATCGTGACGAATGTCAAAGACGGAACCGATGCCGCCGGTGCAGGACTGCAACCAGGAGACGTGATCGAATCTGCGGCAGGCGCAGCGTTGAAGTCAGTCGCTGACTTTGAAAAAATCCTGAAAGCAGGCGTGCAACGACAGCAAAACATCCGCGTTATTGTGCGTCGCGCCAACGAAAGAATGCTGATGGTCGTCAGACCGTAGGTTTGCGGTATTTCATCAAGGCTTCAATACGCTTTGGTCCCAATAAGGCGACAAGAAGTCACAATGAAACAACAGAGCCAGCTTCGCGAAAGCTCTTTGTTCTTCGGTGACTTCTTGTGGCTACTTTCACTTTGAGGTTGTGACTTTTACTTAGCCCGGTAAATTCGCGGGTATGACCGCGACCGCAAAAACTCTTCCGACCATCCGTCAGCTTCCGCCCAATTTGATCAACCAGATTGCGGCGGGCGAAGTCATTGAACGTCCCTCTTCGGTGGTAAAGGAACTGCTGGAAAACAGCATCGACGCGGGATCGACTCGGATCGAAGTGTCGATTCAGGGTGGCGGCACGGAATTGATTCGGATTGCTGACAATGGCTGTGGGATGACGGCCGAGCAGCTTCCGCTTGCACTGGCGTCTCATGCGACCAGCAAACTGCCCGATGACGAATCGCTGTTCCATGTCAGCACACTGGGTTTTCGCGGTGAAGCGTTGGCGTCGATTGGCAGCGTATCGCACTTGACGATCCGCAGTCGTACCGAGAGCGATGATAGTGGCAACGAAATCAATGTTCGCGGTGGCGTCATTGAACCACCAGCACCCTGCGGATGCCCCGTCGGCACAGTGATGGAGATTCGCAACCTGTTTTTCAACACGCCGGTGCGACATCGGTTTTTGAAAACGGCTCAAACTGAAAAAGGGCATATCGTCGAAGCGTTCACGCGGTTGGCGCTGGCGAATCCGCACGTCCATTTTGTTCTGAATAATGGAGACAAGCAGGTATATGACCTGCCACAAACAGAACGTTGGTCGGATCGCATCGGAGCATTCTTCGGAGGCGAGATTGCCGAAGCGCTGATCCCGATCGAAAGCGACGATGCACAAATTCGCATTAGTGGTTACGTCTGCGATCCGTCGGTCAGTCGTGGCAACGCCCGGATGCAGTACCTGTTTTTGAATGGTCGCCACATTCGCGATCGATCATTGCAACATGCATTAGTCGAAGCTTATCGGGGGCTGTTGATGGTTGGTCGGCAGCCGGTCTGCTTTTTAAGATTGGATATGCCAGCTGAAATGATCGACGTCAATGTTCATCCGACGAAATTGGAAGTTCGTTTTACTGACGGTGGTCGAGTCTACGCACGATTGTTGCAATCGTTGCGGCATCAGTTTTTGTCAACCGACATGACACAGCGAGTCGGGCCGCCTGCGCCGATCACGGACGATGCGCAACTGCGGGGCACCCCGCAAAGTGAATTGGGCATGCCAGTGCGCGTCGAACAGGAGCACCGACAAAATGTGATCGACTGGGCGCGAACGGGCGTTGTTAATCCACCACCGGTGGCATCGTCCGCCAACACGCAATCGATGCCGTCGCTGGGGACGCCAACGTTTCAGCCGTTTCCGGGCGGCGGTGCGCCAGCGGTCGATGCAGACGCTGTTAATCCTTCAATGGGTGAAGTTGCCAACCCAACTGCGCAACCTGGCGAAGTCGCCCCTTGGGATGGTGAACTAGCGGATGGTGAACTAGGAGATGGTACGCAGCCGAATGCTGAAAACACGCCGACGGTTTGCTACCTGGGGTTTCAAGTTCACAATCGCTACTTGGTCACGCAGGATGAGTCTGGCATGGTCGTGATTGACCAACACGCGCTACACGAACGCGTGTTGTATGAACGCGTCAAAGACAAAGTGCTGGGACAAGACAATAGCGAAGAAGGCAAGCTAGAGTCGCAACGCTTGCTGGTGCCTGAACCGGTGTCGTTAACACCGGCTGAAAGAACCGCCGCGCTGGACAACCAGGAAACACTTGCTCGGATCGGTATGGAGGTCGAAGATTTTGGCGGTGAAACAATCGTGATTCAGTCGTATCCAGCTATCTTGAAGAATGTCAAACCCGCCGACATGCTTCGTACGATGCTGGAATCGGTGATGGGAGCCGGGAAGAAACCCGATCCATTGGATTTGCTGAATCACTTGCTTTCGACAATCGCTTGCAAGGCTGCCGTCAAAGCTGGCGACCCACTCTCTGCCGAAGAGGTCGTCGCACTTCTGGAACAACGTGATCTTTACAACGACACGCATCATTGCCCTCACGGTCGTCCGACAGCGCTGTTTTTCAGTCGAGACGAATTGGACCGAATGTTCGGACGACTAGGCCCCCGTGGGCGCGGTTAAACGATTGGGTCCAGGCCGATCGTTGTGGTACGCGTAAATTGGCTTTTGCAATCAACACGCCACACGCCCACGAAAAAGTCACACAAACATGGATGATTTTCGCGTGGGAGAGTGAAGGAAAGAAGTTGTCACGCAGCTGACTTGTGGATAGACCCAAGGGCTCGCGCAAACGGCCAAGCTACTTGTCGCGATGAACGGCGCGCGTGGTCACGACCTTTCGCGCTGGGCAACGTCGTTGCGGACTCATTGTGACCGTGACGCGTGAGCTGGCGACATTCCATCATTGGCTATTACGAGAAAGGCCCGTGGCCTCACGGCCAGCGGCTGATAGATGCGAAAATCGTCGGTCCGAAGGGTCTGCTGCGGCTTTAACCGCAGTGGATGAGTATCGGTTTGGCCAGCAATAAGCGGGGCAATCAACACCACAACGAACAAGTATCGACGTGCATCTGGGCTAATTGCTACGATGAAACTGCTTCAGGGCCGATTCACGTAAACAACTAGACAGCAGAAAATACATGGGTCTTTACGACCGAGACTATGGTCGCGAGTACGGCGATGAAACGCCGTGGGATCGCCACCAACGTTCACAGAATAAACAACCCAAGAGCGCCGCGATCATTTTGTTGATCGTGACGGGCGTGATCTTCTTCGTAGATATGTTGACGCTGCGTTCCGTCGAAGGAGTCGGCAAAGTCAGCATGGTCGCCCAGTGGTTTGCTGTTCGACACGATACGCTGGTTCAGCCATGGACTTGGTTTCAGTTTTTGACCTACGGGTTCGTGCATGATCAAAGCGGTATCCGACATATCCTTGGCAATATGATTGGACTGTTCTTTTTTGGGCGAGCGGTGGAACAGAAACTGGGATTCGACGAATTTCTGAGATTCTATTTGCTGTCGATGCTGTTCGGCGGCGTCATTGGTTGTCTCGGATTTTGGCTGATGGGGATTGGCGGAGGAAGCGTTATTGGTGCGAGCGGTGCCGTGCTGGCGACGACGATCCTATTTGCGTGCTACTACCCGAACAGCGAAATATTGCTGATGTTCGTGCTTCCGGTAAAGGCTTGGGTAATTGCAGCCTTTTTCGTCGGCATGAATCTATTAGGAGCACTTTCCACCTTTACCGGCATGGGCACCAGCACGACGTCTTTCACCGTCCACTTGGCTGGTATCGCGTTTGGTTTTTTGTATTACTACCGGCACTGGCACTTGGGTTGGCTGGACTTCCGCAAGTTGTCGGGCGTGAAAGCAGGGATGAGCCAACGCTCGCGGCGAATGAAGCTGAAGCTTCATGATCCCGATCGGAAGATTGAAAACGAGGCCGCTGAAGCGGATCGCATTTTGGCGAAGATCCACGAATCGGGCGAGGACTCGTTGACCAACGCCGAACGCAAACTGCTGGAACGCTATAGCCGTCGACAACGCGAACGACGCGAGTCGTAGAGTCAGGCTGTCAGGATTGCGTCACAACCTTTAGCGGATTAACGATGAAGCGAAATCGATCAACACACCGCGTTCTTTTTCTTGCGTTTCTGTTTCTCAACGCTGCCAGCATTGCCAACGGACAAACCGAAACGGTGCGGCCGTTGGAGGTTGGTGCCAAAGCGATCAACTTTGACTTACCTATCGTTGGACGTGACGACTACATCGAATTGCAAGACCAATACAAACAGGGCCCCGTGGTCGTGGTGGTGCTCCGTGGTTTTCCTGGCTATCAGTGTCCGTTGTGCAGCCAGCAGTTCAGCACGCTGGTGAATCGAGCGAAGACACTGACGGGCAAAGTTCATAAAGTCATCCTGGTCTATCCAGGTGAAAAGGATCAGCTGACCAAGTATGCCAAACGATTTCTCGGCTCACGTCGTTTACCCGAGCCGCTAACGTTGGTCGCAGACCCGGGGATGGAAATGGTCCGGCAATGGGGGCTGCGTTGGGACAAACCGCGCGAGACGGCCTATCCAGCGACCTATCTAATTAAATCCAATGGACGAGTGGCTTGGCGCAAAGTGAGCGATTCCCACGCAGGACGCAGCACCGTCGATGAAATACTGCGAGAGTTGAAAAAGCTGTAGCATGGGAGTTGAGGACGCGGAAGGCTCGCATCGGAGAGCCCCTTGCCCGCGCAGCTTTCGGGATGTCGCTCCGAAATCAACTCCTTCATTCTCCCAGCGGGAGAGTAAATTGGATTTTCGCACGACTTCTAACCGGCGAAGGAAATCCGATTACGGCGGACAACAAACGTAGCTGCCCGGAAATCTGCTCTTTCTTTTGCAACCCGTCCAGTTTTTTGGTCACCTAGTCGTTGGCAAGCGTTGTCTCAACTCTTCTGCTTCCTGCGACATCTGATCAAAAATGCGTATCAACGTTCCCCTTTACATCACCCAGCGTCGCAGTGACGGCCGATCGGCTGTTCATGCCCGACCGCTGTTCTTTTCGCGACCTGAAAAGAGTGGTCGCGATCTTGGCCGAGTGCTCGCGGGACTGACGAACGATCTGCGGGTATTGCTTTCCGATGTCGCGAGATCCGATTCGCACGCCGACTTACTTCGTTGGCATCAAGCCGATCCGATTCAAAGCCAAGTGACAAAACTGCATTTGGATCTTCGTGAAAGCACGGCAAAGCTAAAAATCATCCTGGTCACGCTGCATCGGTTTGATCGTCGGCTGGTGTTCTCGCCAAGTCTCAGCGACCTGTGGTTCGACGTGATGCCGGGAGAAGATGTGGAGCAAAGAGCCAGCGAAGTCTACGAATCTCATTTCCGACCCATTGTCAAAGAGAATCCTGATTTCCAAGTCAGCAAGATAAGTGTCGAGGGGAAAGCATGGATTGATGAGGTGACCATCGACGTGACACCACGCAGTGCCCCCAGAACATCGACGGATCCTTTGCGGGCGTTCCTTGGTGGCGAAGACGTATCCGATGGAGCAGCGGAGCTTCAGAAGACGGGTCGCTGTTTGAGTCGAGTCGATATCGATCAACTGGCTGTCCCGATTGGCGTCGACAAGGACTTGCGACGGCTGATGCGGTTGCTTGATGGTGGTGATCGACGCAGCGTCGTGTTGGTTGGTCCTCCGGGTTCCGGCAAGACGGCGCGTATCGAAGGGGTGGCCAGAATGCGGCGTGAAGAAAAGCGTTCGGCTACCGAAGGGCTGATTTGGCAGCTCTCTCCGCCGCGGTTAATCAGCGGAATGTCGTATCTGGGGCAATGGCAAGAACGCGTGTTGGCGATTTTGCAGCACGCGCATCGCCGAGATCACGTTTTGTACTTCGATGATTTTCTAGGACTTTTCGAGGCAGGGAAGACTCGCGATAGCGTGATGTGCGTCGCCGATACGTTACGGGCACAACTGAGAATCGAACCGGTCCGACTCTTAACGGAGATGACGGCCGAAGCCTGGGCGATCTTGCGCGAACGTGATCGTACTTTGGCGGACCAGTTTGTGGTGGTTCCTACCGCGGCGATGAACAGCAGCCAGAGCATGAAGATCATGGTCGGAGTACGCCAGCGACTTGAAGCGGCCGGTGACCGCAGTTTTGAGTGGGCCGTATTGCCCGAAGTCGTATCGATTTACGATCGGTTCGATCGGGGCAGCGTATTGCCGGGGAAAGCCGTGGCAGCTTTGTATCGACTGGCCAATCGAAAATCGGGGATGAAGATCAGTCGATCCGATGCCGTTACTGAGTTTCAGTCGCGCAGCGGTTTGAAGCCGTCGATCATTGACCGCAATCAGAGTATTTCTCGAGAATCAGTCCTAGATCGCATCCGTACGCAGGTTGTCGGGCAAGACGAACCGGTAAGGCAATTAGTCGATCGCGTGATGATCGCTGCAGCCAGGTTGAACGATACGTCGCGGCCGATCGGAACTTTTCTACTGGTCGGACCGACAGGTGTCGGAAAGACGCAATTGGCAAAAGCGGTAGCAACGTGTTTGTTTGACGACGGTGGCTTGATTCGGTTGGACATGAATGAGCTTTCGTCACCAGCAGCCGCTTCGCGATTGGTGGGAACATTCGATGCGCCCGATGGATTGCTAACCAGTGCGGTCCGCCGCCGACCCAACGCAGTGCTGTTGCTGGATGAAATCGAAAAAGCTCATCCATCGGTGTTGGATGTTCTACTGCAAGCCTTGGGGGAGGCAAGACTGAGCGATGCGCGGGGGCGAACCGTGGACCTGAGTGGCTTGTTGATATTGATGACTAGCAATCTAGGGGCGCGAACGTCTGGCCGCAGCAGCGGATTCACCGCAGCAGACGATGCGAGAAAAATCCGTGAAAACCACTCGAAGGCTGTGAAAGAATTTTTCCGTCCCGAGTTTTTCAACCGCATCGATGGTGTTCTTCATTTCGAGCGTTTGTCGGCCGACACGATGGAGTCGATCGCGCTAATGCAGTTTCGACAAATCTTGCAACGTGATGGGCTGCAGCGACGTAACGTGCTGATTGATATTGATCCCGATGCGATTCGCTTAACGGCCAGCCGCGGATACGACCCTGCGATGGGGGCGCGTGCGTTGAAGCGGCAAATTGAGCGTGACTTAATCAGTCCAGCCGCGAAGGTGCTTGCTGAGACAACAACGGATCGACCGATGCTGCTGCGTCTGCGTCGTGACGACGAAGCGATCCATCCCCACTGGGAAGCGATCGAGTATTTGCACGATCAGGATTCAGCCAAACCACTCTCCAACGACCAGTTGTGCGACCAAGCTTCGATCTGGATCGACAGTATCGAAGGAGAAATTCAAGGCGGTCCGCTTAGCTTCGATTTGGGTGAGGATGGTTTGGATCCGGAGGTGTTAGAAAAAATGACACTGCGAGACAGCTTGATGGAATGTCGGCATTCTTTAGGCGAGTTGAATGAGATCCTTCAGCAGCCGAAGATGCAGCGTCCGCAATCAACGCCGGTAGAGTCGGGTTCGGTGCCACCGAGTTTTCGATTCATGCCGCCATCCCGGACGCACTTCCGTGATCTGCAAGCGATCGATGATATCCAAGACTTTTTGAAAGAGTCGCTGGTTGTTTCGCAGCCCAGCGACATTGATCCATTACGTGAGTCGTTGATAAACCAACTTGGCCGGCTTCACGATCAACTGGCCGCTCGCGGTCGACCGCAACGATACTTGCTTTGGGGGCAGTGGTTTGGTGATGCGATTGGCGAGACGCAATCTGCTGACAAATTGGTCGAGGGGAGAAATCAACGCAACAAGGCAGTCGATCATGTGATCCTGAAAAAGGTGATCGCAGACTGGGTGGAACAGTCCGAAAATCTGGCGGTCACGATATCCGACACCGGAAATTTTGCGATGGAAGTCTCGGGGGCGATGGCGGCAGCCTCGGTTGTTCAAGCGTGCGGTTCTTGGCTGTTTATCGACGAGCGAGGACAGATGCAGATGGGTGATGTTCGGATGTCGCCTTGGAGGGCTGACATGACGATGGAGCAACAGTACGAACAGTGTTTGCGCGACGCGATTCATCTGCCGGTATCACCCGTTCGCAGGATCATTCAAAAAGGTCGACCGATGATCGATCTGAGCACGGGAGCGGCTGTGCAGATCGATATGAGGGCTGCCGACTCGGGCCAGTTTCGGATCGGTGCAGAAGTAGGCGCGAAAATGCTCGCGATGACACGGCTGTTGGAAAAATCGAGACAGTCCACTGGCTTTCTGGTGGCTAATCAAAGCGGCGACACGGAGGGGAAGCCTTGAAAACACTTCTGCTACGCGAAGTGAACCCCACTAACGCGAAGCGCCAGCGAGCGGCCCATAGCACCCGCCGCTCGCTGGCGCTTCGCACTAAATACTTGCCGCTCGCCGGCGCTTTTTGATGTTGCGCTAAAACGGAAGAAATCGGCTCTTGCAAGACAAATA
>CAYUGI010000262.1:0-1370 GCA_964444105.1 uncultured Pirellulaceae bacterium
ATTTCACTGGCAACGATTGATCTGGCCGTTCTGATCCTGTACATCGCTGGCATGATCGGATTCGGTTGTTGGTTTGTGCGCAAGAGCGGCACGACGAGTGAATTCATGGCGGCGGGTGGAGCGCTGCCCGGTTGGGCGGTTGGCATGTCGATCTTTGGGACATTCTTAAGCAGCAACACGTTCCTGGGGAATCCCGGCAAATCGTATGCGGGTAACTACAACGCATATGTCTTCACGCTTTCACTGCCGGTAGCCGCGTGGATAGCTGCAAAGTACTTCGTTCCCTTTTATCGTCGCTCAGGAGAGATTTCGGCGTATCACCATTTGGAAGAACGTTTTGGGCTGTGGGCAAGGACCTATGCGATGGTCTGCTACGTGCTCTCCCAGATCGCTCGAATGGGCACGATCATGTTCGGCGTCGCCTTGGGGCTCAGCGCTCTGACGGGATGGGACGTGGCGTCAATCATCGTCGTGACGGGCGTTCTTGTCACGCTTTACACGTTGCTGGGCGGTATCGAGGCGGTGATCTGGACCGATGTGGTTCAGTCCTTTGTGTTGATGGGTGGCGCGCTACTGATTTTTGTGCTGCTGCTTTTCAACATGCCCGACGGGCCGACACAAGCTTTGGCGTTCGCCGCGGACGAGGGCAAACTCTCGCTGGGAAGTTGGCGTGTGGATTTCACGCACAGCACCGTCTGGGTGGTTTTTTTCTTTGGGCTGTTCATCAACCTGACGAACTTCGGAATCGATCAGAGTTTTGTTCAGCGTTATCACACGGCTGATTCGGAACAAGCGGCGGCGCGTTCCATTTGGATTGGCGTCGTGTTGTATGTGCCGATTTCATTGTTGTTCTTTGCGATCGGCTCCGCATTGTTTTCGTATTACCAGACGCAGCCGGAAATGATCGGCGAAGTCAAGCTTCAAGTCGCAGCGCAGGAATTGGGCGTTTCACCTTTCAGCCAAGAGGCGATCGCCAAAGCAGAACAATTGCAGCCCGAAGATTATGGCGACAAGGTGCTTCCGCACTTCATCGCCAATGGGCTACCAACGGGATTGGCTGGATTGTTGATCGCAGCCATTTTTGCCGCGGCCATGAGCAGTATCGATACTTCGCTGAACTCTTCTGCAACGGTTTTCTTGAAGGACATTTACGAACGCTATGTCGATCGCGACGTGTCGGAGCGTCGAGCGATGCTGGTCCTTCGTTCCGCGACAATCCTAATTGGCGTCATCGGGACAGCGATCGCAGTCATTTTGATCGGCCAAAAGAGCATTTTGGATGCCTGGTGGAAACTACAAGGAATTTTTGCCGGGGGAATGCTAGGGCTATTTCTTTTGGGAATGGTGGCTCGAACCGCTAAGGCCCGAAC
>CAYUGI010000262.1:1470-8977 GCA_964444105.1 uncultured Pirellulaceae bacterium
GCTAAGGCCCGAACAGCTAAGGGGGGAGCCGCACTGATTGCGGTACTCATCGGCATTCTTGTCATTGGTTGGATGACGTTTTATCCGGCTATTGAAGATCAGCCCAATTGGTTAAGAAACCCACTTCACACAAACATGACCATCGTCATTGGCACGTTGACCATATTTTTGGTGGGACTGCTTGGCAGCCGACTCGTTTCGGCATGGTCGGGTGATTCAGCTGCATCGTAGAAATCCGTTACAATGAGATGCTTCATCACTTCGATTCAAATAGGATTCGCATCCATGCAACGCCGACAATTTTTGCAAACCGCTCTGGCCGCTTCCGCCGCAACGATGTCCTTGCCTCGTTTTTCCCTTGCAGATCATCATGAAGGCCATGCTCCGTTCAAAATCTCACTGGCCGAGTGGTCGCTTCACCGAACGCTGCGTGACAAGTCGACGGGGCTAACGAATCTGGATTTCCCACGGATCACCAAAGAAGAGTTTGGCATCGACGCGATTGAGTACGTGAACCAGTTTTTTGCTGACAAGGCGAAGGACGAAAATTACTTGGCTGAGCTGAACAAGCGATGCAGCGATCAAGGTGTAAAGAGTTTGTTGATCATGGTCGATCGGGAAGGCAAGCTGGGCGATCCCGACGCAGCGGCAAGAACCGAAGCCATCGAAAAACACTACAAATGGGTAGATGCTGCGAAAACACTCGGTTGCCATAGCATTCGTGTCAACGCTGGTAGTGCGGGGGAATATGACGAACAGCAAAAGCTTGCTTCTGACGGACTTCGTCGGCTAAGCGAGTATGCCAAACCACTCGGGATGAATGTGATCGTGGAAAACCACGGTGGCCTGAGCAGCAACGGTGCGTGGCTGGCGGGTACGATCAAACAAGTGGGAATGGATAACTGCGGCACACTGCCTGACTTTGGGAATTTCAAAGTCAGCAATGACGAAATGTATGATCGATACAAAGGCGTCAGCGAACTGATGCCGTTTGCCAAAGCCGTCAGTGCGAAAACACATGACTTCGACGATGAGGGCAATGAAACTCACACGGACTACTACAAGATGATGGACATCGTGCTGAAGCACGGTTATCACGGTTACGTCGGGATCGAGTACGAAGGTGGCAAGCCCGCAAAAGGCAAGAAGGGTGAAGCTGCACCGGCAAAAATGACAGCGCAAGAGATTGAGTACGCGGGCATTAAAAAGTCGAAGGCTCTACTTGAAAAAGTAGCCGCGTCCATCGCCAGCAAAACGATGAAGAAGGCGGGTTGAAGCTCAATGCCGCTAGGTTAAGAGCCGTTGGGTTTGAATCCACAACGCGAAGCGCCGGCGAGCGGCCACTAGAACGCGCCACGCGCTAGCGTTTCGCGTTACTGGGAGTTGCTCAACTTAGCGATGGCGCGCTGAACGCGGTAGACCAACGTGCGGAACGTGTTGGCCTTTGAACTTCAGCCGAGAGCTAGATCAATTCATGCAGGTGAATGAAGGTCTTGCCAAGGCGACCGTTGTAATTACCCGCACTGATCCTGAGCAGTCCGTCGGTCGTCGCGGCGGCATGAATGGCCGCCTTGGTCGCGGCCTGCAACGATTCTAAATCACGTCCGTTGAGAATGATCTCCATGATGCTTTGCACGCCAGCGGGCACTTTTGAATCGTCGCCCAGTTTGTTCTTCAACGTGGGGCAAAACTCCGCGTAGGTCGCTGCGATCAGACCCTTGTAGCTGCTTCCCGCCTTTGATCCGCTGGAAGCGACGCCGCCAGGGAACGTTGTGATGACATCGGTGACCGACTCGCTGGCTAACGCAGCCTGTTCGGCGGCATCCAATGCCGTGTCTTGATCTGGTCCAAAGAACCAAAGGTTTCCGCCCATGACACCATCGCGAAAACCAAATCGTCGCGAAAGAAAAAACTCGCCGCCCAAAATGGGAATCACCCAAACCTTTTCGCCGTGTCGTACGTCACGAAATTGATGGCGATCGCCGAACATGGCAACCTTACGGCCAAGCTTAAAATAGTCATCGCTATCGATGCGATTGAAACAGCTAGTCGTCGGGCAGGTCAGCACGTTTTGACTAATCCGCGCCAACATGACACGCTCCAGATGCTCGCGGCGATCTTTACGAAAACGCGGCACATGAAATTGCACGACGGCGCCGACGCGTCCATCTGGTGTTGCTCCAGCGTTTGCCTCTTCGGCACTGATCCAACGAGACACACCCGCTTCGCAGTCACACAGAATCGTGCTGGACGCGTGACCTGTCACGGCGTTGACGCAGTGGTTCAGCCACTTTTGATCCCGCGCCGTTATCAGGATTTCGCCGTAGATACTTCGGAATCCCTCGGCGTAGGTGTCTTCGACCAGTGTATTCAAGTCAGTCATGATTTTTCCCGACCAAGTCCGTCATAAACACGTTCTTCGGTGACCACTTTGTCCATGTAGATATCGTGCTCCTGCATTGGGATCTCGTCGAACATCTGGCACTCGAACGCCATCGCAATGAGCGGCGTTTCAAGGCGAGCGTTTTCGAGGCACTTGTCGTAGTAGCCTTTCCCGTGACCGGTGCGGCCGCCCTTTGCGTCGAAACCCACTCCTGGGACCAAGATCAAATCCAATTCGGTGACGGCGACATTCTTTGAGGCCACGTCACGCAATTCGGTTTTGGGCTCTAGGATTTTGTACATGCCGATTTCAAGTTCATCCATCGACTCCAAGTGAAACAGCACCAGTTCGCCATCGACGCAGTAGGGGACCACGATCTTTTTGTCACTTGCTACACACTCTGGCAAAGCGTGACGCGTGCGAGCTTCGTCGCGCACATCCACATACCACATGATGCAATTCGCAGCAGCATACTCCGGCTGCGCCATCACGCTATCGGTAATTCGCTTGCTGACAGCATCCTTGTCCGCCTGTGCTTTTCTTGCCGCGTGCGCCGCTTTGCGGATTTCGTTCTTCTGTTCGCTTCGTTGATCGGTCGACATGTCGTTGTTGTTAAGTGATGGATTAGACGGAATCGGAGTAAGACTCAAACTGTTTGGCTGGTTCATCCCAAACCAGTGCATTTTCGCTCTTGTATGTGACAGCATCAAAGCTCTGCCGGACCAACTGACGGGCTTCCGTGATCGAACCAATTCGATCGGTACCAATCATCTGCATCACGACATTGCCAATCGCGGTCGCTTCAACAGGCCCTGCGACAACCGTGCGGTTGCAAGCATCGGCGGTCATCTGGCAAAGGAACGCATTAAGCGAACCTCCACCGACAATATGGACGGTTTGGATCGTAGACTCTGTCAACGATTCCAACATTGTCAGGCAAGCACGGTATCGTAGTGCCAGTCCTTCCAAAGCAGCACGATAGTAAACCCCATCGGACTCGGGTTTCGACTGTCCCGTTCGCTGGGCGTAGCTATCGATTGCATCAAGCATGTCGGTTGGGGCCACGAAGCCTGCGTCGTCAGGGTCGAGCAACAAACTGAACGGCTTTGCGGCCTGAGCTTCTTCCACCATCGTGTCCCAGGAAACGTCTTTACCACGCCGCTGCATGGACTTGCGAATTTGCTGAAAGACCCATAACCCGCCGATGTTTTTCAGCAAACGCGTGCTTCCTTCAGCGCCACCTTCGTTAGTGAAGTTCAGTTCAGCGCAACGTGCATTGACTTTCGGTTCAGGTAATTCCACACCCATCAGCGACCAAGTGCCACTGCTGATATAGCACCAGGTAGGAACGCTAGGAGCAAACTCTTCTGCCGGCACCGAAACGATTGCCGAAGCAGTATCGTGAGTCGCTGGAACAACCACGGGAACGTTTTTCAGCCCGGTAATCTCCGCGACAGAATCTTGGACCATGCCAAGGGTGGTTCCTGGTTCGGTAACGGGCACAAATAAGTTTTCCGGGATCGCGAGTTTGCTGATGAGATCCGTTCGCCATTGCTTCGTCCGCGGATCAAGCATCTGAGAGGTCGATGCCATTGTCGCTTCAATGCTCTTTTTCCCGGTCAGCAGCCAATGGAAAAAGTCGCCCATCATGATGAAGGATGTCGCAACTTCGAGCGAAGGTTCATTCGCCTGACTTGCCGCAAAGAGCTGGAACAGGGAATTGATCTGCATGAACTGCAAGCCTGTGGCGTCAAAGATCTCCTCGCGAGGCACCACCTGGAAGGCCTTTTCCAAAGCCCCGTTGGTTCGAGGATCGCGATAGCATCGAACCGGTCCGGTCATTTCGTCATTGGAGTCCAACAAAACGTAGTCGACTCCCCAGGTATCGACACCGACTGAGAGGATCGATTCATACTGGTCGGCAGCTAATCGAAGACCGTGCTGGATGTCGCGCCATAGGCCGTGGACGTTCCAATGCAGCGATCCCTGTACACGAACGGGCTCATTTTCGAACCGATGCATTTCATTCAGCCAAAGACGTCCATCGGTCAGTCCGGCCGCGATCACTCGCCCGCTGGAAGCCCCTAAGTCGACAGCAAGATGGACCGGTTCTGATTTGCTCATAGAGTCAGGCACGAATGTTTTCGGGGGAGTATTTGCCGCTTTCTGGACGTGACAACCTAATCCTTGAAAAATGCCGGTGGAAGCCACCCACAGAGCTTCCACGGCACCCTCGAAAACAACCCCATTCAACAATCCCAGCGATAGACGCGACCAGCCGCCTACTACGTCTGCCGCGATTCCCGCAAAACACGACCCAAGTTGCCTGGTTCTCCCGATCGACGCTTAGCGGAAAGCTGGCATTTCGCCGAAACCCTCGGCGGGGGGGATCGCAGCAAAGGTGATCCCAGTGCTGCTGAAAATTCCTAAATCGCGCTCGCTCAACACTTTAGCGAGACGGGTCGCAGCCGAGCCCACCAAATTGAAAATTCTGAGGTTGACCGAGCAGGCTCAGCACTTACCTTTACCTAGTCGACCTGACGCAAGTCAGCTCGAAACCGGGGGCGAGCGAATACTGTGTTTTGCGTTCGTAACCCCATAAACCACAACGATTTAAGAACAGTTTCCGTGAGGAGATTTGGTCCCGGCAACTTATTGTCGATCTTCAACCAAGCCTCTTCAACGATTCCGCGAGTTCGCCTTGCGTGGGGTCAAATCGTCAGCTTGCGGCCACGGGCTGACATGATTGAAACGAGCGATTTATTGCTCATGCAAATCGGACTTCACGGGCCGGGTACATAGAAGTACCCGGCTGCGAACACTCGTGAGAAACTCTGCCCGGCGGGTCGAGCCGCGGCAATTTCAATTCCGGCATCAGGTTGTGTGCTGAATAGTTGTGCAGATCAAAAGCCACGGACGAAACCACTGCGCAACCTCGTCTTTCGCGCTCGAATTCTGACGCGTTGATAGGCTCTGGTTTTCGTCGACGTAATCAGGACGCCAACACAAAAGCACAACATCCCTGTCTTGAGTTGCCAGTGATGTTGAGCAAACGAACCGAGCGCGCCGGAATCAAAATTCAAGAGATTGGCGGTCATCCAAGCACCGACGCACATGGGAATTGCAATCAGTCCCCAGCCTGTTCGCCGTACCGCGACTGAGTAGCACGCTGCAAGGACTGCCGCGGCCAACAAGATGGGCGAAATCACATCGACGATCTCAACGCAGTAATGATAGGTAACCGCAGCAACGCCTCCGACGGCCATAGCGTAGGCAATGGCATTGCGAATCTTGTAGGCAAATACAGTATCGAACTGCCAACCGATGAACATCATCATCAACACGCTCCACGCAAGCACCATTGCGATTGCCACGGGAATTTGTTGATGAGTCTGCCCCGCCAAGAGAACGGTAACGCTTGTGAAAATAATCCAAGCTATCCAAGTCCACTCGTTCGCATCATCAGATTGGCATTTTGCAAACCAAAGCAAACTCGCGACAGCGCCGAACATCCATTTTGCAAATCCCAACTCCACCAAGGCGCTAGGCTCCTGGCCCACGATCGCCATCACAAACAGCATCAGTGTTGTACCTGACATAGCTCCTTGAACGCGACGCAACCACGCATAGATGAATAAGGCGATCACCAACGCGATGGCTACGGTCATTGCAGATCCGCCCCATCGTTCCAGGCCAACATCGAACGAGCTGAATCGATACTTCAGCCCACCAGTCGCAAAACGGTTGATGCCGCACATCAGTAGAAGCGGCGAGAACGCAAGGATTGATTTCGCGCGCTGCTGATCCTGTTTCGCCAATGCGTGTTCCATCGAAAGTGCAAGGACTGCCAATAAAAGAGGCAGCAGCAGAAGCGGTTCGAACGAAACAGTGCCGCGAAGTGAACCGAACGAGATCCAGATCGCGTGGGCGCGGAATCCTGCAAGGACGCCAAGGATTGCAAAGGCACTGAGTGGAAACAGCGGCCAGTTCCAAGGTGTTCCGTTATCGTTTGCCGTCTCGCGACTCTGATGCATTGCCGGTGCCAAACAAAACAGTCCGACCGCTGATGCCATGGAGAATAACAAAGGTGTCCAGTTTGCCCACTGGCTGTCGCTGGCGCGAAAGCCGCTTGCAAGATAGGGAGCCGCGTAGAAGACGCCGACCATCGCGTAATATGAAAAGCGATAAGATGCTGCAAATCGAATACGGCTGAGCAACAGGACTGATTCCGTCACCAGAAAACTACCCACCGCGCCGCCCAGCAAATACAGCCCCGCTTGTTTTCGATCGGTCAAACAAAGCTCATCCACCGCGATGGAGTAAGCGACTTGTCCAATCATGGTGACCAATAGAATCGACCTCGCGTCTTGCCAAACCTTCCCCCAGCGAATCACCGCGACCGCTGTCGCTGCCATCAACAACGTGTAAAGAGCCAAGCTGCCAGTCAGAAAATTCGCTCGCAAGTATTGATCGCCTAGGTTCTGTGCGATGACCTGCAAGCCATACATCACGAATCCGCAACTGATTAAGTAGAAAGGATTCTGTGTGTAGAAGAATCGACCCAAGGAATGACATTCCGCGCAAGTGTCAGCGCGGAGCGATGATACAGGTGTTTCCATCGATTGCTCCCAACGCAGCAGTGAAGAGCTAAGTCGAAGCGGCCAGCGAGTCGCTTCCTAATCTGTTACGAGGCGAACGTTGTGGCGGTTCGCGAAGGAAAGTAAACGTGGAGCAACGTAGGTTGGGGCTCAATTCGTTGTAGGCACTCGACTGCATGCAACGTGGCCAAACCCAGCACTCCCAATGCACGAGCAAAAGATAACGCGAAGCGCGAGTTTTGATGTTGCGCCAAAACGGAAGTAATCGTCTCTTGCACGACAAATCACGATTCAATGTCGCGTATTCACAATTCACTCTCCCTTCGGGCAACGCCGTAGCGGATTTTTGTGAGCCGCGACGCGTGAGCGACCGGGCATTTCATCGATCGCTGTTGAAAACATGGCCCGTGGCCTCACGGCCAGCGGCTCACAAATGCGGGGATCGCCGGTACGAAATCGGCTACGGCGCTGCCCTCCGGGAGAGTCGAGCCTTAGCGAGACATCTGAGGTCTGAGCAAGTGGCAAG
>CAYUGI010000263.1:0-8950 GCA_964444105.1 uncultured Pirellulaceae bacterium
GGTCGAAATGACTTTGGCGGACCGATCACAAATGGGTTTCCGAATGTTGGTCGGTCGTGAAGCCATGCGCGGACGAATACTCGTTCACCCCGGAAAGTCGTATTTCGGCGGCCGACCGAAACGCAAAAAGAAGAAGAAACCGTCGTAGTCACCTCTGCCGCGAATCAAGAAGCACCCATCATGAAACTGGCGATTCTCTCTCGCGGCCCCAATTGCTACAGCACTCAGCGTCTCAAAGAAGCCGCTGTGAATCGCGGCCACAACGTTCGAGTGTTGGATACGCTTAAATTTTCGATTGATTTGCGCAAGGGCGAGCCCGATCTTTTTTACCGGGCCAAGCAACTGAGCGACTATGACGCGATCGTTCCGCGCATTGGCGCTTCGATCACCTACTTCGGCACCGCCGTGGTACGCCAGTTCGAGCAGATGGATGTGTTTACGACCAGTGCGTCGGCCGGCATCTCCAATTCGCGTGACAAGCTGCGTTGCTTGCAAATTCTTAGCCGACATCATATCGGCATTCCACCAACGACATTCGTCCGCGAGCGAAAAGACATTCTTCCGGCGATCGAGCGTGTCGGTGGTGTACCGATCGTTGTCAAACTGCTCGAAGGCACCCAAGGCGTTGGAGTGATCTTGGCTGAAACGGTCGAGTCTGCTGAGGCAATCATCCAAACACTTCAAAGCACAAAACAAAACGTCCTGATCCAAAAGTTTGTTGCCGAGAGCCGAGGTCGTGACATTCGTGCGTTTGTGGTCGGTGATCGCGTGGTCGCTGCGATGCGAAGGACCGCACAAGGCAGAGAATTCCGCAGCAATGTCCATCGTGGCGCGATTGCCGAACGAGTGATCTTGGACGAAACCTATTGTGAAACCGCTGTGCGTTGCGCCCAAATCATGGGCCTACGCGTCGCCGGCGTGGACATGCTGGAAACCAAAGAGGGTCCACAAGTGATGGAAGTGAATTCGTCACCAGGATTAGAAGGCATTGAAAACTGCACTCAGCTGGATATCGCCGGAGCCATCGTCGACTATGTAGCCGCGCAAGTCGACTTCCCTGAGATCGACCTACGTCAGCGGCTTACCGTCAGTCGCGGATACGGTGTCACCGAGATTCATATCCCTGCTGGATCGAAGTTCATTGGTAAGACGATTGATGAAGCCGGTTTGCCCGAATTGGATATCAACGTGCTGACGCTCTACCGCGGTACCACCGTTATTCCGAATCCCCGGCTAAAACGTACGCTCGAACCGGAGGACCGTCTGCTGTGCTTTGGTAAGATGGAAGTAATGCGTGCAATGGTACCTGACCGGACCCAACGTAAACGACGTCCTCAAGTAAAAGTGCTTTCCACCGATGTTCACACGGAAACGACTGCTTGAGCTCGCTTCCTCTCTTTGTTCAATCGGGTGACAACTGTCGCCCCGGAAACTAACGCCATCTATGTTTTCCAGTCGCAAGAAAACTCCTATCGACACCTGGCAGGGACAACCCGTTCCCGCGGGCAAGACTTCCAATGTTCGGCTCGCTGTTAGCGAATCGTACAGTGGCATCTCGCTGCGTATTCCAATTCAGATTCAGCGAGCCAAGGAAGAGGGACCGGTTGTTTTCATCACAGCGGCGTTACACGGCGACGAACTCAACGGCACCGGCGCTATTCGTCAGTTGATTTGTGACGATGAGTTTCAGCTAAAACGCGGTGCTTTGATACTCGTGCCGATCCTTAACCTACTGGCCTTTGATCGGCATAGCCGTTATCTCCCTGATCGTCGTGATTTGAACCGCTGCTTTCCTGGATCCAAGAGTGGTTCGCTGGCCGGCCGGATGGCGCATCAGATCTTTCACGAAATAGTAACGCGATCTGACTTTGGAATTGATCTACACACCGCTTCGATTCGTCGAACGAATTACCCAAACATTCGCGCCGATTGCAGCAACCCACTGGCACGTGATTTGGCGTTCGCTTTCGGTAGCGAATTCATTTTGGACTCCCCCGGTCCTGACGGTGCATTCCGGCAAGAAGCCTGCAAGGTGGGCTGCTCAACGATTGTGATGGAGGGTGGCGAAGTCTGGAAAGTCGAACCCGCTATCGTTCAGACCGCCGTTCGCGGTATCCACAATGTGTTGATATCACTGAACATGATCGATGGAGAAATCGAAACGCCCGAGAAACAAATCGTCATCAAGCAAACCAAATGGATCCGCGCTGACCGTGGCGGTTTTCTTCAATTCCATGTCCAGCCGGGTCAGATCGTCGAAAAGGACCAGCCCCTCGCCAGCAACACCGACCTGCTGGGAACCGAACAATCTGTTTTGGTCGCACCGTTTAACGGCGTGATACTGGGCATGACAACGCTACCCGCGATCAGCCCCGGCGAACCGTTGTGCATGATCGGAAAACTACCCAAGCGTAGCGGCGAACTGATCGAAGAAGCTCGCATCGAAACTGGTGGCCCCGAGGAGCAGTCCCTGGAAGAGCGGACATTGGATGACTTGTCCTCCAACGTCATGGTCGTCGAAAAAGAAGTCGACGGGGACATCGACGGGGATATCGACGGGGATATCGAGACCGAATAGAGAGATACTCTCTTTAAGTTAAGACGGTTTTAACCTGGGCGGCGGTTCACTCACTTGGCGGTTTTGTCTTAAAGGCCGGACGCCAGCGTGTGCTAACACTCTTATCGATCGCGAGCCATTGGCATGATGACGTAGCCATAGCCATCGTCGGTGCTTAGAAGAGCTGGTGCCGCCCCCGATTCGATTTCCATGATGAACGTCGATTCGTTATCCAACACTTTGCAAAAATCGGCTACGTAACGATGGTCCATCGTCAACGTGATCGGGTCGCCGTCGTAGGCGATTGGAAGTTCGATTTGCGACTCACCAATGTCTGCGGTACTCGCTTCCAGCTTCAACGTGCCATCGGCAAATGTGAAATCGATTCCCCGGCTTTCGTGGTCTGTCACGATGGCCGCTTGGCGTAGTGCCGCAAACAACGGACCCACCGTCATGTCCAACTGAATGGCCTCTTCACGTGATGGGAAAACCTGTCGCCAATTTGGATAACGGCCTTCGACCAGTCGTGAATAAATCACTGCCTTGGACGTTCTCAATAGCAGGTCATTGTTCCTGGCAGCGACATCGACCGTCTCGTCTTTGTCATCCAGAGCACGTTCCATCAGTTGGATCGCACGCGTGGGAACAATCGTACTCGTGCCCGTCGTGGCATGCTCGCCGACCGATTCGCCGGTACCTTCCATCCGTGCTAGCCGACGGCCATCTGTGCCAACCGCGATCACACTCTCGCCTTCCAACTCCAAAAGAACTCCGCCCAAGGCATAGCGGCTACTTTCACTGTCGGTGGCAAAAACTGTTCGCTTGACCATCGAACGAAAAAGTCGCGTGGGCAGGACGTGATACTTCGCCTCGTCAAATCCATCGACGTTAGGAAATTCATCTGGGTTATTACCCGGGAGCTTGAACTTACTCCGCGATCCAGTGACTTTGATCCCCGAATCATCTGTCTCGAACGACAGCGTTTCGTCGTTGTTCTCCCGCAAGATCGCCATGGTTCGCTGAACCGGCAGCAGTGCTGTGCCCTCGGTTTCAACCTCCACACCTTCGATCAGATCCAGTCGAATCCCCACTTCCATATCCGTCGCCGTCAACGTGAGTTTTCCACCTGAAGCGGTGATTTTCACGTTTTGAAGGATTTCCTTTGGCGAACGAGCCGGGGCAATGCTGGCAGCAAGAGCAAAGGCGCTGGTGAGTGCTTCGCGTTGGCAGGAGATTTTCATTCAGCCGAAACTCGGAAACGGTGGTATCTAAAATAGTGGGTTTGATACGTTGCGATCTGCCTGCATGTTGTACCGACAGATGGGTTCCAATGCACGGGGTTAAGTCAGCGACCGAAAGCAGCAATGGAGTGGATGTAAAAGACTAAGTAATATTTATAAAACGTCGTATTCGTAACCCAACGAAAGATGTTGTTCGTAACCTCCTATTGCGAGACAGAAACTCTTTTATAGAAACCACTTAGGCACCCATAACCAGTGTGGATAAGTGGTCCGTTGTTAGCATTGTTTCGGTGTGAAAGAGGTGCACTTATAGACAACGAAATACCGCGTCAATCGGCATGGCTTGTTGGCGAACATCGTTGCATCACAGCAACGCGACCAACAGTGAACGAGTTATCCACAAAGAAAAAAGAGCACTTTTCCACGCGAATCAGTCGAAGAGTTTTTCTGACACGTCACTCAAAGTCTGGTGCAAGTCAGCATCGCTCTCAATTAACGCTTCCGTCTTGCGGATCGCATGCAGGACGGTCGAATGATCGCGACCACCAAAGTACTTGCCAATCTGATCCAAGCTATTGGTCGTTTGGCGGCGTCCAATGAGCATCGCCAGCGACCGAGCACGGACGACAGACTGTTTCCGCGAGCTACTTCGCAGATCAGCCGTCTTTAAGCCCGACCGGCGCGCAACGACGCGGCAGATTTTGGCTAAAGATAGATCGTCACCTCGGCTTGTGCCATCGATAGCGCTTTGAATGGCAGCTTCGCTGGTCGAAGCATCATTCATTCGGCACCAAAGTGACAGCTGCTTCACAGCCGCGTCCAAGCCACGAACAGGAAGTTTGTCATCCAAACCGTCGTCTAGCCGACTCAGCAGGGACTCATCCAAAGTAACGTCGTGGATCATCGCCAACTCACGCAAAATCAAGCGCCGCGATTCACCTTTGGGAACGTGGATCGGTAACGTCAAACCGTGAAGCGTGCGACTAACCAAACGAGGTCGAAAGGTACGGATCTCAGGCGGTAAACGACGGCAAGTTATCAAAGTTGGCCGCATCGCATCGGTGCGAGTATCAATCCGGGAGGCGATCTCTTCTTGGGCTGATGCTTTGTCGGCGATCAAATGTAAATCATCAATCACCAATACAGGAGCGTCGTCAATCTCCGCGCGAAACGGAGGCATGTCATCCGCAGCAGAAGCTTCGGCAAAACCGCGAGCGAAATCGACGGCAGGAAGATATTTGACAGCACCAACTTGCTGCACTTGTCCCATCGAGATGACTTGTTTAGCGGCCAGATGCAACGCCAACGAAGTCTTGCCACAACCGGATGGTCCGATTAACAAAACCGGATTGCCTAGCTCAAACAGAGCCGACTCTTTTTGACAGACCGATGTTACCAATCGATTTTCATCACCGGCAACAAAGAACGGTAACGTTGGATTGTTCCCAGCCAGAGTGTCGCGCCACCTTGCGCGGAGAAGTGGCCGCTCCAAGGGAAACGACGTGACGGTTGGCTGAGTGGCGATCATTGTAGCGCGAGCAAGCGACGGTTAGGTCGTTCGGTGGTGAGCTGACGAAACGGTAAGATAGGAACTCTGGTGAGAAGCCAGCATTGTACGGGAAAACACGGCTCGTCCAGTGTTTTCTAGCAAAGTTATCCACAAATCTTACGACCTTAACTTGTTGTAAACATTCGAGATACGTTCGATAGACTCGTCAATATCGGTCGGTGTGGAAAACTTGGACACTCCAAATCGGAGAGCAGATTCTACCAGCGAATCCGACACCCCCATTGCTTGGAGAACGTGGCTGGGAGGGCTACTGCCACTGCTGCACGCGGATCCGCTGCTGCACGCAATTCCCGCCATATCCAGGGCCATTAGCATCGACTGGCGATCCGAACCAGGAAAAGACACGCACGTCGTACCTGGCAACCGAGAGGCCTGCCGACCATGAATGACTAGGTCACCAAAACGATCTACCAGCGTGCTTTCCAAACGGTCGCGCAGTAGTTTCACCTGGGACTCCATCTGCAGGACATCAGAATCACCCGACTCGGTGCTGATCCGCAACGCTTCCGCCATCGCCACAATCAGTGCGATTGGTTCAGTGCCGGGTCGACTCTCGAGTTGCTGCTCGCCGCCGTGCAGAATCGGATTCAATTTCACACCACCACTCAACCAAAGTGCCCCGACGCCAGAGGGTCCGTGAAATTTGTGAGCCGTAAACGTCACAGCATCCGCGCCGGTTTGCGAAAGCGAAAATGGCAGTTTGCCAATCGACTGCGTGGCGTCCACGTGAAGCGGAACACCATGCCCGCGACAGATCGTTGCAGCAGCGGCCACGTCTTGAATCACGCCGGTTTCGTTGTTCGCCGACATCAGTGAAACCAACGCCGCCTTCTGATCACCGGTGGAGATCAAATCATCAAGTTGGTCGATCAAGGCGGCACCGTTTTGGTCGACGTCTAAGTAGCGTACTTCGCGACCAGCGGCCGCTTGTGCTTGCGCCATCGCCAAAATGCTGGGGTGTTCAATTCGGCTGGTAACCAGTGGTGCGGACGGATCACCCAAACCAGCGAGCGCCAAATTGTTCGACTCAGTTCCACCGCTGGTAAAGATTAGTCGTGGTCCACCGGGAAGTGAAAAGTCAGTCTGTAGTGCTCGCGCGATGACTTCCAGTGATTCTTCAATCCTTCCATGTGCGGCGCGACCGATTGCGTGAAGGCTGGATGCGTTGGCCGGTCCAGCAGCCAATACCTCAGTCATCACGTCAATCACGCGAGGATCAATCGCGGTCGTCGCATTATTGTCGAGATAGATCAACGGTTTTCCTTGTTGTCGCGACGCTCCGCGGCGGGATCCAGCAGGTAGTGTTTTCGTCACGCCGCGACCACGATTTGCGGAGCGTCGTAGCAGCGATCTACGATTCAAGCTCTTTAATACGGTTCTCCAGCTGGTCGATTCGCTCGGTGACCGTCTCCAACCGCTGGATCAGTTGGTCAACCTTGGTTTGCGATTCCTTGGGAGCTGCAGTACTGACCGAAGCCCGTTTTTCGACCTTCGCTTGCAAGTATTGTTGTTCGTCGGGCGGATACAACTTGTGGGCGAAGACCTGCCCACGACCGGGTGGAGAGACAGCTTGGACGAGGTCCTTTTCCAACAACTCTTCCACAACAGCCTTCGCAGCATTCAAGTCGCTCAGAGCATACATCCGCGATGCTCGCGTACGTAGCTCGCCGATGGTTTGCGGACCGCGCAGCAGTAGTTCCGTCATGACCGCCGCACCAGGACTTTCGACGCCCAACCATTCGTAAGCCGCGTGGCGGTACTTAGTCGCTCGGCCGCTTCCTTGAACTTCCCGCGACGCACCCAATCCGCGAAGTTCATCCAAAGCTAAAAGTGCGTCTTCGTCGTCCAAGTCCATTTTGGGATCACGATTAGACTTTTGATTGCAGCCGCTAACGAGCGATGCCAAAGTCAGCGGATAGTTGTCAGGCGTCGTTTTGGCCTTTTCGACCAAGACACCCAAGATCCGCCGAGCGTTGGGCGAAAGCGGCACGGGGCGTTTCGGTTCGTCACCGGATTCTTCAGTCATATCGGGCTGGTATCCTTTGGCAAATTGAGAATCAGTATCTTAGTAGTCCTGACACGTCCTAACAGGGTATCCGCCCAAGAACGGGTCTCGCGGGACTACAATGCGGCCTGATCTATTCCTTTTTGATTTGGCGAATGACAGATGCACCGAATACTAGCTGCTTGTTTTGTGTTGGGCTCCTTGGCTCTTTGGTCGGGATCATTATCGGCAGCTGACCGGCCGAATATCGTGATGGCGTTCGCTGACGATTGGGGTCAGTACGCGAGTGCTTACGCCAAGCTCTCGCCTGGCGGTATCAGTGACGCAGCCAAAACGCCAAACTTCGATCAGGTCGCCAGCGAAGGCGTCCTATTTACTCGCGCTTTTGTCAGCGCCCCGTCGTGCACGCCGTGTCGCAGCTCCTTGCTTTCGGGACAACACTTTTGGCGGTGTGGACGCGCATCAATTTTGCAAGGCGCGATCTGGGACCTGTCGATTCCTAGCTATCCGCTTCTGCTAGAAGAAAGCGGTTATCGAATCGGGCATACCTATAAGGTATGGTCGCCGGGAACACCCGCTAATGCTCCGCATGGTGACAAACGCACGGCGTTCAATTCGGCAGGAACCAAGTTCAATGGCTTTTCGCAAAACGCAATGAAGGCAGACGATCGCGAGGCAGCCAAGGAAAAGTTGCTTGAGGAAGTTCGTGGCAATATCCGATCGTTCATTGACGCAGATGGTGATGCGAAAGTCGATGAGGGCAAACCGTTTTGTTATTGGTTTGGACCCACCAACGTTCACCGAAAATGGATCGCCGGCAGCGGCAAAGAACTTTGGGGCATCGACCCAGATTCGCTAAGAGGGAAGCTGCCGGAATTTCTTCCCGATGTCGAGGTCGTTCGGGAAGACTTCGCTGACTACCTGGGCGAAGCAGCCGCGTTCGACGCAGGACTTGGAGTGATCATCGAAGAACTAAAACGAGTGGGGCAATACGACAACACGATTCTTGTCGTTAGCGGTGACCACGGTGTGCCAGGCGTCACGCGAGGCAAATGTCACTTGTACGATTTTGGCACCAAAGTTCCGCTGGCAATTCGTTGGCCGGGCGGTATCAAGAAGACGGGCCGAGTTGTCGAGGATTTCGTGTCGTTGCCGGATCTCGCGCCGACGTTCCTTGAGATCGGAGGCGTTGATGCTCCTGACAACATGACGGCGAAGTCATTGGTGAATGTTTTGCAAAGCGAAGCAGAGGGACTGGTTGATCCGACGCGTGATGTCGTTTTCACCGGAAGAGAACGCCATGTTGGTGCGGCACGTACTGGAAATAAACCGTTTCCGCAGCGTGCGATTCGCACCGACCAGTACTTGTACATCATCAATTTCGAGCCCCAGCGTTGGCCGATGGGCATTGGCCCAGGATTCGGAGGTCCTGATGGGCCTATTCCAAGCTACGAAGAGCTTCGCGAGAATACTTTCGCGGCATTCGGTGACCTGGACGCCAGCCCCACCAAAGCATGGGTCGTCACGCGTCGAGACGAAGATCCCAAGTCATTCCAGTATGCTGTCGGTCGCGTGCC
>CAYUGI010000264.1:0-3336 GCA_964444105.1 uncultured Pirellulaceae bacterium
CAAATGTGTTAATCGCCGGTTAGAAATCCGCTACGGCGTTGCCCGGAGGGAGAGTAAAGTCTAGGAAGTCGGATGCTGCGTCCGACTCTCGCGGAGGGCGAGTGAAGTGGATGGTTGCCTAGATGCAGCGGGCTTTGGTTGGCTACGAGACGTGTGGCTGCGAGACGTGCGATGAATCCGATCGTGCAGCACGGAAATGGCTATTGTTTGGTTGATTTTGCTTGCCAGAGCCGGGTGATCGCTACACGCAGACGCGTGGCGATCGAATCGGTGCGGTAGCCCATCGATGCGTTTAAACGCATGCCAGCGGGAAGCGACCTTGCGGTCTGAGGGTCGATCGAGATTCGCGAACTGAAATGAGGCTGCAATAGTTGCCCGTGACGAGCGTCCGAGTCGTTTTGGGAAGACCTTGGGCGAACGGCCAGCGGTCCACCGTGAATCGCCGAAAGTGACGGAGCATCGAGATGCACTTTTGCGAGCGGTTCGACAAGATCGACCGTTCCTGCGATCTTACGGAAACTCGCCGTTCGTAGGGGCACTGATTTTCCGACGCTCCGCCGCGCGACGCGGACATGGTCCTGATGGACGATCGCAAGGATCTCTTTTTGATGATCCTGGGCGATCGTGAAAAGCTCGTCACCATCTTGGACCATGGTGCCAACTCGCTGCTTTAAGTTTCGAGCATGCACCTGGCCGCTTCGGTTTGCCACCAGACGTAATGCATCGACTTGCGTTTGCACACTTGCAATTTGCTTGTTCAGCGAATCGGCTCGTTCACGAAGGACTTGTCCTAGCGAAGCGTCGCTCGCCTGCTGCGCACCGCGACGATGGATCGTATTTTGTGCTAGCTGAGTTTCTAAGCTGACCAAGCGTTGACGAAGTTCGGGATTCTCCAGTTCCACTAAGACATCGCCTTGGTTCACGTTCGCTTGATCGCTGACGTGGACACGGCGGATGAACCCGTCGGCTGCACTTCGCACGATTGAATCAGGAACGAATCGCACCACTGCTGGGGTTCGCACTGATGTTGGCATCGGTGCGAAGAAGATCACGGCAAACGCCATCGCCGTTGTAATACTAAGCACCCCGCAGCCACGGACGCAACACGCAAGGTCGCGTGAACTTGTCTGACGCAAAAACAGTGCAAATTGTTTGGCAGGATTTCCAAGCCACATCGCCGCACCAAGGAAGCTAAGCACCAAACCCGCCCCTGAGAACATGGTCGCCGCGGCCATGCCAAGCGTGAAGCAGATCAGCACTTTCCAAATGATCGCCGCGACGCCGTAGAATCGCAGCGTCGCGATTCGCCAGCCAACGAAATTGCCTGGGGGGACGGATAGCCCAAAGGCGTGACGCTTTATCAGTCGCCGTAATTCGCTCATTGATTCGGCATAGAAATTTGGGACGTCAATCAAGTCTGCCAGAATGAAATAGCCGTCGAACCGCATTAGTACGTTGGCGTTGAACAGCAGAGTTGATATGCCGGCGGCAAAAATCAAGTTTTGTAGGACTTGGGCCGTTGATGGTGAATCGGTCTGACTGAGCAGCAAAATACCGATCGCAGCGATGATCCATTCGACGTACATCCCGGCGGCCGAAATACCGATTCGTCGCCATCGCGAATTGATTCGCCAGCAACTGCTGACGTCCACATACGCCAACGGTGCGAACAGCACTAACACGATTCCCGCTTCACTGATGTTGCCGCCATGCCAGCGGCATGCCGCTGCGTGTCCCCATTCGTGAATCACTTTGAGCATGACCCATGTCAAGAGAAGCCAGATCCAATTGCTGGGACTAACCACTGACGTCGCCGTCGAAGCTATCTCGCTCCAGTTGGCGATCAGTCCTAGTAGCCCTGCAAAAATCACAAGGCAGCCAAGGCAAACTGCCCAGGTGGAAAACAGAAACTTCAGTCCGTCAGCCGCTGAATCGACGAGTGACGTGGGCCGCTTGGGTGAAGAGCGGGCCAGGGGAATCTTCATCCAGAACGGATTCAGTTTGCTGAGCCAGCCGAGTGTCTTTTCTTGCGACCTTTTTTGTGTCAGTTGGCGAACCGGTGCCGGTGAACCACTTGGATGAGCGAGTTCATTTTGCACCAGCCACTGAGCGATTTCGACGGCTTGTTGGGTCGTCGGGGCGCGGTGCTTTCGTTTTGCTGCCGCCAAGCCGCAGGCCTGTGGAAGAGTTGTCTGTCCGTCTAGCAACGAAATCAAAACGTATTCTTCGTAGCCAACACGATAGAACTTGTGCAGCGACGGGATCTCCAGTCGATAGACCAATTCGCCACGCTCGCGGACAGGCCATACAGCGACATCGCCCGCAAGTCGTAGCTTTTGCTGATTCGGATCGATAGTGTTTTCGTCGCGAGGCAGCATCTGTCACCACCCTAGCGTTGTGCAAATGGCGTGATAGGCACGATGAAACAGGTTCCACCCCATGGTGTGTCGATCGCTTGTCACGCGAGCTTGACCACGCATCCCTGGTCTGAGCACGCCGTCTGGATTGCCAAGCGAGACTTCGGCGACAAACACATTTTCCCCGTCGATCAACTCCGCGCTGGGGTGAACGTAGCGGATGTTTCCATGAAAGAGTTGTGTCGGAACTGCGTCCAGGCGGATGGCGGTTGTCATGTTGCGGCGAACATGTGCGAAATCACTTTCGGGAATCGCGATCTCCACGACCATTTCTTCCAAGGGTGCTACCTGGAACAGCGGATCACCTTTTCCGACCGGTGATCCGACGGATGGTTTCAAATCGCCGGTAACAACCATGCCCGTCAGCGGTGATCGAATCTCCAAATTCTGCCTTCGATGGCTCAGTAGTTCATGTTGGAATTGAAGTTTTTTAGCTTCCAACCCTGCGACTTCGCCACCGCCGATGTCGTGCTTTGCGATCAGGCCTTTCTGCTGCGAAATGGCACCGCGAAGTTCTGCGTCCAAAGCCGCTAGCTGAAAATCAACTTCTCGCGGATCGATCGTTGCCAGAATGTCGCCCGCTTGTACGTTGTCACCCGGACGGACATGAACAGATTTCAAAGGGCCATCCAAAGTGGCGGCAATCACGCGGCGCTGGACGGGCTGTAGTTCACAGGTCGCCCGGACTTTGTAGGGAACGGGCACGAACATCGCCGCCATGATCAGGACGGCAACGGTCAAACCAACGCGTCGCTGTTTAAGAAAACCGGCAGAGGTGAGCTTGCGAACGATCGACTCCAATTCGCTGGGCTGGTTTTCTTGTAGTGTTCGCAGCTTGTTGGCTAATCCCACGGCGCTTGCCTTGAGCTGCGCGGCGCTTGCCTGGAGCTGCGCGGCGCTTGCCTGGAGCTGCGCGGCG
>CAYUGI010000264.1:3436-4769 GCA_964444105.1 uncultured Pirellulaceae bacterium
CACGGTGTCCTTGGTCGTCACGGTGTCCTTGGGCGTCACGGTGTTGTAGGTCGCCACGGTGCTTTAGGTCTGCATGTTTCTGGTTAGGGTCGTCCGCTAAGCGTGCTTTCACTGCGTCAAGATCAGCCGTATCACCACTGCCGACACCGATCGTCGTCGGAATCTTCGATGCACCAATCAATATCGATGGATCAAGCATGGGATGTCGGTTTTTTCAGCGGTTGCCGTCCAGCGAGAGCTTCCTTGGCAGCAGAATGCCATTTATCGTTTGGAGGCGGCGGTCGAATTTGTGATGCGATCGGTCGATTCATAATTCGCCAAGTTCCATCGGCATGATGAACCGCTTTGAAGTTTGCGATCGGTATTGGCAATGCGAATTTTCACGCGGACGGTGCCACTTTGCGGGTCAGCAATGGGCGAGACGAAATCAACGGTGCCTACTGCTTTGATTGCTTCGTATCCAACGCTCAAGTCAACACTCTGCCCAACGGCAATATCAACCGCAGCCGAGCGAGGGACTGAGAAGACGGCCTTTAACGTGTCGATTTGCACGATGTGCATGACGACGGGATCGGTAGGCGACACGAACTCGCCGGCTTCTTTGTCAATCACAACGACATGGCCACGTATCGGCGACTTGATTTGTCGCTGCGCGATCTGAGCCTGGACGCGTTCGTATTCCAGCCTGCGCAGTTGTTGGTCTTCTTTGGCGGCCTGTAACCTGGCTGCGGCTTTGGCCTGCTCGCTGACGGCTCGTTCATACTCTCGTGGCGAGGCGTTTCCCTGCTCACGCAGCTGCTTGTAGCTTTCCAGTTGATTCAGTCGCGATTCGTTTTCTGATTCGGCTGCCAGAATCGTCCCCGTCGATTCCATGGCCGATTTTGCAACTTGGGCGGACGCTTGTAGGACGGAGTCGTCCAAGCGAGCGACCACTTGGTTCTTGGAAACCTGATCTCCCTCGACCACGGCCACGTCGCCAAGCACACCAATTTCCGCAGCGGGGACCGCGACGCGATGCAGCGGCTCAAGAAAACTCTCGATCGTTCCGCCAATCGCAGCGGACGACTGTAAGCCAGCCACGCAGATCGCGAGCAGAGTTGCCAGTGGGGCTTGGTGTTTGATTTGATTGAACATGATTTGCGTTCCAGCATGCTTGATCGAAGGGTGTGGCATTACAATTGGCACCGGCCACTCGTTGAAGTGGACGTGGTTGAATGATGCCGCATTGTTTCTTGGTCCAAATCGAATTGCAGAAGCTGCATTCGTTTTGCCGTTTCCGTTTTCTGTTGTGTTTGTTGAGCATTTGCAAACGAGCTGGAATGCAATTTTGCTG
>CAYUGI010000264.1:4869-8923 GCA_964444105.1 uncultured Pirellulaceae bacterium
CTGCGGTCGATGTTCCTGCGGTCGATGTTCCTGCGGTCGGTTCAACGGTTCGCGTTGAGTCGAGTTTTCTTCGCATCGACTTGCCAACCCAGGGGGCAATTTTTGACGCGAGTGTGTCGTCCGGTGAAAGATAGGCGACTGCTGATCCGGGGTCTCCACAGCGCGCGCATCGGCCCACTAGCTGTCGATCGACGCGTGCAAGCGGGTGTCGTTCTGCCACGATCACATGCAAGCCGCCCAAACGGTCTGACTGCTCGTCTAGTTGGATGTCGGTGCCTCGTCCGGCCATATTCGTCGCGAGCGTTATCGCGCCGGCGTGCCCTGCTTTGGCGATGATCGTGGCTTCGTCGGCATCTTGCATTCCGTTTAGCAGGTCGAAAGCCAATCCGCAGGCGCGAAGCTCTTCGGCGATCCGAATACTCTGTGCAATGTCCAATGTGCCGATCAAAACGGGCCTTCCCGTTTGATGGATTTCCCGTGCGTCCCGCGCGATGGCGCGGAACTTGTCGCTTTCAGCTGAGGTGATAACATCATTGTGAACGATACGACGCGACGGCTTACGTGTTGGGACGACCGCGATGGGCAATCCATAGACGCTTGCGAATTCTTGTTGGCAATCGGTGGCCGTTCCCGTCATCCCACCCAGGTTTTTGTAGTACCGGTAAAAACGCTGACGCGTGATTTTTGCGATCGGCTGTGACTCGGGGCGAATCGTTACACCTTCGGCCGCCTGAACGGCTTGATGCAACCCTTCTGACCAGCTGCGATCTGCGAAAATGCGTCCGGTAGACGCATCGACGATCTGTACTTCGTCATCACGGATGACGTACTGGGTGTCACGTTGCATGATGTGCCGCGCGGTCAACGCCAGCACAACATACTCGTGCCATGGTCGTAAAAGCTGTTCGTGAATGGCTGTATCACCGTCGCCATAGACCAAATCAAAGCCAGCGTCAGTCAAAGCGATATTGCGGCGTCCCGCGTCCAGGTTGAAGTCGTGATTCTGTCGCAGTAAAGATGCCAGTCTCTTCGCCGCTTGGTGAATTTCAGCGTCGGCTGCCTCGCCGGATTCCGCATGACTGAGTACCAATGGGGAGACTGCGTCATCGATCAAAACGTGGTCGATTTCGTCAACAATCGCGCAGTGCAATCCACGCTGACGCAAACGGCTGTGTTGCGAAAGGTCACTGACACGCGAGAGGGTGATCGCACCAACCCGTTGCGAATGTGCTTGGCCACGCGTGACTTGATCGCGCAGATAGTCAAAACCGAAAGCGTGCCCGGTACCAAACGTCACATCGGCAGCGTAGCTGGATTGTGATTCTTCAAGCGTCGCGTCACTTCGCAGGATGCCCGCACGAACACCCAGCGAATCGAATACAGGCGACAGTTTTTCGAAGTCACGACCTGCTAGATACTCATTGGTGGTCGCAACGTGCACACCTCGACCGGTCAGGCTATGTAGGTAGGCGGGTAGGATTCCTGAAAGTGTCTTTCCCTCGCCCGTTTGCATTTCTGCCACAGCGCCCAAGCTGACAATCAGTCCAGCCCGGATTTGCATATCGAACAGGGTCAGCCCGAGCGTTTCGTTTACCGCGCGGACAACGGCGGCCGCAGCAAGCGTTAGTAGCTGGCGATCCGCCAGTGGGGTTCCGCTAAGCCGGAAATGCCGGAGCTGATTGGTATGCTGACCAAGTGAGCCTGCCTCGGATGATGCGATCTTGTCGGCTAACGATTTCGCATCGACCAATATCTCGGTGATCCAATCTTCACGTTGAATCAGCTCCCGCTTTCGTGTGGCGGTCGATTTGCGGTCTGTGCGATCGTGCTGCGTGACGCCGATCTGGTTGGAATGGCTTTTCCATCGCCGGGGCGGGTTTAGCAGTCGTTTGGCGGTTGCGATCATCGCATCGAATCCTGCAATCGAAATCCAGCACCGTTCGAGTAGCTTGCGGGAGATGCCTGAACCGAAGGAAGTTTTTCGTTGGCACGTGATTCCATTGCGGGCATAGAAGGTGGCTCGTAACGTGGTGCATTTTGAGTCACATGCGGAATGTCGTCTTCGGGAATGTCTTCTACGATGGGCTCAGGGTCAGGTACGACGTCTTGGTTCGTCGTTGCGTTTTCCGAGGCTTGTGTTTGCCCCATCGCTGGTGCGTCATCGGAGACATCGAAACGCAGCAAGACCCCGGTTACTTTTCGCAATTGAATCCACGACATCGCATAGGCGACCTGCGCGGTGACAAACGCCTGCTCTTCGTCTGCTAGTCGCTCTTGTGCCTCAAGTAGATCTTCGATCAGCAGCACGGCCGATTCGTTGGGATCGGGTAGCAATTCCCAACGCTGTTGCAAAAAATTGACTTCGTTGGCTGCCGCGTCGATCGACTGCTTTTTGGCGACCATCAAGTTGTAAGCGGTTCTTGTCTCGCGCACTGCGACTTCGACCTCGGTAAAGGCTACTTCGGTCGCCTGTTGAAACTCGTGCATCACCTGGCTCATTTCCCAGCGATTGCGATTCAGTCTTGCTTTGCTGGCTCGATTACCAACGGGAAGCTCGTAAGAAAGACCTGCCCAGTACGTTGGGCGACCTTCACTGAACTGGTTTGCCCAAGCACCAAACGTGTTGCGGTTGTCATCCAGCCCTGATACGTAAGTGCCAAGCAGCAAGTCCAGTCGCGGTAGCACTTGGTTGCGCGCAACGCCGACTCGCGCGGACACCGCTTGGATGCGCCGAATCGCACGCGTGATGTCGGTTCGATTGTCCAACGCCGTGATCACACTCTGCCGCGTCGAAACATCGACGGGCGATTTGAGCGGTTGGTCCTGTGGCGTTAGTTCAAGCTGTTGCAACTGTGTCAATTGCTCGCTTCCGGTTAGCAGTCGGAGACGCGATTGTGCGTCACGAATTCGGGTGGTGATCCGCACTAGGTCGGATTTTCGAGTCGTTAGCGCGGCACGAGCACGGAGGATTTGTCGTTGATGGGAATCGACGGCATGCCGGGCTTCTAGGATGCCGTGCAAATGTTGTGCGCGATCGAGCAGTCGTTTTCGTTGCAACCACTGAGCGCGAGCTTGATAGAGATCCCAGTAGGCGCGGGTCACTGCGATCAAATGGTCTTCCAAGTCGCCGCGTACTTCGGCCTTGTTGACTTGCAGGTCAAGCTGTGCCAGCAAAATACGGATGTTGTTGACCGCACAACCGCGGTCTCGCATCAGAGGCTGAGTAAAATTGAATTCCAGCCGGGTTGTCCCTTGTGGATTGGGATCCAAGAAGGTCGAGTTGTTTTCCTGGAATCCGCCGCGCTGAGCCAGTTCGAGTTCAGCGCCTTTGCGAGTCTTTTTGCGGACGCCACCGTTTGCGGTGAATGTTTCGTCGCGAAAACGATCCGAGTTGTCACCGGTCGTCAGCGCGCTGCCGACCGGATCGCTCGTGTCCGTGAATCGCCCTTCCAGGAACACGGTTGGGTCGAATTCAGCATCGGCAATCACGATGTCCGAGCGCCGGATATGTGGCTTGGTCAGTAGCCCGCGCACGTATGGTGATGACACGAGAGCCGTTTGCGTTAGTGTGCCGACATCGACGCTGAGTGATTGGGGGGTAAAGCCGATTGGGCGATTCATTTGTGGTTCCCACCACATATCGAAATCTGCAAGGCCTGCGTTTGGCAGTTGACGATCAGCGGAATCGGACTGAGCAAACATGGCTTGCGGGTCGACGATTGCGATTGAAGTGTCGTCAGTCGTTTCGCTTGCCCGGACGCGGTACGAGTCCAAGAAGCGACCCATCGGTCCATGTGATGCTGCGCCATGCGATGCGATTCCATGAGTCGCTAAATTGGGGGCTCGGTTGATCGATGGGACAGCGAGCGTCTGAGAGGCGGGGGCGTCGGTTGTGGTTGGCTGTTGATTGATGAGTGGTTGCTTGTAGTTGCCACGCGGTGCGGTCACGTCGTTTGGATCTTGCGTCGCGGGTTGACTGGCCAGTGCGGGCGAACTGTGCAGCGCGGGCGAACTGTGTATCGCGGGCGAACTGTGCAGCGCGGGCGAACTGTGC
>CAYUGI010000265.1:0-8911 GCA_964444105.1 uncultured Pirellulaceae bacterium
TGGCGCTGCGTCGGATCCGTACTTGATGAATGGGTACGACAAGAAGACGCTCTTTCTTTCGCATCAGACCGAGGAAACGCTGAGTGTTTCTGTACAGGTCGACATCACTGGCTACGGTGGCTGGAAGCTGTATCGCGACTTCAACTTGGCTCCTGGCAAAACGCTAGAGCATCGTTTTCCAGATGGCTTCAATGCCTACTGGATACGTGTGATCGCATCGGCTGACACAATTGCCACCGCCCAACTTCGGTACAAGTAACGTACGACGATGTACCTGCTTTTGCGGCACCCGCATCAAACGATTTGGGTTTTTTCATGTTCTCCGCATCGCAACAGGTTCTGCACATGCCGTTGCCATATCCCGCGTTCGTAGACACTAAGATATCTGAGTTCACTACCAGACACACTTTCGTTGGAAACAAAAGATGGCAGCCAAACCGATTCGGACTTCTCGCCGCACACTGCTGCAACAAGGTTTAGGGATTTCGGCTGCCGCAGCGTTGGGAGGATCAATAATCGGCAGCAGTTCTAAGGCTGATGAACCATCGGTTGCGACCAAGAAATCGTCGAACCCGATTGCTGTTTCGACCTACTCGTACTGGCGTTATCGCGATGACAGCAAGCTGACGATTCTGGAGTGCATCGACTTGGCTGCGGAAGCTGGTTTTGATGGTGTCGAAATCTTGCATGTGCAGATGGAAGACACTTCCAATGCGATGTTGCAAAAAATCAAACAACGAGCCTTTCGCTACGGACTTGATCTCTGCGGTTTCTCTACACATCAATCATTCGTCAAACCTGACGCGGATGAACGGCAAGAGAACGTCGATCACACCATCAAGTGCATCGAACTTGCCTACGCAATGGGAATCCCAACCATTCGCGTCAACACGGGAAGGTGGGGGACCTCGGGAAGCTTCGACGAATTGATGGCCAACAAAGGCATCGAACCTATCTTGGAAGGCTACACCGAAGATCAAGGATTCGACTGGGTCTACGAAGGGCTGGAGAAGTGCTTGCCGACCGCAGAGAAATGTGGCGTCGTCTTGGGGCTAGAAAATCACTGGGGTTTGGGCCGCACGGCCGAAGGTGTTCTACGTTGCATCAACCACATCGATTCGCCCTGGCTACGAGCAACATTGGACACGGGCAACTTCCTGGAGAACCAGTACCAGCAGTACACCGAACTCGCACCCGAAGCGGTCTTCGTCCAAGCCAAGACTTACTATGGAGGCGGGACGTGGTACACCTTGGAGATCGACTACGACCGCGTCGCAAAAACACTTCGCGACGTAGACTACAAAGGCTACATCTCGTTGGAATTCGAAGGCAAAGAGAAGCACGAAACCGCGATTCCCAAGAGCCTTAGCATGTTGCGTGAGGCTTTTGGGTCTCCAGCATAGGAAACAAGAAAACGGGCCACAGGTTTGTCGTCGAAGAATTCGCGTTAGCGTTTCATACCGAAAAATCGAGGCGTGAAGAGATTGGTAGGAAGATTGAGAAGGTAGGGGAATTGAGAATGCTCGTTGCATATTCAATTTGCGGGTTTCGTCAGATCCTCATCCTGTCGATTTTTCTACCCTTCAAATTTTCCTGCCTCGTCTTTGACCGCAGAGCAAACGTCCGCAAAAAACCGCCGCACCGATCGCTACTTGGGTTCGCTGCCACCCGCGGAATCGAATTCGTCTTCGATTTCGTTATACGTGGTCAGCATGTTGTCCAATTGCTCGCCTAGCTTGCTCAGATCGCGTCCGTTGTCGATGGACTCCTCCAGAATGGGTCGCAGCCATTCTTGCATTAAGTGGAACTGGCCTTTGATCAGGTCGGCCAGGACTCGTGGAACCTTGTGCTGGACGAAGACTTTTTGGTCTGGCGGAGTGGCCTGGTGATTGCTGATCGCTTCTAGCTGTTTGCTGGTCGCGCTGAGTGTTTGAGCTAACTGTGATCCGGATGCGGATAAGGTTTGTTGGATGCTATCGATCCGCGAATCCATGCGTTCTTCTGCTCCGTCGTTTTGCATCGCGATAGCTTTGCTAATGACTTGGCGAATGCTCTCCAAGCCGTCTCGCATCGAAGCGAGTTGACGCATCAGTTGGCCAGCTTGGTCTTCGCTGTCCATACCCTGCATCCGCACGCTTTCAACGAACGCATACTTGATGCTGTCCCAACGTTCCTTCTCTTCGACCGACAGGATGCCCATCAGCTCTTTAAACTTCAGAACATTGGCTTCGTTGTCGGTTGTTAGCGTTTGAGCGTCTTGTTCGTAGGCACTGACGATTAGGCTTTGCAGTTCCTGTTCGTTCATGACGCTGGCGACTTTTTCAGCCATGCGATTCATGTTTCGATAAGAACCTTGCAACTTAAACGGCGGCTCGGTGCGGTACGCATCGGCCTGAGCGGCGCTGCGGATATAGGCTCGATTGACACGCAGAACGACATCGCGGATACGAAGTAGCTTTCGCATCACTTCGTACATTTCGCGGACTTCGTCCATCGAAATGTTGCTCTCCAGCTCGATCCCTTCGATGCTGTCTCGTTGTGCAGCGCGAATGATCGCTCTGGCGTCTTCCGGCGGCGCGGTGCCAAGCGGCGCGAGTGTTGTGTTGCTGGTAAGACAGTTTTCCAGATAGCTCATCTCGAAAGCGTCGGAACTATCGCCGACGACTTCGCCCAAGTTGTAAACGTCGGCACGGTTGGAAAGCATGTCAGGAATCTGGAAACGCTCGCCCGATTCGGTGTACGGGTTACCGGCCATCACGACCGCGACCCGACGACCACGAAGGTCATAGGTTCGTGTCTTGCCGTTGCGGACGCCTTCGATTTTTCGCGTCGCGTCACAAAGCGAGATGAACTTTTGCAAGAGTTCCGGGTTGGTGTGCTGAATATCATCCAGATACAGCATCACGTTGTCGCCCATTTCTAAGGCAAGGTTCAGCCGCTCGATTTCTTCACGAGCCGCTGCGTTGGGTGCTTCGGCAGGGTCGAGCGAAGTGACGCCGTGACCGATGGCGGGACCATTGATCTTCATGAACACGACGCCCAGGCGGTTGGCGATGTATTCCATCAAAGTTGTCTTGCCGTATCCCGGAGGCGAAATCAGTAGCAACAACCCCATGCGGTCAGTGCGTTTGTCTTCGCCGGCAGATCCCATCTGCTTAGCCAAGTTGTCGCCGATCATTGGCAAGTAGACTTCGTCCAGCAGTTGGTTGCGAACGAAACTGGTCAACACGCGAGGCTTGAACTCTTCCAATCGCATGTCGTCACGGGACTGGTCGACGATGCGCGTCTTGGTTTCTTGAAGACGACGGAACCGAGGTACCACATCGCCTCGATAAGTTCGCACGCGGCGAAGCATTTCGTGGTAATGGACGCCCAAGGTGCCTTTGACGATTCGCTGGTGACTGCCAGCAATGTCGGAAAGGTTTTCAGCGACGGTTGCTTTGGCAACGCGGAAGTTCTCGGTGCCTCCCGAAAGAATGACCCAAGCGAGTTCGTCGATGTAGTTGACCGCTGGGTCGGCGTCGTCTGTATTGTCGTGCGATTCGATAAAGGCAATGGCCCAGTTACGTGCCAGGATGAAAGCTCGCGTGGGATCGTCGTTAGATGTTTTGAGCGCGGTGGTTAGCAGTTTCTGACGATCGTCGGCAGGAATGCTGGCAGTGAACTCGTCAAAGAGTGCCGCCGCGCGGCCCGAGACGACGGTTTTCTTGGGTGTGTGCGTCAATTGGTCGAACAGATAGTCGGCGATGCGCTGGGCGGAGACTTCGCTTTCGTCGGCCCTCCCCTCGCTGTCGCTCGACCCTCCCGGAGGGAGGGTGAAAAGTGGACCCCAAGAATCCACTTGCTCGTCGGCTAATTCAACCAAACGATTTCTGAATTCGACGGCCGGCTGGGCATTCGGATAGGCCTTGGCCAATTTGGCGAAGCCGCCAATCCAGTCGGTCATGGCCTTACGGTTCTTGGCGTCCAGCAATTTGTTGAACCACAGGTTTGCCGCAGCGCGGACGCTGGGTGCGTGACGTAGCAAATCGATGGACGAGTCGAATTGCAACAACGAACCAAGAATCGCTGCGGTGTCGTGATCATGAACGCCCTTTGCGTAGCCTTCATCAAATCGACCGCTGATTTGGGTCTGCACCCAAGACGATGTCACTGATTCGGGAATTGCGATCTCGCCAGACTTGATTTGTTCGAATAGATCGATCGCTAAGTACTCGCCGCGGTAAACACCCGCATTTTCGCTGATGAGTTCCTGGTTCCAAATGTCTTTGCTCAGCGTGAGAGCTTCATCGACAAGCGGCTCGAAAAACTGAGTGCCGGTCAGGTGCAAACACATTTCGCCGCCACGCAGAACGGTTGTCAGGTCCAGCGGCTGCGTGTTGACGGAGAAGCGATGCTTGCCCAACCGAATCACGTCGCCGCCGTCTTCGTACAGATCTTGTCGGTCTTTCAGCTGTCGTGTTGCATCTTCACGAACTGTTTTCAGCCGGCTCTGCAAATCGCCAACGCGAACGGCATCGTCCAAATCGCCCAGTTGTTCGATGATGTCGCGAACTTTCTCGACCATCAAATCGCCAGCGAAGTAAGCGGCGATTTCGTCGGTCGATTCCATTTTCCCCACGCGCGAGTTGATCCCTTTTAGGATCCGATCAGCAGCAGCCGAAAGTGATTCGGCGCGGCGGTTGCGTTTTTCGATCAGTTGCACTTTGCGGGATTCAAACGCGGCGTAAACCTCCTCGCGGCGCGTGGTCAACTGCATCACGAAATCATCGAATTCCGCAAAACGCCCCTCTAGTTCTTCCAGCTGCACCATGACCTTGGTCAGGTATTCGTCGCATTTTTCGGGCGTGTCGCATACGTCAAGGTAGCCCGAGGTGGTTTGTTCCAGCAGTTTCAGCTGCGATGCGAATTCTGCGCGGCCTTCGGTACTGGCCAGTTCGCCTACGCGGGCTTTCAATGAGCTGCGAACACGATTTAGCGATGCAAAGACGTCACCGATGTTGTCGATGATTTCCGTACGCTTGGTTGTGTCGTCGATACGCAGATTACTGACGGTCTCGGTCAACAACTCCAGTTGTGATGCCGCCGTGTCGACTTCCTCGCCCAGTGTGTTGGCTTCGCTAACGGTCGAAACTTCTGTGACTTTCGTGCCGGCCGTTGCCACGCGTTCTTGGTAAGGATCCAGTGCTCCTGGTGTGAGCAAGAAATCAACACATCGCCTGCTGACACGCTCTGATCGCTCGGCCGTTTGTGATTCCAAGTCTTCGATGATCGATTCGTCGACGTAGCGAAGTTCTTTCAGGCCGAGAGCGTGACCTCGCTGTTCACGAAGTTTCGCCAGTGTGTCCACAAAATCATCGATGGACTCAAAGCGGCTTCGCTCGATCTCTTTGATCAGACTTTCGACGGCCGTTTGGACTTCTTTGGTTCGGGCGGTCGTCTCACGGCGTACGCGAACGACTTTGTCAAACTCTTCGACGGCAGCGTTGGCGGCTTCGCGGATCTTTTGAATTGGTTCGGAAAGCTTGTGTGTTTCTTCTTTGTCGATCCAGAAATAGCTGTCCAACACATCCGACGATTTTTTGCCCAGGTCAACGTAAAGACCGTCATAGCTATCGTCTTTTTCGATCAGCCCGAGCATTTCATTGCACTCGGCCATTCCGCGAACGATCTCTTTGTTGCCAATTTTGAATAGCAACGAATCGGTTTGATTGTCGGGGACGTAGTTTGGCCCGGTGAACGGTGTTTGCCAGATCTGTATCGGGTGGTGCTTTTGAGCTTCGTCGTGTGTCGAGAAGCAGACCATCTCGCCTTTCTCGAAAAACGTTTGGCCGTGGCAGACCAATGGCGTTTCGACCGTTTGCGAGATCAGGTTGTAGCGAAGCTGGATATAGGTGCCTGTCTTTGGGTTGTAAAACAGGTACAGGTAGTCTTCGCCGTTGGGCGCCGCGACGGTGCGCTGGTAACGCATGTCAGCTTGGCCGTGATCAAACCGTTTGAACTCACCCGTTTGCAGGTAATAACCACCGGGAAAGATGATCCCGTGGTCTCCGGGCAGCATGACGCAGGCGTGTTCGATTTCGTCCAGCCGCATCGCTTGCTGGATTTTGTCGTTGTAGACCAAGTAACGCGTCGCGTCCTCTTGGTACGGCTTCATCTTCAGCAGAACCAGATTGCCGACGATCGCATAATGGATTTCCGCGTCGTCGAGCGTTTGGTCGGGGTTGTCGACCGGTTCGGCGTAGATGCCTTCACCGGACTCGGTGTTGTTTTCGACTTTGATCGTTAAGTCGCCACCGACCGTTTCGACAAAGACTTTGTCATCGATCGAGATGTGCGGGTGGGCACCGTAATGGTGCTGGTCCCGCGTCGTCCGCTCCCAGCGGAATTCATGCTGGGCCGGATCGCGGACTTCATGCTCGGACCGATTGTCTAGATATTGGATCGAAGTCGGCGTTACTCGCCATTTGAATGTTTTGATGTCTCGAGACGTCTTGCCAACTTGGAAGACCATGTGCAGCATCGGCCCGACGCGAAAGAACCGCGTGAAGGTCGTTCCTTTGTAGAACTTGTACAGTTCGTGGAAGTCCGACTCGAATTTCGCGTCGCCGATTATGTCCAGAGCCGACTCGTGGAATTGGTTATCGGCGAACTTGTAGACGCTGAAGACATCGGCCAATTCGATGTCAGTTTTTAGTCCAAACTGAACGTTGTAGCCGAACAAAAACTCGTCACCGATGGAGACCAGGTCGCGCGGCACACAGTTGTGCTCCGTCGTGACACGCTCGGTCGAAATCAGGTGTGTGTCGATATTGCCGAAAACTTCGGCGCGTTCTTCATTCAGTTTTGCCAGACGTGTACGCAATTCGCCAGCCGCATCCCGCAAGCGATTGCGGAGTACTTCGTATGTGCCGGCTGCGAGTTGAGTGTCGGACATATTTAGGCTCCCATCGCTAGTGATTGGTATTCTGTATTAGCGAGCCAATTTGGCGCGGAGCGTTGTGTCGCTGGAATAGTCGCGGAGCGACGGCGGAACGTAGCCTGGGGCGCGAGCCTCAGGTTTCCTGGTTCGCAAAACGTTGGATTAGCCGCGTAGCAGCGACGCAGATCAAAGCGGTTTGTTGCGTCGCCGCTACGCGGCTGGATAAACTCGTGTGTGTAGATCCTCCTGGGGCTTGCGCCCCAGGCTACATTCCGTCGCTGCTCCGCAGCTAACTGAGGTTGATCGTGGGCAACACGTATTTTCAATTGCATATTCATGTGGTCTTTGCCGTTGCTGGCCGGCGTACCGTGCTTACGGAAAAGATCGCCGGGGAACTTCATGCCTACCTTGGCGGTGCATTTCGCAGTGAGGATGCTACGGCAAGTATCGTTGGCGGTTACGACGATCATATTCACGCTCTCATCGGCATTCGACCGGCTCAGCGATTGTCGGACCTGATGAGAAACGTCAAGGCAAACTCGTCTGCTTGGTTGACTGAGCGGATGACCGAGCCACACAAATTCGCGTGGCAGCGTGGATACGCCGCTTTCTCTGTCAGCCACTCGCAGCTTGATAAAGTTCGAGCGTACATCGCGAATCAACGAGAACATCATCGTTCGTTGTCGTTTGCTGATGAGCTGCGGAACTTGCTTGAAAAGCATGGGGTGAGTTTCGAGGAGGCGTATTTGCTGGATGATAGTTAGGGTTGTATCCGTTTTAGTCGCGTAGCGACGGCGGAATGTAGCCTGGGGCGCAAGCCCCAGGAATCGTTTTCGGACACCCATCCAGCCGCGTAGCGGCGACGCAAATCAATGCGGTTTACCTGCGTCGCCGCTCTGCGGCTGGATGGGTGTTCCGCATTATGTATCCTGGGGCTTGCGCCCCAGGCTACCATCCGTCGCTGCTCCGCAGCTAATTTGCTGAGCTGCGAGAGAGGATCGGAAACTACGCTTTGCCGTTAGTTGGCGTTGCGGTCGTTGCCAACAAGCGGCCCGCCTTTTGATCGGCGACGTTGGCGGTGCTGGCCATGCCCAATAGGCTGGTTAGCGACGACCGAACGTCTTCGGTTTTGGCCATGCCCATCATCTTGGCGATCAAGGCGGCGATCGAGAGATCTTTCACGCCGTCAGTGTCCAAGTCGAATTGGCCCATCATCGCAGTGATCTGATCTCGGAAGTACTCGGCGTTTCCGTCGAAGAACGTGTCCTTGATGTCGGTCGCTACGCGGCTGTTGTAAACGAATCGGTCGATCGCTTTGCCGCCTTTGACTGCCGAAGTGATCTGGTCGAAGAACTCGCCGTCGCCACCGACAATGTCGATGCGAGCTGCTTTGAGTGCTTCGCCAACCACACCAGCTTGGCTTTCGGCGATGCCTTTCTGAGCATCGATGGCTGCGATTTCGACATCTTTTTCCTTGTTAAGCTGCAACTTGAATTCTTCGTGGTCTTTTCCGACCGTGTCCAGAATCTTCATTGCTTCGGCCTTCTCGGTGATGCCTTGAGCTTCGCTGCGGAACTTCTCTAGCTCCACGTTGGCTTCGGCAAGACCTTGCTTTTCGATGGCTTCGGCTTTGGCGGAGATGCCTTTGGCTTCGGCGACAGCTTTGCTTTGAAGGACGGTTGCTTCGGCGACACCTTCTTTTTCCAAGCTGACCGCACGAGCTTCTTGAACGGTTGCATCGGCCAAGCCAGGAGCAGCTTTCGTGGCCGCATCGGCTTCCGCCAACATCTTCAGGGCAGAAGCTTCCTTTTCGGCAGCGTCACGTTTGGCTTCCGCATCGACGCGGATTTTTTCAGCCAACAGCGAAGCGGCTTCTTTCTCGGCTTGTGCCTGCTGTGTTTGACGGATCAGCTCTTCTTGAGCCTTCATCTCCGCCGCGGTCACTTGGACCTTCTTCAAACGTTCGGCAGCGGCGAATTCTTCGGTGTC
>CAYUGI010000266.1:0-5715 GCA_964444105.1 uncultured Pirellulaceae bacterium
GCTGTATCCGTTCCGCCATTTTGAACCGCGACGGTAAAGACGACGTTTTCACCCAAGTTCGGCGTGGCGTTGTTGACGGACTTGGTCAGCGACAGGTCCGCCTGCGAACTGGCGAAGACCGCACTGTCTTGATCATCTTCGGCGATTTGGTTGTTGCCTGGTGTGCTGTCTGTGTCTCGCTCGTTAGCGGATATGATTTCAGCAACGTTTGTCCGCGAACCGCTTGCCGTGACATTGGCAGTGATCGCCAATTGGGCTGATTGGTTGGCTCCTAAGGTGCCCAGGTTCCAAATCCCCGTGCCGTTATTGTAAGTCGTGCCGTTGTTGGAAGTCGCGCCGACGAATGTTGTTCCAGCTGGCAATACGTCGCGAATCGAAACACCCGTTGCGGCGCTGGGTCCCGCATTGTTGACCAAGATCGTAAACGTGATCGGGTCACCGATATTGGGCGTCGCGTTGTTCACGGTTTTCGTCAATGAAAGATCGATCGACTCGGGAGTGAACACTGCCGAGTCTTGATCGTCTTCATTCGGATTGTTGTTGTTTGGCGTACTATCGGGGTCAGCTTGGTTGGCTGCCGATACCTGTGCCGTGTTGGTCTGTTGGCCAAGCGAATTGACGGTCGCATTGAGCGATAGCGATGCTGTATTCGCGCCGGCCGTCGAACTGAGTGTGCCGATGTTCCAGATGCCCGTATTGGGATCGAAAACTCCCTGAGAAGCGTTGTTGCTGTTGAGTGTTACGCCGGCGGGCAGAACATCGGTGACTTGCACTCCCGTAGCAGTCGACGGACCGCTGTTGAGTACATTGATGGTGTAGGTAATCTGTTGACCAACATTGGGTGTCGGATCGCTGACAGACTTCGTCAAACTCAGGTCGGCTGACTCCAAGTTGTCAAAGTTTGCAGTGAAGACGTTTGGTGCCAGAGTACCGACCAAGTCCGCCGTGCCATTGATGTTCGAAGCACCGGAGATATCCAGTTCGATCGCACCGACATCCGCGAAGTTCACAGCCCCGCCAGCATTGGCTTGGAAAGCACTGAAGGGCACGTATTCAGTGGTCGTAGTTCCGCCGCCCGTCACGGGAATGGGAATCGTCGCGGTGCTAAACCGGTTGGTCGTGCCCGCGTTGCCGTCGTTGCTGTATAAACGCACGACCGCATTTCCGCCCGCAAGGTCAGCGCCGAATTCCAATCGGATTCCTTCTGCTTCGCCATTGGCGGTCAGGTCTTGTGACAGCCCCGCGTCGTTGATCGTGGTTGCATCCCCATCGATCCCGTCCCACACGACGCGACGATCACCGTCACCGGTTTGGATCGAATCAAAGGTTAAGACATTGGGAAGCAGCGGATCGTTCACACTCAGTTGAACGGCGCCGTTGACGCTGGTCTTGTTGACGAATAGATCCCGTTCACCGCCAAGTGCTTCGGGCGCAAGCTGAGCAATCGCAACGGGCTGTCCGTCGTTCGTGCTGTCGTTGGCAATTTGCTGGTTGCCATCGAAACTATCGATCGTCGTCGATAGGCGCCCCTGAACATCATTGGCGCTGATCGTAATCCGCGGCGACACGTCAGCTTGCAAATTACGTCCACCGGGAGTGGTTTGCGCAGGTTGACGTACGAAGTAGTTGTCTGCCGTCAACGAATCAAACGTGTACTGACCGTTTCCGTTGGTGGTTTGGTTGGGAAAGACTTGGGCGTCCGATCCCAAGTCGAAAGCGCCGTTGTTGTTGCTGTCGCGGTAGAGTTCCACCGTGGCACCGACGATCCCCGCTTCGCCGCCATCGAGTGTTCCGTTGCCATTCGTGTCGTCGAAAAGCGTGCCGGAGATTTCAGCCAGATCCGTTGGAGCAGCCAAAACACGGCGCATTTCCAGCTGTTCCATCGCGAGACGCCCTCGGTGAGGACGACGTTGCTGGGGTGCTGAACACAGTCGAGCGAGTGTCTGTCGAAGTTGCTTAGTTCGTCGCTTCATGCCGAATCGCCATCGAATTCAAAGGAATCGCAAGTTGACCTTCGTGGCGGCGCAGCATTGGCGCACACGACCGCTAAAGTCAGCCTAATCCTTGTAGAGATCGGCACGCAGCCGATCTCCGCTTAGGATTTCGCGATCCGGTCAGGCAAGAAACGGCGACTTTTCCGGCGTGAAACTCGTCGCATGGCTCGTCTGCTTCCCGTTTGATGGTCTCGTGGTTTAGGGCTCATAATTTTGCAAGAATTCACTCTCCCGCAAGGAGGTTGTACGGCTTTGAAGTTATTCAATACCCGTGATTTACTTCACTCTCCCCCTGGGAGAGTCGAGCCATAGCGAGGAGAGGGCGACCGCGCCGGATCCTCCCCTCGCTAAGGCTCGACCCTCCTTGAAAAGGAGGGTGAAGTAAAGCTGCACGAACTCCAAGCGGGAGAGTAAATTGCGTTTGGGCTCATTGGGAAACGTCCGAGGCTCATTGATTTGCGAAACCAATTAGAATACCTGTCCGATTCGTCCTCCCACTTTCGCTTTTACCTCCACACAGGCATGCCAAGCGCATGACTTCACCGGATTTCGACAACACAGCACAGCTTCGATTGCTGATCGATCGCGTCGTGGCGGATGATCCCGCTGCGTTCGACGAATTAGCGGTTCGGGCGACCGAGCGGCTGCGGTCGTTGGCTCATGCCATGTTGCGACGGTATCCGCAAGTGAAACGATGGGAGGATACGGACGACATTATGCAAGCCGCCTTGATGCGTCTGCATCGTTCGCTGAAGGAAGTGCGTCCAGAGTCAACGAGAGAGTTTTATGGTTTAGCGGCGACGCAAATCCGTCGGTCGCTGATCGATTTAGTGAGACATTACTGCGGACCACAAGGTCACGGAGCGAATTACCACAGTCAGGGCGGGGGAAAGGCAGCGGATGATTCCGGAGGATACTTAGCGCAGGCATCAGCCGGCAACGAGACACCCGAAACGATTGCCGATTGGGCCGCGTTTCACCAAGCCGTCGAAGGGTTGCCCGCAGAGGAGCAAGAAGTTTTTACATTGATTTGGTACGGAGGATTGATGCGAAAAGACGTTGCGACGCTACTTGGCGTTGCTGACAAAACGGTTTTGCGCCGATTCAATCGATCTCGTATCAAGCTGCAAGAGTTGCTTGGTAGCGACGCGCCGAACTTTCAGTAAGCAACATCTGGCGAAGAAACATGAATTCAAACATCGAAGAACTGCTGGATGATTTGCTCGTTGATTGGGAGCTCGCGCGCGAAGAAGGAAGGGAACTTTCGGCCGATCAATTATGCAAAGACAATCCGGAACTAGCCGCACCACTGAGTCGTCGAATGGAGTTACTGCGTGCGTCTTCTTGGATGCTCATCGATCAAGCCAGCGTCGATGGATCGACTGAACAGAATCAGATAGCAAACGACAACACCAAGAACGATGCAAACGATAACACCGTTGATTCGTTCGTAACGTCGATTTCTGACAGCGGCGTGTTGACCGATACGCAGCTGGAAATTGTTCGTGAACGAGCGAAACAACACGAAGCTGGCAATGCTGCGGCATTGGCCCAGCGGTTGGTGCAAGAGAACTTGCTGACCGACTACCAAGTCCACGTGCTACTAGACAGAGCCAAGAGTCCTTTGCTACTTGATCGATATGTCGTTCTTGACGCGATTGGTTCCGGAGGAATGGGTCTGGTCTTCAAGGGATTTCATCGGGCGATGGAACGGGTGGTCGCCATCAAAGTGCTTCCCCAACACGCGGTGGATTCGCCCGAGAAAGTTCAGCGTTTTCAGCGTGAAGTGAAATCGGCCGCCAAGTTTTCGCACCCAAATATCGTTGCGGCCTACGACGCTCATGAGCGAAACGGAACGTACTTTCTGGTGATGGAATATGTCGAAGGCGATAACCTGTTGGAGTGTGTCGACAAGCACGGCCCGATGCCGGTCGATGATGCTGTGCGGGTGGTCGATCAAATCGCAGGGGCTCTGGATGCCGCCCATCAAAAGGGCATGGTGCATCGTGACGTGAAGCCAACGAACGTCATGCTGACATCCAATGGAACGGCAAAACTGCTGGATTTGGGGCTTGTCCGCACCATGCGAATGGCTTCGGTGCCTGCATCGTCTTCTGGCCAACAGGACCTGACTCAAGATGGCTTGGCAATGGGTACGGCGTCCTACATGTCGCCTGAACAGGCGATGGATGCATCGCAAGCCGACGCTCGATCGGACATCTATTCGCTCGGTTGTACGCTTTACTTTCTGTTGACCGGGCGAGCGCCCTTCCAACGCAACACGACTGTGCAGACGATCGTCGCGCATCGTGAAGTCGCTGCGCCAAGCCTGTCTGAAACTCTTGATGACATACCTGCATCGTTGGAAAAGTGCTATCAACGCATGGTCATGAAGTCACCCGAGGAACGATTTCAGTCCATTGCTGAATTAAGAACGGAGTTGACTGGTGGAAAGCCGCCGAGCTTGCATCGTGAATTGTCGACACCCGATGCGAAGAGACACGCAAGTTTACCGAACACGACGGAATTATCGTCATCGCGCTCACCCTGGATCTGGGCGCCGATTGCCGCGGGTTTGTGCCTGCTGCTTGCGATTGGATTTCTTGTGATGCGACCGAGTGATCCGGATACCGTTCATCGGAATTTGGCAAAGTGGGCCATCGTGAATGCTGGGTACGCCACCATCGCGACGGACAACGGCGACTTAGAAATTGTCGATGCGTCGGAGATTCCGGACGGTAGCGTCCGGGTTGTTGGTTTAGATCTCGATGGCAGCATGGGTGATTTTTCGCTCGATCCGATTTTTCGATCCGATGAACTTCGGTCGCTTACGCTGAACAGTATGAGCGAGATCCCGATTCAAAAAATCTCGCAGATCAAAACGCTCGAGACACTTTCTCTTTTCGGTTGTGATGTCAGCGACGAGGATATAAAGCTGATCGCTGATATGTCTTCTCTCGATACGTTGATGATCACCGATTGTCCTATTACTGATGATGGTGTGGTGTATTTGAGCGGTCTGACAGGATTGACATACTTGGATTTGACCGGAACCGACGTGACAGACATCGGTTTACGGTTAATCGGCAATCTCAAGATGCTACAAGGATTAGACCTGACAGCGACACTCGTCAAAGGCTCAGGGCTAGCTCACCTAGATCCTCATCTTTCGACCTTGTATTTGACTGGCTGTGATATCGACGATGACGCAGCGGGGCACCTCAAGGGACTGCGCAACCTTGACTTGCTCGATGTAACCGAAACCCTGCTCACGGAAAAAGGCGTTCGAGACTTGGCGGGGCTCAAGCAACTGACGTACTTGGACATCGGCGGCATATCGGTACCGGCGGATGCGATAGAGCAGTTCGCAAAACTGCCGCTGCTCACCTATCTAGGGTTAAGTGGCCAGGAGTTCGATGGCCAACAGATCGACGCGATCACAAAGCTTCAACAGATCGAAGACTTGGATTTGTCGAACACCAACTTGGATGACGAGGGGTTTTTGAAGCTCTTGGCACTGAAGAATCTGATGACATTGGAAATCGACCACACACCCGTCTCCCAATCCGCAATCGATCGTTTTGATCGTAAACGTCCCTCGGTGACGTTGTATGTGGATGCCGAAGATTTATAGTTCTGATTGCCTTTGGTACTTCTCGTCATCTTGATCTCACTCTCCCGCTAGCGGGAGAGTCCAGCCAAATCCACGAGAGGCGTGACC
>CAYUGI010000266.1:5725-8900 GCA_964444105.1 uncultured Pirellulaceae bacterium
ATCCTCCCCTCGCTAAGGCTCGACCCTCCTTGAAAAGGAGGGTGAAGTAAAACTGCACGACCTCCTGCGCGGGAATGTGAAGAAAGAGCGTAAAACCTGAAGTGCTCTGCGATTTGTGAGTTCCTTTCACGGAATAGTTCCAAAATTTTCTCCAGCGTCTGTCCGATTGCTCCATCGGCGTTCGCTTATCTCTTTGGCAGGAATTTCACTCTGCCCGTGTTCGTCGCCGACGACTCTTTTCTGATGTTGGCAACGCACGCTTTTCTCGACTTTTCTATTACTGGAGCAAGAAGATGCGTTTCACCAATCGCGCTCGTCGCAAAAGCCGCAGCACCACCAAACGTAAGGGCTTGCGGCTAGAAGGCTTGGAGAGCCGAAAACTACTCGCTGCCGCCATCATGGACGGAGCCAATTTGGATCAAGTGGATCAGCCAGCCGCTCTCATTGCCTCGGCCAGCAGCGGTGTCGCTAATAGTGGACCCGTGCAGTACATCGTCAACGGTCAACAAACGTCCGGTCACGAAAGCGTCGGCATCGTCAATGGCGGTTGCACGGGGACGCTCATCAGCCCGACACATGTATTGACGGCGGCTCATTGCGTCGAAGGAGGCAGCGGTTTCATTGGTGACACCGAGGGTACATTCACGGTCGGCGGCGAGACCTACAAGACGGTGAAAGTCACAGTCCACCCCGACTACAACATCAACAACTTTGGCGCGGGTTTCGATATCGCGATCATGGAACTGGATCGACCCGTGACGGGCGTGACACCCAGCCAGATCAATCGCGACGCTCCAAGTGTTGGACAGACGCTAACCCTGGTTGGTTTCGGCGAAGCAGGCACGACTAGCAATCCTGACTACGGATTCGGAGTCAAGAACGTCGGGACAACGCCGATCGATTCGATCAGCAACGAACACATCAGTTGGACGTTGGACAGTGCGAACGAAGCAGCGACTGCCCCCGGTGACTCTGGTGGACCGGCTTTCGTTAATGTCGATGGCAAGTTGGTCGTTGCGGGTGTCACCAGTGGAGGGAGCGGTGATGCACACAGCATCGGTGCCGAATCGTTCGACACACGCGTCGATACATTGGCAAACTGGATCGATGGTGTTGTCGGCGCAACGACACCTGTTGACCCAGGTGGACCAGTCGATCCGCCCGGCGGACCCGTTGACCCACCGGTCGATCCCCCCGTTGATCCTCCGGGAAATGGTGGTGGCAGTAATTCCGAAGCCGAGCAATTAGCTCAAGACGAGCTGGATCAATACGACCAAGATGGAAACGACTCGCTTTCACCGGAAGAATTGACACGAGAATTCGCCGACTATGGATACACTTCGGCGGAAGCCGCTGAAGCAGCAAGAGATTTGTTGGATGCGTTCGACGCAGATGGCAACGGCGAACTTTCGTACGCTGAACTGGTTGTTTCCTGGGGTGGCGACGGAGGCGATGATGGTGGTTCGGGAGAGGACGGGCCGGATCCAGGGGATGGCGACATCGATCCAGATCAGCCCGACGTAGGTGTCGATGATGAAACGGATAGCTCGCCTGAGCAACTTGCCCAAGGCGAACTGGAACTCTACGACACTGATCAAAACGGCGCGATGTCGGTCGATGAGCTGACCGACGAGTTCGTCTCGCAGGGCCTGTCGCAATCTGAATCACAGGAATTCGCAGACGATTTGATCGACACCTTCGACGCGGATGGAAACGGTGAATTGGATTTGGCGGAACTGATCGCGTCGTGGGGTGGCGAGACCAGCGAAGTGGATGATGGAAGCGCTGATCCCGACATTGATGACGGAACCGATCCATCCGATCCAGGTCAGGGCGATTCAGGAAGCGATGGCGAAGGATCTGCCGAGCAATTGGCCGCCGATGAACTGGACGCCTACGACGTCAACAATGACGGATCGCTTTCGGCCGAAGAGTTGAAAGAAGAAATGTCCGAGCTTGGGTTGAGTGATCAGGAAGCTGCCCGCGTTGCCGATAGCCTCGTCGACTCATTTGATGTCGACGGAAACGGTCTGCTTTCGTACACCGAGTTGGTTGCGTCGTGGGGAGGTAGCTCAGTTGAAGGCGGTGAAGCCGACGGTGGGGATTTCGTTGATTCGGATTTCGTAACGGACGCCGACGATATGTGGAGCGATGAAAGTGACTGGTGGGAATCAGCCTTCGCCATCGATTTCTAAGTAGGTTTGGCTCGCCAATTCGAAGCACTCCTTTCCCTGTGAATTGGTGTCGACACGATTCGACTGTGGCTCCCCTCTCCCCATTCATGGGGAGAGAGGCAGGGGGTGAGGGGCTACGCAACACAATAACCTAAATGTGTTCACACGTTTCCTGTTCGCAGCCCCCTCATCCCCAGCCCTTCTCCCCCAACAAGTTGAGGGAGAAGGGAGTCAGATCGAGCGTTTTGGCACTGGAGACTAAGGGAGAGATTTTGCCGCGTCACCTCTTGTTTCATCCACCTCTTTCTACACGCAAACCACTCATGTTCATTCAATCCCTTCTGCTCCTCATTTGCCTTATGTCTGTTCAAACTCAAGCCGTCATCGACAAGGACCGCGTTTGGAACAAACTGATGCCTGTCGCGACAGTGCAGTGCCTTCCGCAGCAACAGCAAGCCAATCGACTTGGATACATCGCCAACGCTAAGGACTGGGCGAAGGTTTGGCAGTCGTGGCACCCGGAACACACTGTGCCCAAAGTCGATTTCAAAACTGAAATCGTCGTGTGGATTCGTAACACACGCTATCTCAATCACATCAAGCTCGCCGGCGTCCAGGTCAAAGACTCGACTGCTGTGGTGGCGGCACGAGAAACTCGCTCGGCCAAGCCGATCAAAGACGAACTGCACTGCTTGATGTTTGTTCTAAACCGAAAAGGAGTCAAGCGTCTCTCGGACGGTTCCAAGTCTATCGAAGTCATCGCGACATCGAACTAGACAAATTGATGTACCAGCTTTGGTCGGCCTAAGCACTTCTCTTCTTTTCTCAGGATAGCCGTCATGATCCTTCAACTATTCAGCCCCGCGCGGCAACAAAAACAGCGACCTCGCAAATCAAGCCGACGAATGCAATGCGAATCGCTGGAATCTCGCCGATTGATGGCGTCGGACATAGGATTGTTTTCTCCGACGTCGCTGGCTGAACCCGCGAGCAACGTCGCC
>CAYUGI010000267.1:0-8830 GCA_964444105.1 uncultured Pirellulaceae bacterium
CCCGCTGCGGTGCGGGGGGGGGGGCGCGGGGCGCGCCGCCGCCCCCCCCCCCCGGGTCGTACGCGGGCGGCAGTTCGTCCGTGCCTCTACATTGCGAACCCCCTCACCCCCGACCCCTCTCCCCCAAATCATCATGCAAGCACAACTTGCATGATGATTCGATGGAGAGGGGAGCCTGGCTGGAATTGTTCAGGCACACATGCGCAACGCAGCGTGAAGTGAATTCTCTCCCAATGAGAGAGTCGGATGTAGGTGTCCGCTATCTGCAACATTTCACCTTGCACAAACACGGCGAGGGGTAACGATATGCAGCTAGTCATCTTCCTCCTGCTACTGTTGCTTTTCGCTGCCGTTTCATGGGTGCTTTACCAGTTCGTCGCCACGAAGTGGTTGGTCGATGATCGACTGCAATCGCTCGACTCGCTAGCGGACGATGATCTTGCGGCGGGATTGGTTCGTTCTGATGAAAGGAACCTAAGCGGCGTGCGAGGGTGGATGTTCCGAGCCGGTATTCGTCATTCGCAAGCCGAGGTGTTCTTTTGGGTGGCGACCGGCATGTTGTTCTTGCTGGGTGTTTTGCTCTGGTATCAACTTTTTCGCACGGGCACGATTGACATAGCAACCGATTTCGTTCGGACGATCCCCGGTGGAGTCGGAAACGTCATGGTTCCCTTTGTGCTCGCTTTGCCGTGGTTCTTGATCATCGTGTTGACGTTGATTCCAACGCTAGTGGTTCGTTCGATTCGTCGCAAAAGGGTTCAGCAAATCGAACAAGATTTGCCGCTGCTTTTGGACTTGCTCAATACGCTCTCTCAAGCAGGGGTGGGATTTGACGCCGCGTTGGATCAGATTTTGAATGCTCAAAGCGCTCGGCGCCCGTTGGCCAGGGAGTTGCGGACGTTCCAGGCGGATAATCTGGCCGGTAGGTCACGGACCGAGTCGCTTCGTCGGCTGATGCGACGAATTAGCGTGCCAGTGTTTTCGACGTTCATTTCCGCAGTGGTCCAGGCGGAGCAAGTCGGTGCGGGGATCGGCGAAACCCTGAAGATCCAAGCGGCCGAAATGCGATCACGTCGCAGAGAAAAAGCGACCGCTGCAGCGATGTCGGTGCCAACTTTGTTGGTCGTTCCAATGGTGGTTGGGTTCTTGCCAGGGATCTTTGTCGTATTACTAGGCCCAATGCTCTACCAAGCCTTGGGAGTGGTGGGGCAGACGCTACGCGGAGTATCAGGACAATGAGAAATGCAAATTTGCCAATGCGAAACAGATGTCGTTTTGTTGGAGAATGTCGAAGTCGCCAGCACATTCCTGCAGCGATTCCGAGGGATGATGTTTCGCAAGCGTTTTCCGCCGGGGTATGGGCTGTGGATCGATCCTTGCCGAAGCATTCACACGATGTGGATGCGAGTTCCGATCGATGTGTACTTCATTGCAGCGGACGGAACGATCAACGAAGTTCGCGGAAAGGTGAAGCCGTGGTCCGTCGCAATTCCGAAAGAAAAATGCCAGGCTGTGTTGGAAGTTCCGGCTTCCGAATTGACGCTGCCCGTGGGGAAGAGGATTCGATTGCGGGAGTAGTGGGTGAAGGAACCTCTTCTGCCTGTGAATTTCGCGTCGCGATCCTGCTTGACGTTCGTCGGTGTTCCCGTTGCTCACCGAGAGTGCATCGGTGCTCATGCAAGTCTCTCTGGCTCCCTTCTCCCCCAACTTGTTGGAGGAGAAGGGCTGGGGATGAGGGGGCTGGACCCTACACCGCGATCAAATCGTTCGTGTTCCTGTGTCGAAAGCCCCCTCACCCCCAACCCCTCTCCCCCAGGTTTGTTGTCAAGCAAGACTTGTCAACAAATCTGGGGGAGAGGGGAGCCTTTTCAAGTATGTGTAGACTTCAATGCCCTCTCGAAGAGCACGGAGAAAACCTGTGATGTATCAAATGAAGAACTGCACGACTTCCAAATGCAAACACCGGCACGCACGTCGTGGTCAGGCGCTACTGGAGTTTGCATTGCTGATTCCGGTCATCATCATCCTGATCGGGGGCACGCTTAGCTTTGGCTTGTTCTTTTTTCAGGCCAACGTGTTGCAGCAGGCCGTTGATGTGGCTGCGCAAGAGATTGCGAGGATGCCATTTGACCCAGAACAAGAGCTTGGGCTGGGTGATTTTGAACGTTGCACCGAACCAGACCTTGTTTCCGATGATCCAACTTTTGAAGATCAGATATACGACGAACAGTACCTCGTGATCCATGACAGCGATTGGGCCGGGCAAGATTTTCAGACGTACGTCGATCAGGAGTTGCCGTTGCTGAATCGTTTGTTGGTGCCTGCGATGATTCGCGACAATAACATGACTCGATATCCGGGGACGCTGGTAACGAATTCTGAGACCGGTGAGGAAACGGTATTGATACCAATCGTCGCCTACGACCGAGCAGCCGATTCATCGGTGGCTGATGGGGTTCCGTCGACGATTCGCGCAGCGTCTGAAACGATCGTTCAATGGGTGGCACCGGTCGAAGAGATTCAAGTCGATCATGACGGTGATCCGAGCACGTTCAAGCGAGGCCCGTTTGCTCTGCAGCGTAGCGGCGAGTCGGCGGCAACCTTGCCGTCATTTCAGTATGGCATGGTTGCCCTGCGGATCAATTATCCGGCTCAAGCGACGACTCTTTTGAACCGTATTGATAACGAAGATTTGACCGAGAACCCCAATGGATATCGGGGCGGCATTATCGTTCTAGCGGGCGACACTACTGTCGACGCGTCCAACGATTTCTCCTCGTGCTACACGCTGGCGACTCCTTCCCCCAGGATCTCGCCAAGCTCAGGAGTTCCGGGTTCAAATGCAAACGCGGGCGAATATGGACTTGGCGAATTGGAAGCACTCACGCGAATCGTGCGACCCTACCGCAAAGTCATGTCTTTTCAAGCGATCTATCGCCGTGAAGTATTCAAATAGGGATTGTCCGTCATGCTGCGAAACGCAAAGAACCGACGGGGCCAAAGCCTGATCGTTTTCATGCTGTTCCTGCTCGTCTTAGTTGGCGTGTTGGCGTTAACGCTGGACTTTGGTTTCGTTTTATTGTCGCGTCGCATGATGCAAGCAGCCACCGACACGGCGGCACTCGAAGGCGCTCGCGATCTTGATGGTGAAGGTCGCCAAAATGCAGCCGATGTCATTCGCAATGTGTTTGACGATGACCTGGATCCGACAGCGAACTCGACCACGTTGGGAGCAGGTCCTGATCAATCGTTGGTTCAGCGAGACTCGAATGGTCGTGCTCGCATTGGCAGCGGTGCAGGCGGGCAGGCGGCATTTGCGAACCGACAAACTTACATCTACCGACCCAATCTGGAATTGAATGCAGCGAATGCAGATCATGGTGATATGGTTCGTGGAGACTACAAAGGAAGCCTTGAGGGCCATGCCGAACCATCTTTTTACGCGCGCGATGATTTCGAAAAGGGTGTTGACGAAGATGGGGATGGCTTTATCGACGGTGATGCTTTTCTAGTGCGATTGCGACGCACGCCGCAAAGAATGGATGTTGCCAATCCATTGGATCGGGAAGCGGGTGTGAGTTCCAGTGGATCAGGTTCACCCCTGCTTCTAGGCCACTTGGCATTCTTTACGCCAAGCCCTGCGGGCGAATATGACATCCGCCGAGATGGTGCGACGATCCGAGCCACATCGATCGCGGAGCGAAAGCCGGTCGTGCATGTTGGTACGGCACCAGTGGGCTCTGGTGTGTATTCCTCGATTGAATTCGTGAATTTCGAGGGAGAGTACTACACGACTAACGGTTTGCTGCTTCAAGATTTGGGTCACAAAATCGCGAAAAATCAAGTCGAGCCGGTTGAGCCGCTTGATGTTCCTATTGGATATGTAGCTTTTCTGAGGGCAGCCCCAAACGACGAGGACAATTATGTTGTTGTAGGGTTTCGAATTAATAATCCGAGCAGCATCGCACTCCTGTCCAATGCATCTTCTCGTCTATCTGATGCTTGGGAGACGCTTAGGGATCTTGACGATGAGGAACGTGACTGGGTCTTGAAAGAGAATCGGACGTTGGCAGCCGCCGACGAAATCGACCTTGCGCCGGCACTTGTGCGAGCAACCCGTTAGCCAGCTTTCTCTTGTTACAGGCTTTCACTCAAGCCTTCGTTAAGGTGTGCCGATTGTAACGAATACTCCGGTGGTCGGACCTTTGCGCTGTAAACGCGCTTACACACTATGTGCCGGTATTTGTGAAACTCAATTTGGCCACCTTAAGCCCGTGAAACTTCCTTTTGATAGCTGCCGGCGACTGCTGATTTGCTTGTGCCTGTTGGGCATGACGCAAGCCTTCACGCATGGCCAAACACCCGGTGTGGTAGACCCTGGGGCGGCGCCGGGGCTGAGCCAGCCTCGGCAAATTCCCAGTCTTCCGGACGCTCGTCAACGGCTGCCAACGCCAAGTGTTGCCGCGCCGGTTGAAAACAGATCGTCGCGTGTTCAGAGTAACTTCCCCAGCGAGCTGATTCTTCCTCCGCCCAGCAATGAAGCTCGGCAAAGCGAAAATCGTTTTGTGCAAGGCACCATCGAACCCGAGCTTCCACTGAATCTGGTTCTCGGTCGACCGAAGATTTTGCAGCTCGCCAAGGTGCCCAAACGCATTTACGTTCCTGACGAAGAAGTCATCCGCACCGAAGTGGTTGATCGCGATAGCGGCAAAGAAATCGCGATTACCGGCCTGAAAAATGGATCCACGACGCTGGTCCTTTGGTTCGATGATCCCGGTTCGCAAACCGGACAGACGACGGTCAGCTATTTGGTTCGCGTCTACTCCGACCCGATTCTTGCTCGGCCTATCGAGTCGCTCGAACGCGATCTAAACGAAAAGTTTCCCGACAGCTTTATCGATCTCGATCAGATCGAAGACCGAATGATTGTGCGAGGTCAGACGCCTGATGTGACCGAGATGGCGCAGATCCTTCAGATTCTGGCTGGTTCGCGAGGGGTTCGTGCTGGGATCACCCGACCCGATGTGCCGGTCGAGATCAATTCGGCGACCATTGGCGGCTCTTTCAATTTTCAAAACTCGATCGACCCTTTGGCCGCCGAAGAAGCCGCGGCGCAGCGACGTCGTTTGATTGACCCGATCGCCTTGGCACAGGCCGGAATCATCAACCAGCTGAAAGTCGTTGGCGAACAGCAAGTCATGCTTAAGGTCACGGTTGCCGAAGTCAATCGGAGCGCGGCGCGAAGCATCGGACTGAATTTTGGTGTCGATAATGACAGTGGCTTCAATGTGTTCCAATCGTTGACCGGTAGCTCAGCCCAAGCTGGTGGGAACACCACCCAAACGGGCGCGAACATTTTGGCTTCGCTGGATATGGGACAAGTTCGCTTGGCGATCAACGCACTGCGAAACCTGAACCTTTCTCGCACGCTTGCCGAACCCAACTTGGTAGCGATGAATGGCGAACCAGCAGAATTTCAGGCTGGTGGTCGCTTTCCCGTTCCGATCATTTCGTCCGGCGGCAACGGCAACGGTCAGAACTTGCAAGGTGTGTCTTTCATCCCCTTTGGTGTGCAGTTGCAGTTCACGCCGACCATTCAGGACCGAGACATCATTCGATTGCAAATCAATGCGGAAGTCAGCACGCGAGACGAATCGTTGGGAACTGCGATCGGTGGCGGAGGCGGTGGGACTCAAGTTTCGGGTTTGAACAGTCGCAACTTTGATACGACCGTCCAATTGCGAAGTGGGCAGACGATAGCGGTCGCCGGCTTGATGCAGACCAACTACGGAGCGAGTTCTGATCGCGTTCCATTTTGGGGCGATCTGCCTCTGATCGGATCGACCGGTGGAGTGAATCGAAGCAGCAGCGGCGAACAAGAGTTGGTGATTCTGGTGACACCCCATTTGGTGGCTCCGATCAACAGCACCGAGGGACCCGCGCTGCCGGGCAGCGATGTGCATGAGCCTACCGATGTGGAGTTCTATATTGCTAATCGATTAGAGAGCCGCCGAGGACGCGACTACCGGGCATCCGTTCGCACTGATTACGCGAGGCAAGAGCGCGCCGAAGACTGTTGCCCAGACAGATTTATGTTGGGCAACATTGGCCCAACCGACAGATGCCGACCAGCATCATCAAGCAAGCCACATGTCGCCATTCCAAAGCAGCCGGCGGCAAACGTAATGCCCATGGCACCTTACGATCCAAACACATACGGAGTCACGCAATGATTCGAGCATGTCTTCTTATCGTCGTCTGTTTTAGTGCTTGCCTGGTTGGCTTGTCGGGCTGTAGCTCCAATGGCATCCTGGGGGTCGATCAGTGTGCGACCGTTCCGTCGGGAGCCATTCCCGAACCAGTGGGCAACAAACTTTGCAACTGGGAGATCGCTCAAGCGGTAAGTGCTTACGCCGATCAACTGGTTTTTTACAAATGTGATTTTGTCGGACACACGGCTGATTTATCACCGTCGGCCAAAGATCGCATTAGTAGTCTCGCGCAGCTTTCAGCAACCGACACATCATCATTGCCATGGGTGCTTGAACCCTCGGGAAGTCCCGAATTGGATCAAGTTCGGTTGGACGGCGTTGCGTTCCAGCTTGAAAGTCTTGGGTTCCCATCTGCAAACGTGACCATTGCGATCCCGGCTGCCATCGGACTTTCGGGACCGCAAGCGGAAAGAACAGCAGGAAATATTGGGGCATCGCAATCAACAGGTCGTGGCGCCGGAAATACCCGCGGATTTTCCGGGAGTTCATTCTGATGAGCCAGTCGCGTTTTCGTATCATCTTCGTATCGCGGACATCAGTTTTGATGTTTGCGTTGTTCATTTGCAACGGATGCGCACTGCAGCGCGAACGTGAGGGCAGCAATCAGCTAGTTGCACCTTTGAATTCGCTTGGTTCGGTGTCCTCGGCACGATCGCAAAGGCGAACGGAGCGCGAGCTATGCATTGAAACGGCAAATACGCTTGCCTCCAAGGGGCACGCTCGCGAAGCGATTCAGCTTTATGAAAAAGCCGAGTCGCTAGCCCCCAGTGCCGATCCTTTGGATCTAGAACTCGCGCCACTTTATTCGCAAACAGGCAACAACGATGGTGCCGTTGCCCGCTACAAGAATGCGATTTCTTCGGGAAAAAGCAGCGAAGAAGTTATCAACAACTTTGCGTGGACGCTCACTGAATCGGAGAAATTTGAGGAAGCGAGCAAGGTCATTCAGCAAGGCTTGGAGCAATCACCCGAGAGTGAGCGTTTGAAGTCGCTGCAGGCTGTGCTGCTCTACCGACAGGGTCAACGAGCACAAGCCTTGAGAGCTTTTGCAAATCTGTACGGGGATTCCGCTGCACATCACAACATCGCGGTATTAGACATTCAGCACGGTGATCTTGATTTGGCGTTGGAGAACGCAAACAGGGCGACAAGTGATTCGGAGTGCGATACGAAGTCCACTGAACTTCGGGACGCTTTGTTCGCTGCGAAAATACCGCCGAGCAAGTGACCCTTCTCGGTAATCGCCACCATCGGTCAAGCACAAATCGCAGATCATTTCGCGTTTTGCTTTCTATCTTGACCCTCCCGTTGGGCAGTGGCTTAGCGTACTCAGCCCTCTCCTCGCTATGGCTCGACTCTCCCGCAAACGCGAGCGTGAAATTTAGTTGCATTCATCAATTGTTTCACCCAAATTGAAAAAGACAGTTGGTGCCGTCACGTTTTGGGTGCGAACCTGATGCCCATTTCTAGGTGTCCCCGATGGCAACATCGGTGTGTTTTCATCGATCACGGCCCTCTGGAGGCCGTTTCCTATTCACGGCGCAGTTGATCGGCGACTAAAATACGCTGCCAGCCGATTGGCAGTAGGTTTCGCCGTAACCAACAAGGCAGAGGGATCCAAACGCGATGTCGCACAGCTTGCTTGATACGAACGTTCTGGTGCTGAATCGTTTTTACATGGCCATTCGTGTGGTCAGTGTGCGTCGTGCGTTGACGCTGTTGTACCGCCAGTGTGCTGAAGTGATCACGAACGAGAGCGGGCAATTTGCCAGCTATGACTTTGATTCTTGGTGCGAATTGAGTCAGCTTGCTTCGATGGAAAAGCAACCTGGCGAAGATTATATCCGGGCCGTGGGATTCGAGCTGCAAGTTCCCCGGATTGCTAGGCTGACGCGTTTCGATCGTATGCCGATGCAGTCGGTTCGTTTCAATCGAAAGAACTTGTTTGCTCGTGATGATCACCAGTGTCAGTACTGCGGCAAGGTCCAAGCGACACACAAGCTAAGTTTGGACCATGTCGTACCTCGTTCACATGGTGGACCAACAACTTGGGAGAACATTGTTTGCTGTTGCTTGCGATGCAATAGCCGCAAAGGTGGTCGCACGCCGAAGCAGGCTCGCATGGAATTGTTGCGAACGCCAGAGAAGCCACGCGTCAATCCATTGCTGGTGCAGTCAGCGGACGACCCCAGGTACGAATGTTGGAAAACATTTTTGCCAGCCGGTTAGTGGTTCCGTCAGGCCCTGACGGAACTAGGGCTGCGCAGCGTCAGGACCTGACGGGAAAACGAAAAAAGCCCGTCGCGAATCTCTTCGCGGCGGGCTTTGTTTTTTGATTGGCGTCTTGGTGATCAATCGTCCGCGAGCGGCTCTTTCTTCTCGGTGATCACTTCGGTCTCTTCGGACTTCGTCGCGTTGAGTTCAAGATAGCTCTTCCATTCTTCCGGCACGTTGTCTTCGTGGAAGATCGCTTCGACGGGACACTCGGGAACGCACGCTTCGCAGTCGATGCACTCTTCAGGGTGAATGTAAAGCATCTGGTCGCCTTCGTAGAAACA
>CAYUGI010000268.1:0-8770 GCA_964444105.1 uncultured Pirellulaceae bacterium
GTCGCGTCCCACACGGGACGCGTGGATTGAAACGACTCGCGGTTGTCGCTTGTCATGCCTTAACTATAGTCGCGTCCCACACGGGACGCGTGGATTGTGTTCGGAGCCGCGTCAGGGCCTGACGGGACAACGGTAGTGTCCAGCATGGTGACGATTGGAGTGAAACCTTGAAATCCAAATCGTTCACTACAATGAAGCGCCGCGTTCCTCGCGGGGGCTGCATCATTGATAATGATGAGTTCCGCGAGGGCTTCGCGGAACAGCTACAAGGTCTTGGAAGGCTGTATTCGTGGCGCGGCTGGATCGTACTTGCAACGAGTTGCGATAGAACGGGTGCTCTTGATACCAGGACGCCTACGTCTCAAATGTGTACGAGTGGGCGAGCGCTCCGACGACGGCGGCTTCATCTCCGCAAATCGAAAACTCAATGCCGTCCAAGTTTCGAAAGCCATCCAATGCTGACTCAAGATAGGCGTTTTCGACACCTTCGCGATAACGCTTCCGCATCGAATCGCTCATGTCGCAGACGCCTCCACCGATCACTAGCAGGTCGTAATCGCCTAAGTAGTTCGCAGTGAGCAATCCTATTCCAAGTGCACGCGCTTGGTCATCGAAAAGTTCTAAGGCAAGCTCGTCACCGGAGGCAGCCAGCTCTCGAAGCTGTTTCGCTTTGTCGCGATTGGAGTCCGCGGATGCGTTTAGCGGATGATCTTTCCATTGGGGAAGGGTGAGCCGATAACCCAATTGATGAGTCAGGGCGGTCAGTGAGACAGCTGATTCGACCGTGCAGACAGCGTTGCCAACCATTAGTTGTCGGTCATGTTCGTGGCGAAAAGCGTTCGGCGGCAGAAACGTGTGCCCAGCGTGCGCGGCGCGGCCTTGGCTTCCACGAACAGGAAGTCCGCGGCGTACTGCACCGCCACCAAGTCCCGTACCCACCATTGCCATGAACAGTGAATTGGATTTCAGAGTCGTGGCTGCCGTTTGATCTGGAACGGCCTTGGACCATTTGATGGAACCTTTGCGAATCGCAAACTCACCAAACGCTGCTGCTTGCCCGTCGCCGATGTAATGGACGACCACACCGGGTGAAGCGGCCTGCATGCTGGCTTGCAATGCCCCCCGTACCGCGAAATCGTTCCACAGTTTTGGATCCAAGTTGGGAGTGTTCTTTAAGACACCGTCTCGCGTTGCTGGCCCCGGTGTCGCCAAGCCAATATGGCGGACTTCGTCGGGAGTACATCCAACGTGTTCGAGGGCGACTAAGATCTCGCGAACAATGGCAGTGATCGTTGCTTCAGGGCCATCGGCGGATTTGGTATCAAATTGTTGGGAAACGAAAACCACGTCCCGTTCTTCGCTACCAATGGAGACGGTCGTCGTCGTTCCACCCACATCAACGCCTACATAATGACTCATCTCATTCCTCTTCTCGATTGCATGTTCTCGATTGCATGTTCTCGATTGCATGTTCTCGATTGCATGGTTCGCCGATCGGAAGATCGCCGACATGACGTTCGATTGCCTGGACACCGCACACTGGATACTGAGCTCTTAAGCCAAAAACAGTGTCTCAAGTGCTGCGGGACAGTGTATCGCTTGTTTTTGATCGTCGTCAGTCGTCTGGTCTATCAGCCAGCGTGAATCACTTTTACAAACTGGGGCGTGAGCCGTGACGCGTGAGCGGCCGGGAATCTCACAAAAACCCGAGGCCTTACGGCCGACGGCTCACAACCAAAACAGCCCAAGTTCAACAAGTGACGCACCCTGATCTATCAGCCGTTTTGGTATTCCCGATAGACTCTACGAGCCTCTGAAGGTGGAGGATGAAGTTCTTGGGTGCGAGCAAGTTTCGGTATCAATATGTCAGCCTGTATTTTCCAGGATCAATTTGTTGACGCGATCGATCAATGCCGTCAGCTCTATGTCGATAAGGTTGTTGAGTGTTTTGTCGCTTCACCTAGACGGTTGGGGATGGAATCGAATGAATTTTTTGCCGAAGTACAAGATCGATTCAACTGCTTGGTGATCAAGGCATTTGTGGAAACGGCCGAAAGCGATTTGGTGCTGACACCGGCAGAAGCTGAACTCGCCAAGGTGTTGGTTGAACATTTGTTGGATCAACGAGTAAAACCAAAGCAGGTCAGAGAGAATTTTCGAGAGCTGGCGAATTTGGCAAAGCAGACATCTTGGGGAGCTGCGTTGGAGCCAATGAAGTGGTTTGAAGAAACAAGTGTGTATTTCGAGGAAGTGAAATCGAGCCTGCTTCGTATTGCCACGATCGCTTCGCGGGTCGATGGGCATGCGAGAGCGGAAACGACTGCTCAGTTGAAAATGATTCGGATGCAATTGGATCAACACTTGCCGGTTGTGCGAACGCATTCGACAACGACCACGCCAGTCGCGGATTCGACAGAGGCTTCTGAAGAATCTGACGATCATCAAGCATCGAAGAGCTATCAAATTTCGCAAGCCCTGATCAAAGTGCTATCGCAACAGCGAGAGGCGAAGCAAGCAGATCAGGAAGACTCCCCCAAATCGCGAAACGAAGAGGATTTCGGCGTACAGGAATCGGCAGCAAAGAAACAGGCCGGTGCAGCATCGGAAACTGTTGACGCAGAGGACGTCAAGGAATCGACCGCGGAGTTGACACAGGAACAGCGGGATGAGTTGTTTGAAGAAGGAATGGCGGAACTTGCCGATCTGATTGGAATCGATGAAATGCGCCGCGAAGTGCAAACACTGATCAATGTTTGCAAATTACAGCAGTTCCGCAAAGAGCACTCGATGCCAGTCAGTGCAGTCAGCTTGCACATGGTATTCACGGGGAACCCCGGAACGGGCAAGACAACGGTCGCGCGAATTGTTGCCAAGCTGTTTGGGGCGATCGGGGTCGTTCGGCGGGGCCACTTAATCGAAACGGATCGCAGTGGACTGGTCGCTGAATTCCAGGGTCAAACCGGACCGAAAACAAACGCCAAGATCGACGAAGCGATTGACGGTGTTTTGTTTATCGACGAAGCGTATTCTCTGGCACCTGAAAACCAGAGCGATAGCTATGGGTTGGAGGCAATCCAAACGCTGCTGAAGCGAATGGAAGATGACCGCGATCGTCTGATCGTGATTCTGGCCGGCTATCCTCAGCCAATGGAAGCTTTACTGAAAAGCAATCCTGGGTTGTCCTCGCGGTTTTCGCGGAGATGCCATTTTCCAGATTACGGCGTCACCGAATTGGCTGCGATCTTTGACGTTTTGGTAGAGAAACATCACTATCAGATGACGGACGATTTTCGGTCCGTCCTACAGCATCAGATTCAGCATGCTGTCGCAACGAAGGACGAACACTTTGGCAATGGCCGAATGGTTCGCAACTTATATGAAAGCGCCATTCGCAATCTGGCAAATCGGGTCGTTGAGTCAGCAGAGTTGACGCCTGAACTTCTATCGACTTTTCAGGCCGAAGATTTGTCCGGTCTTGTAGAGAGCAAAACTGCCTAGTCGGTCGGCTTCGGTGCACCAGAGTTCATTCAGAACTCATCGCCATGCCATTCTTGACCAGTCGTCTCTTGTTCAGTCGTCGTCGTGGCGACGTGTTTTTCGAGCAGAGGCGACCGATGCAAGACTTGTGTTTAAATCGGCACCGACGTCATCTGCCAAATCTCTAATCAACGCAAGCGGGCTTGTTGCACTCAACGAATCCAACTCATCCAATCGGCTCTTGACATGAATCTTGTCTAAAGACTCCGGCATGACAGGGAATGCACTTTTGTACCAATACGAGGCACGGTCCTGTAAGGCTTGCCGATAAACTCCATTGCGAGTGCCTTCGGCCAATCGCCACCAGTCATCACCAATCGCAACTTCATTGGTCGAACTCTTCGCTCCGACAAGGTCACGGTTGGCCACATCACGCAGGGACTTTGGACCACCCAGTATCATCAGTGGCAGGCCCGTGTCCCAGTCGCCTTTGATGAAGCACAAAAAACGACCGAAGGCAGCGGCGTCATCCACCTGTTCTGGGTCGTCTCGATAGTTGGCCAAACTCGCTGCCGCTTTGTCGTACTCGCGCTGTGCGGATGAGAGAAGCACACGAAGGCGATTGAGAGACTTCATGATTTCATCGTCTGGTTCCTGGTCCATCATTCGGTAGGCATGCCGAGCCAGCGCCGAAGCTCGCATGTAGTCATCGTCTGCGATCGCCGCAAAAATGACGGGTACGGCTCGATCCAAGAACGCGTCGCCATCAAGTTCACTTGGGTCACGCCGCGTGTTTGATTCGGCAAATTTCAACAACGCCGATACATTCTCTTCGTAAGCGTCGACTTCAAAGCGTTCGACGCGTAAGTCAATCGTTTGGATGATCGGCTCCAGTTCGCCCGCATTGCTACAGAGTCGAATGGCTGCCGATTGCAGTGCGTAAGCGCCGGCGGCATCCTCTGACATTGTCTTGGAACTTTCGATCATTTCATCCGCCAATTCTGCTTTGTCATCGTCCGATTTCGCTTCAGCGATCTTCGCTAGGTAGATTTCTCGCAACTTCGATTGTGCCTTAGCCACGTCTCCGGCAATAGGAACTGGTTCCCGCGTCATCCATTCAATCGCTGGCATTGGTTTGTTGCTCGCGTCATGGTTTTCTAACAACGTGGGTTCCGCTGAATCATCCGAAGCACCTGAAGCGATTGATGCATCAGTCAGAGGGATGTCCCGGTGAACGGCACCTGCTAACTGCCCATCGCCGGAGTTGTAGGTGAACGCATTGAGAAGTTGTTCGTTGCTGAGATTGTTGGCCAAAAAGGTTGTCCACCCGTTTGCCCAAACAGCGAAGGCCCCGTCGCCGCGAAGATGTCCTAGGTCGTTTCTGATGTTCAGCCGATCCTTCGGGACGTAATCCACGGGACGCGTCCACTCAACGGCTAGGTCATCATCAACTTCGACGAGCATTATTGTATTCGCTAAACCATCTTCGTCTTGAATATCTTGCTTTCGCCGTCCTCTCACGCTCCCGAAAATGAACGTGCGGTAGGCTGGAAGTAGAAAGTTCGTTTTGGTGTCATACCGTTCCGGTGACACGAATACGTTCGGGATATAGCTCAGCAGTGTCTTGTTGGGTTCGTAGTTCCATGGGCTCGCGAAATCGAATTGTTTGAACAGTTCGTCATGTCCCAAATAAGGAAGTAGCTCAACTCTCCAAGAAAGCGTTGGAATGCCAGCCTCCGACCTTGATGCCGGTGCAGGATAATGCCCCTTTTCAGCGTGGTACTTTTCCATTGCCTCGGCGATCTTCTTCAGGTTCTCAGCAGCTAGTCGGCGTCGATCTTCGCTACTTACTTCTGCTTTTGGCTTCCGCTGATCGATGGGGCGAATGGCGAGTTCCTGAAGCGTGACGGCTTTCTGTACCGCGTGTTTGTTGGCATCGGATCCGCCGGCACTCGAGTCAACACTTTCCTGGTTGACATTATTTACGACTTGTTTGTGCTTGATGGCGGCGGGCTGTTTGGCAGAGTTGGCCTTGTTGCTAACAGGCTTGGCATCGTCTCCGGCCCTCGCCTGTTTGCCGCGGCTGCGCATGGCAGCACGCATCATCATGTTTTCGGTCGTGGATCCGCCACCGCAACCCGTGATCGTGACGCACATCGTCATTGCAATGGTCGACGAAACGATGAATCGGAAGATTGAAGTTGACATGGGGTTTTCGATCTAGAAGCTTTGGTTGCTATTTGTGGCGACAGAAGAGGATTCCCTCTTGGCGTCGTGAATGGATCCAATGTCGTTGCTATTCGTCAAAACGTGACGGATCCAGCCATGACAGCGACTGCCACGACCAATACACCAAAGCTGCATCGTTTTTGATTCGAGCTTTGATGCGAGGGTACCTGAGGTAGTGGAATCAACCGCACGCTGTAGCCGTTCTCTTAAGGCCAGCAGCTTTTCCTCTACCCGATCGAATGCGGCAGCTGGATCTTCCATCGCGGCTGGGTTGGACTTCATCTTTTCGGCAGTCGCCAAAACGGTTTTCGTTTTTCTGGCGACGGTCTTTGTCAATTCCTCGCCGCCATTTTCAAACGAGTAAATCGACAAAGAACGGTGGCCAATGTTGATTAGCGAAGTCGATATCGCTCCGCAATCGACAAGCGTGATCACGTCCTTTTCGTCGTCATCTTCATGAGTGCCAAGTGAATCCGAGAACGCATGGTGTGCAAAATTTGCGGCAGCCAATGGGGCTGATTGAATACCTGAGATCGTCATGCTGGCTTGCTGGAACAGCGAAACACGCGTTTCCACGACAGATTTGCGAGCTGCCGTGATCAATGCAGGGCGACCTCGTCTAGGATCTTCGCTTGATGGGGCTAGCCAGGTGACGATGGCGAGTTCTGCGACATCGATTGGAAGCAGCTGCCTTGTCTCTTGCTGTAGTGCTTCGGTCGCACGTTTGTCCTTCGACGGCGGCAAATGAACAGACCGATTGACGGTGTCATGACTGGGCAAATTGACCCAGATCGGAATGTCACTGATTGCATCGCGATGCTCGTTGTAGAATTTCGTAAGTGATTCGATGATCAATGCCTCTTTGTTCGCATTTGAATCATCCTCCGTTGTTACCCTGCACGTAGGATTTGCAAATGGGATCACAACGAAGTCGTCCAGTCGAAATCCATCTTCCGCCGATGAAATCAGGGCGGCGCGTATCGCGGTTGTGCCTAAATCAATTCCCCATGCTGATTTTGATTTTCGACGTGATAGCGATTGAAGGATTCCTTTCTTCACCGACAGGAAACTCTCGGAGACACGGCCTTCACCTAAACCTTGTAGTGCCAAGCCCATCGCGACAGCGACTGGTTCACCACTGTTGGCCACTCTTTCCTTCAGCGAATCCTCGCACTGAATTCGCTCTGGGAAGGAAAACACGCCGACTTTGGCTCCCATCCAGCTATCACGCGAACCCTTCCACGGATTCATGGCATGTGAGGGCTCAAGTTCCTTTTGCAGTTGAGCTGAAAGCTGCTGGACTCGTTTGCGATTTTCGGGGTTGTTGCATTTTTGGGTAAGGCGAACTGCCATTCGCCCAAGTCTTTTGCTGACGAACGGCTCGCGATCGATTTCATGAGCCAGCCAACAGATGCCATCGATTTCAGCGGAAAGTGTTTCAAAGGCGTCGTCACGCTGGCAATCGGGAACGGTTTCCAGGAGTTTTGCGGCACGACTAAGCTGGTGCTCCTGGAAGCACTGCTTGGCTCCTGCGACCAGTTTCTTTCCGACCTTCGCGGCAATCTGTTGGTAGTTGGCGTTTTCCGGCATCAGCACGAGCAGCTGATTGACCAGCCCGCCCATCAAGCACCAATCACGTGACGCCATCGCTTCCTTTAGTTCCGTATTCAACGCTCCCGTTTGATCAACGACTCCTCGGCTTTGACGTAGTTGCGTGGCAGATTGCTCGCTTAGCAATCGCTCCGGTACCCTTTCTAGTAAAGCGATGACTTGATCGTGGTCATTGTCTCTTGCAGCTTTGTGTGCCTTGTCCTGCAGCGCACTTGAGTCAGCGACGTTTTTGTCACGCAATTGCGCAACCCGAAGAACGACTTGATTGACCTTCTCTAGTTGCTCAGCGAGCCGATAGTCACTGTCTTTGGAAAGGCGTTTCAAAAGTCCCAACGCGGCGTCGAAGTCGGACTTCTTAACCATATCGACGGCTTCTTTGAGCCAGTTCTCGATCTTCGCTTTCCGGTTAACCAGGGCGTCGTCAAGATTGGTACCGCAAGAGTTGCAGAAGCTCTGTGCGAGACGCACTGGTTCGTTGCAGCCGATACATGGTTCATAGAGTGAGTGGCCGCAGCCAGCACAAAACTTGGCTTCCGTTGGATTCGCGTCGCCACAAGAACCGCATTGGTTCTGGTTGACTGGACGTAACAAGTCGCTTGGTCGTTTACTTGATGCGTTCGCGATGCTCTGTTTAGTTTTCATTATCGTCCGATGATGCTGATAAAGATGACCTTGGAAAGTTGTAAGAGCATTCGCCCGGGCAACTATTCGATGATGCAGACCGCGCCACGAAGAGGGAACCAATTGGAGAATTGTTTGTCCTTGGGGTCGCCGACTTGAACGTAACCGTGTTGGTGATCCGCGTCGAAGATGACGCGAGAGCAGTTGTCGGGAATGGTGACCGTTAGCCGATAACTTCCCTTTCTTTGTGACGGCGCGATTGAGACACGGATTTCCTTGGGCTCAAAGTCGAGTACTCGGATCTCCCGATTACCGGCATTCCTTGCCTTTACATTGATGTGGAATTGCTTCTCCTCACCGGACACCACGGTTCCAATTACCAGACCCTCCTCCGTGTGAAGGTGGGGACTGACGAAGCTGATAGGCGGGCGCACGCTTCCGGCTGCTGGTAGCGTTCGCTTGATCTTTGGTTCACCATTTCTCGGATCAATCGTCAGCGTGACGTCTGCTGCGAATTGGCCATAAGAGATTTGCTGGCTTGTGACCTTTACTCTCCAAGCAGCTACTGCCGATGCGTCCTTGATGTCTGCGCTCTGGACGGAACCAGGTTCGACCGTCCACTCAAAGGCATTGAGGTCTGTTTCGATATCTTCGATCGCAAAGTCGGGCCACATCTGACTGTAGACCCAGAATTCGGCGACTGCACGCTCGCCTAGATCACAGCGTGTCATGGACAGTTTGTCGGGCATCACAAGTGCGGCACGAACGGTTCCACGAACGCTCAGCGAGAGCATCTTCTTGCGGGGATCATTCGTTTTCAGGGTGACCGACT
>CAYUGI010000269.1:0-8620 GCA_964444105.1 uncultured Pirellulaceae bacterium
GCCGAACGCGGGATTTCGCCGCAACTGCTTTTCTTGACTCTGCTGAGCATGAACTTGGCGATCTTGAACTTCTTGCCGATCCCAGCCCTCGATGGCGGCCATATGGTGTTCTTGATTGCCGAAGCCATTCGTGGCAAACGGCTCAACGAAGAACTTGAGATGCGTCTGACTTTGGCCGGCGTCTTGGCGCTGCTCGCGTTGATGGCGTTCGTGTTTCTCAACGACATCATCAACATCATTTAGATGGTTGTTGACGTCAGCACGATCTGAGTGCAACGTTGTCGCGGATTCTAGGTCATCCGCTGGCGTTAGCCTGATAGCACTTACTTTACTCTCCCTTGGGAGAGTCGGACGCAGTAGCGGCCGGTGAGGGGAATACGCCTTCAACGATGACGAATGCTGGCAATCCGGATTCGCCCTCTCCTCGCTGAGGCTCGACTCTCCCAGGGGGAGAGTAAAAGTGACAAGCGTAAATCGCTGTGTCAATTGAACTCAAAAACTGCACGACCTCTGCGTGGAAGGTAGATTCAGAGTTCAATTAAGTGGCATTCGGCTAACAACCTTGGAAAAGAAACGTCACGCCGAACGACTGTCCGTTGGGGCAGCGTAACCGGCTCTCGACTTGCGTGCTAACAACGCCAGCGACAGCCAGGCAAAGATCCATATCAAACCGCCAATCGGTGTGACAGCTCCTAGCCACGGGGTGTTGGTAAGCACCAGCAAGTACAGGCTGCCGCTGAAGAGAATCGTGCCAAGCACAAATAGGACTGCGATCGCCGTGCGTGCTTTGGACGTTCCGAAGGGGAGTGACGCAAGCACCATGACTGCAAGCGCGTGATACATCTGATAGCGTGTGCCGACCTCGAACTGCCCGAGTCGTTTGGCGATGATCTCCGCCTCCAGTTCGCGCCCTTCCAAAAAGGCTCCCAGGCCATGGGCACCGAAAGCTCCCACGGCTACGCCGGTGGCACCCAGAACGGCTGCGACAATCAGCAAGTAATGAGAGAGTTGTTTATCGATCACTTGTTTAGCAAATCATTGACGGCAGTCAGCAGACGATCCATTGGAAATGGCTTGTGGATGTAGTCGCAAACACCTAGCAATTCTGCGTACGCTTGGTGTCGGCTCCCTTCGTTGCCGGTGATCATAATGACTGGCAGCAGATTCTCGCGGACACGACGGAGTTTCTCCAAAACTAAGAACCCGCTGCGTTTGGGCATCATCATGTCCAGGATCATCAGATCGGGGTTCTCGCGCTCGGCCAACGCAAGTCCTTGGTTTCCGTCGCGAGCCACGACGACCGCGTAACCGGCATTCTCTAGTGCGTAGCTAACCGTTTCGATGATTTCCACGTCGTCATCGACAATCAGAATTTTCTTGCCGCTGGCGGCATTCTGAAGTGGTTTATCGCTGGGTTGCGGCGTCGTGCCAGCAGGTACTTTTTCTTCAGGAGGGGTGTCAGGTTCAGCCATCGTCTTCCAAGGTGATATTCCAAGGTACTTCTGGCAACTAAAATGCCATGTTCCAAGATGGTAATCGATTCTCTTCAGTGTAACCGGCACCATTGAAGGTAACCTTCGTTACTTGGTCAGATTCCTAAAACAGAAAGCCGGAAATGTCCGCCGCTGATAGATAACGGACCCGGGAAACTTCCCGATTTGTACGACAGACTTCCGAGTCCGTCGCCTAGTTTCGCCGAACATGGATGTCCATCGTACGGAAGCTATTTCCGCACGCTTCCTAAATGCCGTCGTCTTGCCTTTTCCGTCTGCACCGAAATCAATTCGATGAAAACCCGACCTCGACGGTCTCCAGCGATGTATCGGCTGAGATCGCTTGTCCGGCGACGACTCGCTTCATGATCCAGTGGTTCACATCCGACAAGGCGATGGTGTTCATCTCATCGTCATCGGCGTACTGATGCACGTCGACTTTGGCTTGTAGCATCTGAGCTTGGCGAATATCAGAGTTCAAATTCTCGGGTGAGTAATCCATCGCCTCGATTGCCCACTGCCACATCATTGGCAATTGGCGTTCGCGAATTTTGTCCAGATCGCCATAGGCTCGTCCGCCGGTTGGAATGCGTCCACCCATCGACACGACACCGGCAAAACGTTCGGGAGCACGCAGTGCCAACCGCATGGCCATGGTGCCACCACTTCGATATCCCGCTAAGACAACTCGCTGGTCATGAATGCTGTAACGGTCCGCCACTTCGTCGATACCACAAAGCACTTTCTCGAAGGCGGCATCGATGGCTGCCGGCGAATCGTGCCACTGAAATTTGTGGCCGACCGAGTCCATTGCCCGAGTGCCGCGGATACCCGTCGCGATGTAATTCCGCGTGCTGATATGCGGCATCACGTGGTCAACCTGGTTTTCGTTGAATCCGTCGCTGTGCAGCCAGACAATCAATGGGTAGCGATAATTGGGCTCGTAATTCAGCGGCAGATGAAACGTTTGCGGGCACTGCAATTGAGCCCGCGCATTTTGAAGGCCGAATGCCTGTTGCGTGCCGCCAGCGATCAACGGATCGAAATCGTCATCGTTTTGAGACGCAATGCCCGAGTGGCTAGGCGATTCAGACTGTGTTTTCTGTGAAGAAGACTCGGAAGGAGAAGCAGTGGATTGCCAAGAAACCGAAGGATGGAATCGACTCATGATGACTTGGGAAATGAGAAACCGACTTGTATAAATCGTCAAAAACAATCCGTTTTGACGCCACGCCTACTTTGCAACAAACGGCAATCACCGGTGCTGCGAATGCAAAAGGCTTCCTTCGTGCCACGCGTGCAAAAGTACGCTCGCGCGGGCATGGATGTCAACGTGGAAGAACCCAGCGAGCGAGCAAAAAAGCTATTTCGCTTTAGTCACGCGGCGTACCAAAATGTTATCTTTCATCCGACTCTTGGAGCGTGTGAGCCAGATGATTTGATTTGGTAGCAATTCCCGGGGCGTGATAGCAAACGTATTTTATGCCACGCGAGAATCGCTGAAACGTTTTGTCGCGTGATTTGCTCTCCCTACGCTTGTTGTAATTTCGCCGCCATCAGCGTGTTGTGCAGCAACATTGCAATCGTCAGTGGGCCTACACCACCAGGGACAGGCGTGATCGCTCCAGCGATTTCTTTTGCGGTGTCGAAATCGACGTCACCCACCAACTTTTCATCCACGCGATTGATCCCGACGTCGATCACGATTGCGCCCGGTTTGATCATGTCAGCCGTGATCATTTTGGGGACGCCGACCGCAGCGATCAAGCAGTCCGCGCTGCGGCAGACTTCCCCTAGATCAGCGGTGCGACTATGTGCCAGTGTGACGGTGGCATTTGCAACGTCGCGGCCGCAGCTGCCGTCTTTTTGTGCCAGCATCATGGCCATTGGTTTGCCAACGATATCGCTTCGCCCGACCACGACGACATTTTTACCTGCGACACTGTGCCCTGTTCGGTGAAGCAATTGGACGATTCCGTGAGGCGTGCAGGGCAAAAATCGCGGGCGTCCCTGCATCAGCAGTCCAACGTTGACGGGCGAAAACGCGTCGACGTCTTTCAGCGGTGCGACCGTATCGAGAACTTCGCGTTCGTCGAAACCAGCTCCTCCGTTTCCGGCCGACGGAAGGGGTAATTGCACCAAAATGCCGTTTACGGTGGGGTCATCGTTTAACTGACCGACCAAATCGATCAGCTCGTTCTGGCTGATCCCGGCATCAAGACGGTGGGTGCGGCCTTCGATGCCCGCTTTTTCGCACGCTCGATTCTTGTTGCGGACATAGACTTGGCTGGCCGGATCTTCGCCGACCAATACCGCCGCTAAACACGGCTTGGCACCGCCGCCTGCGACAAAAGACGCCACATCGGCTGCAACGTCGGCCCGGATCTCTCCGGCAACCTTTTTTCCATCCAATAGCTCTGCTGACATCTGAATCCTCGCTGCGGGTTGATCTGAAAGTCGTTTTTGATCGCCATAGTGACATTTTGCGGCGACCGTTATAGTTAGCCCAGCCGCCCAAGTCGCGGATGACCGTTGGAGAGCCTGGCAAATCTGCTGCTCTCACCTCACTGCTGCAAACGAAATCACACAGGATTTGTGCCTCGATGTCTACCGACGCGCCAAAGTTAAGCCCCGTAGAGAAGATCAAACAGGCTAGTAATTTTCTTGAAGGCTCGATTCCTGAAGAGCTGGCCGATCCAATCGACCACTTCAACAAAGACAATCTTCAGCTGCTGAAATTTCACGGCACCTACCAGCAGGACGACCGAGACGTCCGTGCTGAACGGAAAAAGACCGGCGGCGGCAAAGCGTACACGATGATGATCCGCTGCCGGATTCAGGGTGGGCGTATCACCAGCGATCAGATGTTGGCACAGTTGGATCTTTGCGAAGAGCTTGCCAATTCGACGTTGAAAATCACAACGCGACAAACGATTCAGTTCCACGGTGTGCTGAAGGAAAATTTGCGAGAGACGATCAATCGCATTAACCAAGCCCAGCTTTCCACGTTGGCTGCCTGTGGCGACGTCAATCGAAACATCATGTGCTGCCCGGCCAAACGCGCCGACGGAATCCGATCCGAAATGGTCGAAATGACCGACAAGCTGACGCACGCGTTGGCACCACAGACGGCGGCCTATCACGAGCTTTGGTTGACCGATCCGGAGACCGGTGAAAAAACTCTCGAAGGCGGTGGTCCAGGCGAAGTGATCGAGCCACTTTACGGCCCGACGTACCTGCCGCGGAAATTCAAGATTGGAATCGCACTTCCCGATGACAATTGCATCGACATCTATACGCAAGACCTTGGGTTCTTGGCGGTTGTCCGCGACGGAAAAATCATCGGCTACAACGTCTTGGCTGGCGGCGGCATGGGGACAACGCCATCGGCGAAGAAAACGTTCCCGGCGCTCGCCAAACGCATGGCATTCTGCAAGCCAGAGCAAGTTGTGGAAGTCGCCAAAGCAGTCATCGGCGTGCAACGCGACAACGGCAACCGTGAAGATCGCAAGATCGCGCGGATGAAATACTTGATTGCCAATTGGGGCATCGAGAAGTTTCGTGCTGAGGTTGAAAAGTACTTTGGCGAGCCTCTGGAAGATTGCACCGAAGACGATGTGACTGAAGTTGACGACCACATGGGTTGGCAAGACCAGGGTGACGGCAAGTGGTCGTACGGTTGGAATATCGAAAACGGTCGTCTCTACGACAACGACAAGCATCAGTTAAAAGCCGCACTGCGTGCTGTCTGCAACGAGTTCAAGACTGAACTTCGCATGACAGCTCATCAGAGCATCATTTTCACGGATATCGACGAAGCGGACAAAGACAAGCTGATCGGATTGCTAAAGGCGAACAACGTTCCGGTAACCGAAGAGACCAGCACGGTGCGTCGTTGGTCGATGACTTGCGTGGCACTGCCGACTTGCGGGTTGGCGATCACGGAAAGCGAGCGTCGCTTGCCAAGTATCATCGATAAACTGGAAGAACCGTTGGCGAAACTCGGTTTGGCATCAGAGCGTTTCACCATTCGCATGACCGGCTGTCCCAATGGTTGTGCACGACCTTACAACGCTGATCTTGCTTTGGTTGGTAAAGCCAAAGGCAAGTACACGCTATTCGCTGGTGGCGGTTGGTTGGGCGACCGATTGAACTACGTCTACAAAGACCTCGTTCCGGATGAAACGGTTGTTGATGAGCTAATCGGGATTTTTGCGGCTTTCAAAGCCAATCGAAACGACGATGAATCACTCGGCGCATTTTGCACTCGCGTCGGCGGCGAGGACTTGGCTGTGATGTCCGAAGCGGCGCCCAAGCCGTAGTTGCGATTCTCGTAACGTCCGCTCGAAACAGAAGCCGTTGATCAAAAGCGATCGGCGGCTTTTTTCGTTTGGTTCTCGGGATTTGAATACGGACTTCTTGGCCCGTGCAAAAGTGTTCCGGTGATCTCAGCAATCAGTGGAAATCGAACACGAAAGAAAATCGCCCGTTCGTTCTCGAAAACGGGACCGTCGATACAAAGGTTGCTATCCGACAATACCAAGGTCGTTAGCCGACGGCGCGAGTGAAGACCTTTTCGAGGACAAAGCTTGAGTACAAGAAGATGACGGCCAAGTTGTTTCCGAAAAAGGGCCAGCAACTGGTACTGTGCGATGTAGTGGGTGATCTTTGACGCTAGCCTAGAGGGTACAAGGGCTTCTGCGAACTCAGAGAGGAAACAGGAAATGCAACCGCACCTGGGATCCGAACGCGCAGGCAATGCAACTATTGAAATTTTGGAAATACACATTTGATGCACTATCGACGGAAAACTGCCGTTTGCGGCTTGTTGTTTGTGGCTGTTTTGGGAATCAAGAACGTTGTCATCGCGCAGGACGAGACAAAGAAGCCCAACATCCTTTGGATTGTCACGGATGATCAACGTGCTGATTCAATATCGGCTTTCAATCAAATTCTTGCCAATCAACCTAACAGTCAGCTTGGTCAGGTCCTTTCGCCCAACGTGGATCGGTTGGCGAGAATGGGCACAACCTTCATCAACACGTTCAACCAGAATCCGGGCTGTGCGCCCTCGCGAACACTGATGCATACCGGGCGCTATTCGCATCGAACCGGCGTTTATGGGTTTGAGTATTACAATCCACTGGGCCAGGCCCATTGGCAACCGATGGTGCCAGAGATTCTGCGAGATCGCGCCGGATATCAAACGGTAATGGTTGGGAAGTTGGGAATCCGAGCCCAGCATTTTTTGAATCAAAAAGGAGGCACCGAGCCGCCCCTGTATCAAACCCACTTTGGATATCGCAAAGAGTTCGCTGCCAAAGGTTTGGTGGATTGGAATCCCGTAAAAAAGTGGGCCAACGGCAAACCAGGCCCAAAGAACGAAGCGTTCTACTTCGCCGATGGAAAACAGCTGCACTGGCCCGAGCTTGCCGATGCCCGACCCAACGATCGAGCTGAGATTCTCCAGCGACTCCAGCTTCTGCGCCAGTATGCTCCCGGAGACGAAGTGAAAAATGGTGGAATCTTGGGAGGGCTGAATCCACAATCGGGAGATCGCACCCGCGACGGTAGTTTCACCAAAGCACTGCTCGATCACTTTGCTCATGCCGGTGAAGAATACACTGACATACTAGACCAAAAGCGAACCGGTCCGAACGCGGATAAACCACTTTTCGCCTATGTCGGATACGAGTTCCCGCACACGCCGGTTTTGCCTCCTGCAGACTTTCGCGACAAGTTTCAAAAACTGAAATATCAAATCCCGACGATGACCAGGGAAGAACTTGCGGCGTTCCCACCGCAACTGAAGAAACTCTACAAGAACTCGCAAAGCGATCACTTTACCGATGCTGAAAAGCAGCAGATGATCGCGGACTACTACGCGTTTTGTGCCTACGGTGATTCGCTAGTTGGCAAAGCGGTCGATAGTTTCGTCGATTTTTCCGAGAAGCAGAATCGCCCGTGGATGGTCCTTTATGTCTGTGGAGATCACGGCTGGCGATTGAACGAACATGGCATGGTCAGCAAGTTTTGCCACTACGATATCGACCTTCACAACCCGATCATTGTCGTTTCTTCTGACAAGAAGCGTTTTCCGGCCGGCAAAGTGGTCAAGGATTTTACCTGCTTCGTTGACATGGCACCCACGTTTTTAAGTGCAGCCGGAATCGACATCCAAGCTCCGGGCTACAAATATTTGGACGGACGGGATTTAGCGAAGACGGCTGCAGGGACCGAGAGACCGCGTGATTACATCATTGCCGAGCCAACTTGGGTGATCGGACCGCGGGCAGTCATTCGCACGAAAGACTACAAATTCGCGATGAAGATTCGCGGACGAAGCGGCCACACCATGACAAAGCAAGTTGTTGGCAAGGACTTCAAGTGGGCGATCAACGCCGAGTTGAAAGATATCGAGCCAAGTCTTTTTGATTTAGTCAATGATCCAGACGAGGTGAAAAATTTGGCGTTCGATCCTCGATACGGCCCCGTCTTGGATGCGCTGCGAACCAAGTTGCAAAACATTGTTCTGGGTGACGGCCGTGTTGAAATCGCCTGGGCCAAGCAGGGCAAAAACGAAAAAGCCCACCACAGTAATTTTGCACCTGGTGCGGATGACGGGCAATTGAAGGTCCCGGAGCTCGCGGCATCCAATTGATTTGAGCACTCTTCAGGAGCAAACAACCAAGAGCCGGAGTCGGTGCTGGAGGCGATGGGCGTCAAGTGAGATCAACCGAACACCAACGAGTATCTACCCACAGGAAAATTGATGAAACACTTACCGCGATTGTTGATCGCCCTCGCTGTCTGCGTCTGCGTGTCGTCCCTGTTGCCGACGTTCGCTGCGGAGAAACCGAACGTGCTGTTCATTGGGATCGATGACCTGCGTGTCGAGCTGGGTTGTTATGGTTCGCCGATTGCCGTGACTCCGAATCTGGATCGAATAGCCGGCGCAGGATTGATGTTCAATCGAGCTTATTGCCAACAGGCGATCTGCCGGCCTTCGCGCGCGAGCTTGATGACGGGGGCACGTCCCGAATCAACCGGACTGTTCCACAATTACGTGTCGCTTAGGGGCTGTTCAGAAATAACTTCGTCGAATCGGTTATCATTTGGATAGACTC
>CAYUGI010000270.1:0-8554 GCA_964444105.1 uncultured Pirellulaceae bacterium
GAGTGAATTGTGAATACGCGACATTGAATAGTGATTTGTCGTGCAAGAGGCGATTGCTTCCGTTTTGACGCAACATCAAAACTGGCGCTTCGCGTTGTTCCAAGTGGCTAGATTTAGCGGTATTGGGCTTCAGCCGGCCTCGACCATGCACAGGCCGCCTGAACGCGGGACACCAGCGGGCACTGATGAATGCTTGCGACTACTTGGTCTGCTCTTGGATCCAAAGTGTCCATTTCTTAACGGCATCGTCGCTTAACATTGGGGCCGGAAGGTCACTGAGTTTCTGGCTGCCGGGAACTCCCGGTGTTTGAGCGCGGCAAACAAGCATTCCATTGACGTTCAGTTCAAAACCGATCATGCGCGTGCGTTTCAATCGGTTGGAATGACCTGCTTCGATTTCAAACGTATAGCGGCCAAGCGAGTGCCAGTCCGCGGCGTTTACGCCAGCCGATTCTACCAGCGACAGCGTCATCGAGTCTCGCTCTTTGCCAACAGTCAACCGACGATTAGTTCGTGCGGGCAACGACGTTCCCTTCGGAATGATGGGCAAGATCCGTCGGCGTCCACGACTGTCTTCCACGACGATTCCGATTGACTGACTTGCCACGCACGATGGCGGCATCGCGACGCTACCGCGGCCCGGAAGTTCACAAGCCAGACCGGCTGCTGCGCCGCTGGCAATGTCCGATCGCTCCATTGGGACCAGTTTGATCGGTTGTTTTGTGTCGGCATCTTCGTCATTGGCGACACGGTCACCAAGCAACGCGTCTCGAATTTTGGCGATTCTTAGCAGGGGGCCTGCCGTAACGCAGGTGGCGAATTGGTCCATCGAGACGTTCGCTCGTTCACAAGCTTCAGTAATGTTGGTTTGCAAACCTTCGATCAAGTCTGACGCTCGTGCGATCCACTCTTCGCGAGAGACGGATACGGAGTGGGCTTCGCTCTTAAGGTTGATCGAGATGTTCACGGACGGCAAAAGCAGCATCGAGTTCATCGCTTTTTCGCAAGCGATTTGCAACGCCAGTGCCGGGTGACGCGAAGTCCGTGGGTCGAAACTATGTTGAGCGATGAACTTTTCTGCGGCCAAGTCAACCAGGCGATGGAGCCAAGCGAGCGTGCCTGTGTGCCAATGACCCGCGCTGGCCAATTGATGAAGCTTCATCGACTCGCGTTTCACCACGGCGACTTCGGCAGCTTGACCCGTCAATCCAATGAATAGGACAAGCTCGTCGCCCGATGCATCGACTTGGTCGTCATCGTCCATCGATAGAGACGCGTTCTGGTCATCGGGTTCTTCGATGGACCCATAGTCGTTCAATAACATCGATTGGACGGCAGCAACCGATCGATCAACCAGCCTGACCGATTTTAATCCGGCCATCTGAGCAGCTTGCAGGATGCTGCGGCGATGGAGTTGGTCGTAGCTGGCAGGTATCGTGATCGAAACCGCATCGGGTGCGTCTCTCTTTCCCCAAGCGTTGGTGACGATTTGTTTCAGCAGCATCCCCAGCAGAACTTCGGGTGGACATCGCTCCGAGCACACCTCACGATCGACGACTTCTTTTCCCAAATACATCGGCAGGCAATGCACCAACCGACCGGGATTCGATTGGCGAATCTGCATTGCATCTGCGCCAAAGAGCACTTCGTTTGACTGACTAGCAATCGCCATGCGCATTCTGGGAATGGGCTTTTCACCATCCATTCCACCGGCGGACAGGGGAGTCACTGTGCCAGCGGGTGTGGCGACTGCTGCTGAGCTATAGAACATTCCCAGGTCAATCGCTAGAACTTCCGCGGTCGCTCCCGACGTCGAACCACCATGATGAGTCGACGCGTCGCCGCCGGTTTGCCGTTTGGAAAATTCTGCGAGCCAAACGGGGGCGTCGCTGGTGTTGGTGTAGCCGCTAAGATCGTCGACGACTTCGTCAAACGATGCGTAACGCTGTCCTGGTGTCTTCGCCAGCATTCGACGGAAGATATTGGCAAAGTTCAGGTCGATATCGTCACGCAACTGCATCAAATCGGGAATCTCGCCATGGCGATGCCCGTAAACTTGGTCCAAGTACTCGCCGGTGTACGGTGGTCGGCCCAGCAAGAGAAAATGAAGGACCGCGCCGAGAGAATAGATGTCACTGCGGGGGTCGGCTTCCTCGGGTGACTCCAGCTGTTCGGGAGCCATGTAAGCCAGCGTTCCGATCAATTTTCCTTTGCGAGACTTGGCTTCCTGCTCAAGTGTGTTCTGCAATTCGTCTTCGCTGATACCCCCGCTTTCACCCAAGTTCGCCGTCCAAAGCGGAGCGCTAAACTGAGCCAATCCCAGGTCCAGGATTTTGATAGTGCCATCGTTCGCCTTCATCAAGTTGCCCGGCTTGACGTCACGATGAACGATTCCAGCCCGATGTGCGTGCAGTAACCCGAGAGCTGCTTGGCGAATGACCGATGCAGCTTCGCCGACTGCCAATGGACCGTTTCGCGAAACGAACTGGGTCAACGTCAAGCCATCGACGTATTCCATGACCAGGAAGTGCACGCCCTCGGATTCGCCTGCATCGAATGCCGCAACAATATTGGGGTGCATCAAACGCGATGCTGCTCGAACTTCGGCATAAAACCGATCGATCGCCGCTTGATCCTTCATCCGATCGCCAGGCAGAATCTTGACGGCAACCGTTCGCTGCATACGAATATGTTCGGACAGATAGACGCGACCCATGCCGCCTTTGCCAATCAATTTCTTGATTGCATAGTCACCTAGTTGATCGGGAACCGAGTCCGACGCAGAATCGTCATCCGACGACGCCGTGATGTTTGCCGGGGCAGTTTCAGCATCAACGCCTTTGGGTAGATCGACCGAGTAATCATCAAACTCCACGCCTTCACCCTCGATCAACTCGTCGCTAAATTCGCGCGTAGGATCATCTTGGATGGGCAGGTTTTCGTCAGCAGATGACTCAGGCAATAGAAAAGTTCTCGATCAATCGACGCTCGTCGAAGCGGCGTGCTAGCGAAATTTGATTGGTGTTGTAGTTCTACGAATCGGTTCCCCGGGTTCGATAAGTCGTACATTCATCTATTATAGGGTGAAAACACGCGAATCGTTTCGTCGTTCGCCCGACTTTGGTGGATGTCGGCGTTACGAAAGTTGGTCAGCCAGCCCGTTTATCCCGGTTGCCCGATCTATGCGTTTTGTCGCGTTCGTTGTCCTCTTTTACCCCACCGAAGGTGAAGTCACTTGCCCACCCAGGATTCTGACCCGACTCTTAGTGACGCGACTCGTAGTAATACGAGCCGTAGGGAACCCAGCACGAAAGCGTCGGAGACTCATAGCCGCGTGCTACGCATCGCGACACGCAAGAGTCCGCTGGCGATGTGGCAAGCAGAGCATGTCGCTGCGTTACTGAATCACCATGGAGTGACTACGACGCTGGTGCCACTGGTCAGTAGTGGCGATGTCGATATGCGGCCCATCGATGGCAAACGGCAAGTCGGTGTGTTCACCAAACGAATTCAACAAGCGTTGCTTGATGACGAAGCGGATGTTGCGGTGCATTCGATGAAGGATTTGCCCACCGAAGTCGACGAGCGACTGGTTGTTGCCGCAATTCCAACGCGTGAAACCGTTGCCGACTGCTTAGTTTCTGACAAAGCTTGGTCGATCGCCGCTTTGCCTCGCGGTGCGAAAATCGGAACCGGCAGCAAACGTCGCGCCGCACAGTTGCTGGCGTTACGCCCTGATCTGGACATTCAATCGATTCGTGGCAATGTGCAAACGCGACTTGGCAAACTGGACGACGGTGAATACGACGCGATTGTCTTGGCAAACGCTGGTTTGCTGCGGCTAAAAATGTCGGATTTGAAGCGCATCGTTTTGCCGTTGGATGAAATGCTGCCAGCTCCAGGCCAAGGCGCACTGGCGATCGAGGTTCGGCAGGACGATGAGTTTGCATTCGCCGCGCTACAGCAAATCGATGAAGCTCACGCTCGCGCAACGACCGCGGCAGAACGCACGCTGTTGTCTAACCTGAACGGTGGTTGCCTGGCTCCAATTGCGGCTTATGGGATAACCGCAACGGAGCAGGGTGAAACCAGTCCTTTCGTGATGCTGCACCTGCAAGCTCGCGTGCTATCAACCGATGGTTCCAAGCAGCTTCGAGAATCTGACAGTTGTGTCCTGGACCTGGCAGACCCGCCAAGTTGGCCCGCTTCGGCTCGAAAACTGGCCGATGAAGTCAGCCAGCGGCTGGAGAAGTCAGGTGCCAAAGAGCTGATCCAGCAAGCCCGGTAGGCCTTCGATCACCTTCTTCATGGAGAGCCAGGACAGCAAGCTCCGGCATAGATTCAGGGCAGAGCAGGGCGGTGTGGAGCAGTCCAAAGCTCGGCGGCCGAAAAACCGGACTTTAATCGAATCTGCTCAGTGCGGGGCCCAGGGGAACCGATTCCAGTAGGAGATTGTCCCCGCAGAGGCCTGATTGACACGATCACACGTAAAATCGTACGCTTTGCACTCAATTAACGGCGATGTAGCTCAGTCGGTTAGAGCGAAGCCTTCATAAGGCTTAGGTCAGCGGTTCGAGTCCGCTCATCGCTATTAGTTTTTTCTGCCCACGGCGGCGATTTGACAGATTCGTCGGTCGATAGGGCGTCATTCAGCCAATTCGGTACGTTGCAGCTAATTCGGCTTCGGTTTTCGATTGGCCAGAATCGCCAGCCCGACAAATGTCAGCGCGATCCCTGACAACAGCGGCCAGGTGATCGGTTCGGCAAAAAGAACGACGCCCGCCATCGCAGCCATCGCCACTTGGGAAGCGTTGATCAAGTTCACCGCGACGACCGGCAACGCTTTCAACGACGTGGATAAAGCAACGAATGCGATGGTGTTGAAGACGCCAGCGGCGGTCATCCAAATCCAATCGTTTGACGCCACGGCTGCGATGTCTGCAAAGTCCAGACGGGTCATGCAAAACGACCAAAGCGCTATCGTGCCGACGATGCCGCTGATGAACATGATCGCCGGCGCGGACATACCACCTGTCAATGCTTGGCGAACAACGACACCAAACAATGCGTAGGCCGCGCCGGAAGAAATCGCGCAAAGTGCTCCGATCCAAATCGGCAACGCGCTACTGGTTTCTCGCGGTGTATCGCTCGCACCAGGCATCGACAGAATCACGACCGCGGAAATCAAAGTAACCATCGCGACGATGGTCCTGCCGCGAACCGGTTCGCCAAGCATCAGTCGTCCCAGGACTGCGCCCCCAATGATCAAAGTGCCCAGTGTGATTGGAACTGATGCCGCCAGTCCAATGACGCCCAAGGCGACCTGGAATGCAGCATTCCCAACAAACTGGCCGATCAGCGAAACGACGATGAATCTAGGTACGATCGCATAACTGGTTGCGATCGTACGCCGCGTCATTGCCATCCAAACCAGCACTGGCCCCATCGCCAAAATCGTCGGCGCAGCTTTGACCGCTGAAACCAGAAACGGATCAACGCCAATGGACTTTCGCAGCGCAATGTTCGATGCGGTGTAAAGCACAGCCGCAGCCAAGCCAAAGGCAGAGCCAGCCATGATTCCCACAGGAGCCTTCAGCTCCGACGCGCCGGAGTCGCGTAGCGCAGCAGGTTGTTGCTCGCCCGATGTAAGCGTGTCATCCATGAACGGTTCGGCAGACGAGACTCAACTTCCTCCCACGGAAGTTGAAAAAGTTAAATTGACAATTGTAAATTGAAAGATCTGGGTTGGAGGGAAACGTGCTGGATTCAAAGTTGGTGAAAAGCGGCAAGTCTTGCTGAATTGGCTCGGCCGGAAAACCCGCTGCAATGAGCCAAAAAATTCAAATTTACAATTGTCAATTTAACTTTTTCAATCTCTACCACGGTTGCTCTGACCACGCAGTAGCCGAAAGGTTCGGTACAACGAATCAGCTCGACGCATTCAGCTCCAGATCAACCAGGCAGTGTGTCTTGCAGCGAAGCATCCGTCTCAAACGGTTCCGCTTCATCATTGATCGTCGCGTCGTCAACGATCGTCCCAATCGTGTCGTCTGACAAGTCGGCTGCGGCGGACAGATTTCCAGCGGTGCGATCTTCGCCCTCCGGACGCGATACCACCACGGTAATGTTGTCTTCCCCGCCGCCCGCGTTTGCCAACTCAATCAATCGGTCGCAGATCGCGCGGGGGTCTTGCAGTTCGTCAACGATGCTCGCCAACTGATCGTTGTCGATGTATCGATGCAGCCCGTCGCTACAAAGAACGATGGTGTCGCCCGGTTCTAAGTCCGCTCGGCGGACCTCCGCGATCAATTCACCGTCCGCGTTTCCGCCCAGGACGTTCCAAAGCACGTTGCTCCAACGACTGGTCGCTTCTTCCTCGGGTTTCAAGCCACCTGCTTCGACCAACTGATGAGCCAACGTGTGGTCGGTGGTTAACTGTTCTGCTTCGCCGTTGCGAACCAAGTAGCAACGGCTGTCTCCCGCGTGAACGACATACATCCGCGGCCACATCAGGTGCGCCATCGTCAATGTCGTTCCCATGCCTTGCTGGCTGTGATTCGCAGCTGACTCGGCCAAGATTCGTTTGTGTGCGTCTTGTAGCAAACCCTTGAGAGCTTCGATGAAATCGTCTTCGCAATCGTGATCGACTTGAAAAAACCAATGGACGCTATTGAGCAACCGTCGCACGAGTTGGTCAACGGCAATGCTGCTGGCTTTTTCGCCCGCCGCGTGTCCGCCCATTCCATCGGCGACCAAGAGCAGTTGACCTTGTTCGCCGCCGAAAAGACGCGATTGCGTATCCATCGGTAAGCTAGTCGAGGAAACCAACATCGACTTATTCAGTTTGGCGATTAAGAACTGGTCTTGGTTGGTTTTCCGTTTTCGCCCCACATCGGTGGCACCATGTGCGGTCGATACGGTGAACTCGCCGGACTCGTCAGCTGTCACAACAAATGCCTAGATAATGTGGAGGTAGGAAAACGATTGGCTGTGTCTACCATCGCGGAATGCTAAGTTTGCCCCGGCGACCGAATCGGGGAGCTTGTACCCGCCCCGCGGCGGTGTCACCATATGTAGCGAGACACTATACCGAACGGGGCGAACTTCATGCTGGCACGACTCAAAACATTCACGCTATTAGGCATCGAAGCGATGCCGGTCGATGTGGAAGTTGATCTGTCGCCAGCGGCAATGCCCAAGACCATTTTGGTCGGTTTGCCCGATGCCGCCGTCAAGGAAAGCACCCACCGCGTCGAACGAGCGATTGTAAACAGCGGATTCATCCGCCCCCAAGATCGCGTCGTTATCAATCTGGCCCCAGGCGATTTACCCAAGCAAGCACCGTCGTTCGATCTTCCGGTTGCACTGGGCGTACTGGCCGGCAGTGGACAGCTGGCATCAGATCGTTTGGAAGACTACGCCGTCGTTGGCGAATTGGCACTCGAAGGCATCACTCGCCCCGTCAAAGGCGCCCTGTCGATCGCCATCGAAGCGGCCAAACAAGACGGTATTCGCGGGCTCGTCGTGCCAGCTGAAAGTGCCAGCGAAGCCGCTGTCGTCGAAGACCTGGAAGTGATCCCAGTGCACAGTTTGGCACAAGCCGTTGGGTTCTTCTCCGGCGAGATCGACATCGACCCTGCGCCCAGTCGCTTGGAACAACTCTTCGATCAATTCAGCGTCTACGATTTGGACTTCGGCGACGTCCGCGGCCAAGAGTCCGCCAAACGTGCGATGACGCTCGCAGCAGCCGGCGGCCATAATTTGATCATGATCGGTCCGCCGGGCAGCGGAAAAACCATGTTGGCTAAGCGGATGCCAACGATCCTGCCGCAGCTCAGCAGCACCGAATCGATCGAAACAACTCGCATCTACAGCGCACTGGGGCAACTGCCCGCTGGACAACCGCTGCTCGCCAAGCGGCCGTTCCGAAGCCCACACCACACGATCAGTGATGCTGGTTTGGTCGGTGGCGGCAGCCCACCAGGACCGGGTGAAATCTCCAAAGCGCACAATGGCATTCTGTTCTTGGATGAACTCCCCGAGTTCAATCGCAAGACCCTCGAAGTGATGCGGCAGCCCTTAGAAGATGGCGTCGTCACGATCTCACGCGCGCTCCGCAGCACCACCTTCCCATCAGACTTCATGCTGATCGCTGCCGCGAATCCGTGTCCTTGTGGCTACCGCAGTGACCCACGCCGCAATTGCAATTGCACGCCGCCGCAGATCGAAAAATACATGAGTAAGGTTTCCGGTCCTCTAATGGATCGAATCGACATACACATCGAAGTTCCCGCTGTGCCTTTCGAGGAACTCTCGGCGTCTTCCACCAAGGGAACCAGTAGCCAACAGATGCGCGTCGACGTTGAACGAGCCCGCGAAACACAAATCGCGCGTTTCGCAGACATCAAATCGGATCTGCCCGTTCGCTACAACGCACAGATGACCAGTCGCCAAGTTCGCCAGCACTGCGAGCTAAGCAAGTCCTGCCAGCAAATGCTCCGCCACAGCGTCGAAGAGATGGGCCTCTCCGCCCGAGCCCACGACAAAATCCTAC
>CAYUGI010000271.1:0-4892 GCA_964444105.1 uncultured Pirellulaceae bacterium
GGCTTTTCGTAGTACTGACGACGGCGCATTTCTTTCTTCAAACCGCTTCGTTCCACGAGTTTACGGAAACGACGGACGGCTTCTTGAATGGTTTCGCGATCGCGAACCTGCATTCGAATCATTGGGACTCCGCTTCAATCTGCAATAAAGTTGTGTTGAATGGTTCGTTAAGGGAGCGACAGTGTAGACATCTGTTCGACTTCTCGCACCGCCCAAACAGCATCAAAACGGCCAAAATTGACGCTTTTCTTTAGTGAAGTCGACGCTGGCGGCAAGCGATCGTTCGATCAGACCGGCTCCGACTGACCGCCAGATCGCATCGACGAGCCCCAGAACAAAGCTGTTGCGGCCAGGCAAACACCGCCAATCGTCGCAAATAACGCAGCAAAACCCAGTTCTTCACCGATTTGGCCCAGCACGGGTGCTCCGCAGATGGTTCCCAAGTCCAGCAGCATCAGTGCCAAAGTCGATCCGGTTCCTCGCAGATCGACCGGGAACCTGGCGATCGTCAATGCCGTCATCGTATGAAACATCAGCCCATGGCCCGAACCTGCCAGCAAAGCTGGCACGATGATCAGCCAGGGATTCGGGCTGCCAACCAAGGCGAAAGTGAACATCCCCACGGACATCATGATTCCACCGAAAATCAAGACTCGTTCGTTGCCCAGTCGCTGTGGTAGTTGGCGACCCAGAATCCGGATTGCGATGGCCGGGCCAGCGTAGAACCAAAAGAACACGCCAATCACCGAAAAACCGTCCAGTTTCAACGACTCCCGGTCAATGAAGTTTGCCATGTAAATAAACGGGCCGCACATGCAAACACCGAAGGCAAAATCAACCCAAACGATCGTTCCCGGCCAATGCTCGCGGACTTTTTCAATGAACTCCGATAGCCGGATGGCTGCGACGGTCTGAGGTCGTTTCGGGGCACGAATGAAAAACAGCATGGCGGCGGGAACTAGATTTGCGACCGCGGCGACGACGAAAAACCAAACAAAGTCAGCGTATTGCCGATCGCCCGAACCCAAGAACAAATCGCCCAAGAATGGGCCAACCAACATGCCCAGGAATCCGCCAACACCCAAAATCCCAATCGCTTCGGCGCGTCGATGGTCCGGCGCGATTTGCGAAACATAAGTCAGCCCGCTGGTAAATACGATCGCCGCCCCCAAGACCAATGCAGATCGGCAGACGAATATCAGCGGTGTCATCTCGTGAAGCAGGAGATTGCTGAGCGATGCGGCGATGAAGATTCCGTAGCCGATGGCCCACATTGTTCTGGCACCGATACGGTTCATCCACTGGGCGATCCAAGGTCGTAGCAACAGCCCCATCGCGGAGCCGACTCCCATCACAAGCCCGACTTGGCGAAGATCACCACCCAGATACTCGATCCATCGCGAGTAATGTGCCATCAGCGTATTGGCGATGACAAAGCAGGTTTGGCTGAACACGGCCAGCGCGAAGTTGCGATCGTAAAGACACTCCTGTGACGTGGTCACAGGCTTCGGCTCAGTGTCGGCAAGGCCAGGAGAATTCATGAGCGACGATGCAACGGCGGCGACTTTACTCACCGCGCGATCACTTTCTAAAGGTTGGCTCGCACTAAGCCACAACGTTTTCATTGCTGGATTTCGTCAGCAGCGAAACGACGACCAGTGTCAAGAAAGCCAACGGAATCGTCACGATACCAGGCTGGCTAAAGGGTGCAATCGCATCAGCGGGGTCCAAGCCATAAACGCTTTTGTACGTGTCCGATGACAGCAAGATCCAGCCGAGTGAACTGACCATCCCGACGATGACACTCCAGATGATGCCTTGCTTGGTCGTGCCCTTCCAAAACAAAAGCATCACCAAGGCAGGCAGATTTGCACTGGCGGCGATACTGAACGCCCAGCCCACCAAGTAGCCGACATTGAGTTCCTTGAACAAAATGCCCAGCACGATCGCGATCGCCCCAACGATGACAGCAGCGATCTTGGCGACGCGAACTTGTGCCTCGCCCGATAGTTTCATACCCAAAACACCGCCCAGAAGATCGTGCGCGATCGCACCGCTACTGGCCAAGATAAGACCGCTGACGGTTCCTAAAACGGTGGTGAACGCGATGGCAGAGATGATCGCAAACAACAGCTCGTTCAGGCTGCGCGCCAGAAGCGGAGCCGCCATGTTGTTGTCGGTCAGGTCCAAGGCCCCGCTGGTCATCGCACCCAACCCCAGATACAGCGTCAGCACATAGAAGAACCCGATGGTCGCGATCCCGACGATGGTGCTTTTGCGTGCCGCGGCTCCGTCTTTGACGGTGTAGTAACGGATCAGGATGTGCGGTAGCGATGCGGTGCCACAGAACAAAGCCAACATCAGCGACAAGAAATTCAGCGAACCCGTGGCTTCGCTACCACGAATGCCTGCAAATTTCGGGTGTACGCCAGGACGTAGGACGTTGGTGCCTTCGGTGAGTTTTTGGTAATGAACCGTCGCTGTGGAGCCATCGGTTAGCTTCAGCTTTTCGTTTCGCCAGAGCAAGACTTCACTGTCACGCAGGGTGGTGAAAAAAGAGATTGGGCCAAGCTTGCCCGTTTCGGTTTTTCCGTCCGGTAGCTTCGTGACGGCTCCGACAGGTTTCAACTGTCGCTGACCTTCGCCGACGCCTAGTGGAACGCCGTCGATCAATGTTTGTCCATCGGTTGTCTTGATTACCGACTGCGCTTGCCGCCACACACCACCCTTGTCGAGATGGAAAACGTCAAACCCGAGCTTGTCGTCACGTTCGACGCGCACGAACTCGGGGTGTTCCTGCCAACCGTTGTCAGGCGGGATGACGGTGCGATCACCAAGTTGGCTCCCCACTTCGTTAACCTTCTGTGCAGGGATGGTTTGAAAGGTTTCGTTGTCTGTTTTGAATCCGCGGTTCAGCAACATGGCAACCAGGATGGCACTGAAAACAACTAGCAGGGAACCTTTCAAAAACTGAACCCATGTCGTCGATACCATGCCGGCGGTAACAACGATCGTGATCACGACGATGCCGACCATCACAACACCTACCCAGTGTGGGAATCCCAGCAGCGGTTGAATCAAAGAACCTGCGCCCACCATTTGTGGGATCAGATAGAACACGCTGACAACCAGCGTGCTGACACCTGCGGCCGCTTTGATGCCACGTGAATTGAATTTTGCGTCCAGGGCATCGGCAAACGTGAATTTGCCTAGTCGCTTCATTGGTTCCGCGATGACAAACAACGCGACAATCCACCCAGCCAGGAATCCGATTGAGTACAAGAAACCGTCGTAACCGTACGCTGCGATCATGCCGCAGATACCCAGGAACGAAGCAGCCGACAGATAGTCGCCGGCGAATGCGACGCCGTTGACGAACCACGGGATTTGGCCGTGAGCAGCGAAGTAGCCTTCAGAAGACTTGGCTTTACGACCTAAGAAAAAACTGAGCCCGACGGTGCCCAGCACAAACGCAGCGAAAACGAAGACAGCGGTCCAAGAAGGATCATAAATCATTGTGCGTCTCCCGCTTCAGTCGTTTCATCAGTTCGTGCTTCAATGACTGGTTCGGTACGGCACATCGCCCCGTAAATCAGTGCCAGCACCAATGCAAAAATGATCAGGGCAAAGCCATAGACGATCGCGAAATTCAATCCCGCGACCGCAGTCACATCCATCCAGTCGGCTTTGAACGCGTTGATCAGCACGAATCCCAAATACAACGCCAAGTAAATGGCGAACAACGTCAAACCCAGTCGCGAGTTGTAACGTCGCTCGGACGAGTCGCCGTGAGATGAATCGGGCATGCAGAAGGGCTCAGTCGATGGGGAGAGAATTTCGAGAAAGGTGCCAGAGAAGTGGCATTCAGCGAAATGACGTTCCGCAAAAGGAACTTCCGCGTAAAGGATAGCGTGTGCCAACGGCGTTGTGGGCGGCGAGCACCGTCGCAACCAACGGGTTATGCCGTATTGAATTTCACACGCTGAGTATCAAAAGCGAGGTCGATGCCGTCGGGCAGCATTTCGTTGGTCGCATGGTGATCTAGATCGTGGCACGCGTGGGTTAGCAGTGTTCGCGCAGCTCCGACCTTTTCTGCCACTTCGATCGCTTCGTCCACGCTGTAGTGCGTTGGATGGGGCGAATGCCGCAGGGCGCCCACGACGAACGTTTTCACTCCTTGCAGCAATTCAATCGATGAATCTGGAATCAGGTTTGTATCAGTGCAGTAGGCGAAGTCGCCGATACGAAAGCCAAACACGTCGAAGTGAGGTCCATGCTTGAGCGGAATGGGCGTGATTCGCGTTTCTAATATTTCAAACGGCTTGTCATCGATCCCTTGGATCTCCAACTGCGGACGCGATCCCGGATGAGTCTGTTCGCGAGTCGAGAAGGCGTAGTCAAACGATTTACGAATCCGTGCTTCGACATCCTCGGTGCAATAAACCGGCAGTGCATGCCCAAGCCGAAACGGGAATAAGCGTACGTCATCCAAACCGAAAACGTGATCAGCGTGTTCGTGGGTGTAAAGGACCGCGTGAACTAGCCGAACCTTTTCCCTGAGCAGCTGTGTTCGCAGGTCCGGTGGCGTGTCGATTAGCAGCGTTCCCGCTGGCAGGTGTACCAGTATCGCACATCGCAAACGCTTGTTTTTTGGGTCGTCACTCGAGCACACATCACATTCGCAGCCAATCGCTGGAACACCCACACTGGTCCCAGTGCCCAGGAAGACGGCGGTGGCGTTCCCATTTCCCGGGCCAGCTTCCGAATCAGGCGTCGGCGAATTGCAGGTAGAGTCGGCGTTCACGATCAGCTGGATGAAAGAGGAGTGGCAAAGGCACAACCGTACCCGAAACCAAAGCTGCGTTGAACGCACACACCGGCTGAAAGATGGG
>CAYUGI010000271.1:4992-8538 GCA_964444105.1 uncultured Pirellulaceae bacterium
CATTGCCTCTACACATTGCCCATACATCCGACGGCTAGATGACGCTTTGAGCGATTCGCTCTCGCTTTCTGGCGTCTTTTACCGACCCCATCGCACTTAAACTAAGTCAAATTCAGGCAGGAAATCCCTATGCTCAAGAACTTCTCACCGCAGTCCCTGCGAATCAATGGACGTCAGAGCGAACTGATTGAACTCGCACTGACTTATGGTTTTCGCAGCATGGACATTGATATGTCCGAAATGGTGCGTCGATCACAGCGTGGCAGCATCGATGATGCCGCGAAATACTTGCGTGCGGCTGAAAACTTGAGCATTGGTGGATTCGCTGTCGATGTGGACTTGGATTCCGACGACGAAGCTTTCACCAGCCAAGTCGGTGCGCTGCACCCGCTGGCCGAAGTCGCGGGTGAGTTGGGCGTCACGCGAGCCTACATTCACGCTCCTGCTGCGACCGACCGGCTTCCGTACCACGAGTTCTTTGACACCCAGTTGAAGCGTTTGGACCAAATCGCAGAAGTGCTCAGCGGCAAGAACATTCGCTTGGGCGTTGGTTTCCACGCGGGCAAAGAACTGGCCGAAGGCAAAGAATTTGCCTTCACGCAGAACGTCGAAGGATTCCTGGCGCTCGTCAAAGGCGTCGGCAACTCCAACGTTGGCTTCTTGATCGATACCTGGGACTGGGTTGTCGGCGACGGAGCGATGGACCAAATCAGCGAACTAACGGGTGATCAGATCGTTGCTGTTCGCATGGCTTCATTGGCCCCAGACGTCGACGCAGCCAAGGCAACGACCGACGATCGCGCGCTTCCCGAGAAGGAAGGTGCATTGGACCATGTCGCGGTGATGAAGCACTTGGTTGCCACCGGTTTTGATGGTCCTGTCAGCCCATCGGCATCGCCGACCCAGTACAAGGGCCAAACACGCGAGAGCACGGTGCAAAAAGCCCAACAAGCCATCGACGGGATTTCCAAAGACGCCGGCGTTGAAGTCGCTCCATTGCCAATGGACATGATTGACGAGAACGCTCCGGAAATGTCCGTGCCGGCCGACGTTTAGGCTGCCAAGCGTTTCTGCAAAGAAGCGTTTTAGTGAACGATCAAAAACCGCCTGCGTGTAGCGTGGGCGGTTTTTTTGTGCCCGCTAGAAACCGCCTGTCGAAAACCAAAACACTGCCAGCATGCAAAGCCAGATGACGTCCAGGAAATGCCAGTAGTGAGCCGAGAAATCAACCGGCCAGTGTCGCTCGTGGTCATAGCGCCCGCCCCACGAACGCACAGCCACCAGCCCCAGAGCAATCACGCCACCAAGTACATGCAGTGCGTGCAAAAACGCGAGCACGACCACCATGCCGACGACGCCCTTGGACGTACCGTGATGCATGCCTGGCCCCGTTAGCATCTGGATCATTGAAACGAACTGGATCGCCATGAAGATCAGTGCCAAAAACGCACTGATCGACAATAGGGCTGCGGTGGTTTGGCGACGTTCGCGGCGAATGTAACGCGTCGCCGCATGAACAAGCCCGCTAATGACTAGCAAGCATCCTGTGCTGACAACAAAACTGGCAGGTAGCTTAGCCAATCGCTGTGGGTCGTCTCGTCGAGAATAGGCATAAATCGCGAACAGCAAAATGCTGGCGAGGAAGAACACCAACAGCGACAGGAGAAACAACAAGCCGCCAAATCGCTTGCGTTGATCCGTTGGAAGAGCGACAGTCGTGGCCTTGGCGATCATGCTTGAAGCGAAAAACTTGTTTCAGGAAAGGAATCGAAGAACCGCATCAAAGACTCCGCCGCAACGCGACCACTCTCGACAACGTTTGGATTTCGTTACGATTGTAGCTAGCCGACTACTTCAGCTGATACACCCGCAATTGGCCCCTCCAGAAAGTTGATTCACGTGGCTTGCATTCGCACGTTTCAAAACGGAGATCTCCCCGCGCTGGCAGAAGTATGGAGCGAGCATTGGTCAGAAATCGGCCCGCCTCCACCCGTTAGCGCCGCGATTGTGGAACAGTCCGTCCTTTCGCGGACTTTCTTTGAAGCAAAACACCTGATCGTTGCCCAACGCGACGAAAAAATCGTTGCGTGGTGCCATTTCGTCCCGGATGCCTACGACGAAACCACGGCCATTTTGAGTGCCATTTGCTTCAATCGTGATGGACTGAACGACTGCGACGGGTTGCTGGACGACGCCGAAGCAAGAATTCGTGAATTGGGTTTTTCGCGAATTGTTGTCGGCCCGCTTCGTGATGAACTAACCGGGTACGCAGGGCTGGCACCACTGGGACACGGAATCGGCGTTAGCGTCAATGATGTGCGAACTTCATCGCTTCTGTCGCGGCACGGTTATACCAGCGGCCAAAGCGTCTCGCGGATGACGGCAACCACGAACCCCTATCGCCTGCCAATCAACCGCGAATGGATGCAGTTGAAGCGAACCACAAGAATTGAAACAGAGCACTGGATTCCAGCAGACGCGCGGCATGCATCAGTGATGGCACACTTTGACATCGAACACCACGAGTTGGTCAATCACCGCAGCAACGAATCACTGGCAACGTTAGCGATTTGGCTCAGCGATCCAGATGCTCAAGTCATGGACTGTGCTCGCGCGATCATCGACCTTACCGAAATTCACCAGCGCGGATCGCTTCAATCGGAAGAGTCATTCCTCATTGGTTCCGTTATACAACTTCTCGCCAACCGCCGCGTCTTCACCGTCGAAACGGCTATCGATCAAGACCGCCACGAGCTGCTACAGCAACTCGCGGCCCTGAATTTTGACGTCTCCGAGCAGGGTCAGCGATGGGAACGCATCCTTTAGTTGCTGGATTGCTGAGCGCAGGAAATCGACTGATTTGACGTCTAAGGCAGCTGCCAGTCTTCAATCGTAGCGGTGAGTGTTTCGCGATGGGAAGATGATCGCCCCTCTCCCTCGCTAAGGTTCGACCTCATACGCGCCAAGTTAAGCAGGCAACCCGCAGCGTAAATTTTGAAATTGCGTTTTTCGGAAATCTGAAGACCAATTCAAAAGACCGGAATGAAGAAACAAAACCAACGCGATTGAGGAGTCATGTCGTCGCTTCGTGACTTTGCGATTGATCGTTGTGACCATCCCCGAACGAGCGTTCGGGGCTAACACATGCCATCGCTTCGCGATTAGAAGAACGGAACAAATTCTGCGCGACCCCAAATCAATGCAACACCAAAATTTTTAGCAGTCCAGCGTAAGCCTGGGTTCAATGCGAACCACGCATACCTCGTTTTGCTTGGTAGTTTATTTGTGACCGACTGCCTGAGACGTTCTTGATAGCAACCAGTATCTATTCGTTTCGCTCAATATCTTTCTCGAGGGGTACACTCTGCTGGGTATCCGGGGCAAATTCGACTGGTTTGCTGGCTTGTAGTTCGGTACAAGACATTGCTTACGAGCGAGAATTCCCTGCTGATCACGTGCCAATCGCATGAGATAGGCACCGTCACGGATGACGAAACTTTCTATGAATCAATTTGGTCGCGTTCTGCGAATCACATCACGCCAAGT
>CAYUGI010000272.1:0-8527 GCA_964444105.1 uncultured Pirellulaceae bacterium
CGCGCCGTGATCCTTTGATGATTTCTTGTTCCGCCGCGGCGGGGATTGGCAGATCGGCAAGCTTTACGTCGTCCGCATCGGCCAGCAGCGCAACTGCCAAGGATTCGATGACCGATTCCAGCGATCGGGCAATTCGTTCTGCGGTCTTGCGATGACAGTGATTTCCATGCAGCAAGAAAGCCTCGAAACCGGCGTCCGTGGGGTGAACAATCAGCGAAAGGTCGTATGCCGTGACCGCGGTGTAGTCTGGGGCGACCGAAGTCACTTCGGCAGAGCCAATCGAATCGATGCTGCGGAGTGACGGCTGATACAAAAACATGGTTTGAGCCAACGGCATCCGATCAACCGAACGATCATGATCAACATGGTCGACGGTGTTTTGAAACGGAACACTGGCGTGTTCCAAGTCCGCCAGCAGCGCATTGCGTGTACTGCGAAGTGCTCGCTGGGCGGTAAAACCCGAGTTGATCTCGGCACGATAGACAATGGGATTCACGTAGCAACCAACGACCGGCTCAAGCGTTGCGGTCGGTCGATTGGATGTCGGGATTAAAATTCCGAAATCGTCCGCATTGCAGTACTTGCTCAAAACCGTTTGCAGTGCTGTCAGGAACACCATCGACGCAGTCGCGTTGTGCTTTGTCGCGCAAGCGTTGATCTTCGACGCCAGGTCAGCACCGATCGAGAGGCTGAGTGCGTCATTTGATGCTTTCGTTTCAACGCAGTCATTGTCAGTCGAATCGCGCGGGGTCACCGATTCCGCAGGCCACTGAACAAGCGATGGCAAATCACGCAATCGATCGGCCCAGTAGGAAAAGTCCTTGTCAATCGTCTGCGAGTGCTCTTCGCCACGCTCCCACTCTGCGAAATCCACGTATCGCAAACTGTCAGTCGCGAGTCTCGTATCGCCGCTTAGTATCGTCTGCAAGTCTTCCAGCAAAATCGCGACACTACCAGCGTCGCAGATGATGTGATGAAACACCAAGTCAATCCGGTCATCACCCGATGGCATCGCTGTGACGGCGGCCCGCATCAAGGGTGGTGTCCGCAGGTCAAAAGGAGCGTCTTGGAATTGCTTCAGTGCGCCCGCTTCGGGAGGCAAGACCTGAAGTTGGAATGGGACGTCGGCGTGAATCGTCTGCATGACGGATGACGCGCCGTCAATCACCGATGTTCGCAGCGCTGCATGCTTTTTAATAAGCATGCCGATTGCCTGTTCCAATGTATCGCGATCAATTCTTCCGCTTAGCTTCACGGAGATCGGTACATTCAAAAACGCGTTGGTTTGTTCCAGTTGACTCAGTAGCCAGAGACGTTGCTGCGCCGATGACAAACGGTGGTTCTGATCGTCGCTAGCAGAGGTTCGCTGAATTGGCGTCGATTCCACCGGCACGCTTTTTTCGACGACCTTCGCAAACCTCTCCAGTGTTGGATGATGAAAAATGACATGCAGCGGGAGATTGACGCCAAGGTTCTCGTTGACAGCGATCGTCATCTGAGAAACAAGAAGAGAGCTGCCTCCCAGATTGAAAAAGTCATCTTTTCGGCCAACGGAGTCGATGCCTAGCGTTCGTTGCCAAAGGATCGCGATTTCGCTTTCCGTTGCAGTTGCGGGCGGCTCGAATACGCGATCGATCTCTGCATTGGACGATCCGTTTGACTGACCACCCTGCCATCGGCATACCTCCTGCAATTCGTTGTCCAGGAACGCTTGCCGAACGTCTCGGCGGCGAAGCTTACCGCTGGATGTTTTCGGCAAAGATCCCGATCGAACCAATACGACTGCATGCGGCGTTACTTGCAGTTGATTCAACAACGCCGATACGGCGTCGCGCAGCAAAGTTTCCTCATCGAACTTTTTTGGTCGAGTGATTTCTTGCACGACAACGAGTTGTTCCCCGTCGTCGGTTTCGATTCCGAACGCCGTCCCTCCGGCCGGCTTGAATGCGGGCGAGGTTTCCTGAACAAGCTCTTCGACATCGTGTGGGTACAGGTTTTTCCCGGCAATGATGATCAGTTCTTTTCGACGACCCGTGACAAACAACTCGCCATCAATCAGTGCGCCCAGGTCGCCCGTTCGCAAATAGTCGCTGTGCTCGCCATCGACGATGGTTGCGCCAAATGACTCGGCGGTACGGCCAGGTTCGTTCCAATATCCATCAGCTAGCGATCCACCACGCACCCAGATTTCGCCAATTTTTCCTCGCGCAGCAAGTCGTCGCGTTTCAGGATCGACTATCTCGATTTCCATTCCCAGCACCGGATCGCCCGAGCTCACGAGCGTCAACGCATCATCGGCAGTGCTCGGATGCACATTTCCCTTTTGCAGCTCTTGCGAGTCAACCTGAATCGCGTTGTAGGGCGTTCCCACTTGCGATCCCGAGACAATCAACGTTGTTTCAGCCAACCCGTACGCCGGACTAAACGCGTTGGAATCAAATCCGAAGGGCGCAAACTTCTCGCTGAATCTTTTGAGTGTGCCATGCCGTACAGGTTCAGCTCCTGCGATAGCAACCTTCCAGGAACTCAGGTCCAGGCCCTCGCATTCGGCATCCTTGATTTTTCGAATGCAAAGTTCGTATCCGAAGTTCGGTGCACCATTGCTGGTGCCTCGGTAATGGTCGATGCACTGCAGCCAAAGCAGTGGATCACGAACGAAGTCTGTCGGCGAAAGAATGATCGTCTCCACCCCGACGTACACCGGTACCAAAATCCCCCCCACAAGCCCCATGTCGTGATACGGAGGAACCCACTGTACGCAGCGTACATTTGGGAAATGAAATTGGTTTAGCAACGCGCGCAAGTTGCTAAGGATGGCGCGGTGGCGAAGCACGACACCTTGAGGGTTGCCGGTCGATCCAGAGGTGTACTGCAAAATCGCGACATCATCCGCGTCAGGCGGGATCTCATCCCATTCGCTCGATTTCTGCAAATCGATTTCGTCGACTGCGATGGCAGCATCGGTGGGTAGGTTCCAAATTGGGCCAAGTGAATCGCCGATAATCGATCGGCTGCTAAGCATTAACTTCGCACCAGCATTCTGAATGATCGCTTGCAGCCGCGAAAGCGTGTGTTGAAGTCGCAACATTTGCGGTGGGTACACAGGCACAGCAATCGCCCGAGCGTACAAGCAGCCGTAAAGTGCCGCCGCATAGTCATTGCCGGGATCCAGGACAATCAGTACCGGCTTACCGGCTCCGCCTCGCGATTGAATCTCCGCGGCGATCGCGCGGGCTTTCTGATCCAACTGAGCAAAGCTAATTCGATCATGCTGACCGACCTGTCGATGAACGTGGGTGAAAACGGGTTTATCCGCTTGATCGCCCAAAGCGTAGTGTCGGCCATGATGGACAATCGTCGGCAGATCATTCGGCACCGACTCAAAGACCTGCTTTCGTGCAGCAAGTGAGGTGTCCAGTGGATCGGCGTTGGTCGAATGTCGGTCCAAAGCAGAAGAGCTTTAATTTGAAATTAGGGAGTACAAAGATCGCAAAACGTATGATTTTGCGTTCAGCAACCTCGAGCGGTCAATCTGTCCGATGGTAAGTCAAACCCCCTTTTTCACTAGACTAACGACTCGTAAATCGGATGAACTAGGTGTTAATTTGTTAAGTCGATCTAGCGCAATCCGAAAACGGCTGTCATATCCGGTTTTGGCGGCATAATCGCGCTCAGCAAAGACCAGGTTTCGGCCAGCCATGACCCTGGGGCCGCTCACCTTTGATCGTGCACGTTCTCCAAAGTGGCGACAGCGGACGGTATCGTATCGAGCTGTATTATTCGTTGATGCAATTTCACACTCTAGGATTTACCGTGTTGCGCGACCCGAGATTTCAAACGCTTGTCTTTTGCGTGTCTGCAATAGTCATTCCGTGTGCCTATAGTTGCTCCGCCATCGGGCAGGACGTTGCGAGAGGAGATGCACCACTGGCGGAAACGCAGCTCAATTCTCTGCTGGACCGTGTTTGGGAATATGAGATTCAGCAGTCACCGCTATTGGCTACCAATATCGGTGACCCGCGTCTTCAAGATCGTTTTGCGGATATGAGTTTTTCAGCGATCAACGAACGTGCTCAGCAGCGAAAGCAGTTCTTGGCCGAGCTGAAAGACGTTGACTTCGGTTCTCTTGGCGATGTCGCTCAAGTCGACCACGTTCTCCTTCAACGGCGACTTGAGCAGCAGTTGGCGGATTTTCAGTTCAAAACGCACTTGATGCCAATCAGCAAACGCGATGGCTTTCACATCGAGTTTCCAGAATTGCCTCGCCTGATGAACCCAAAGTCGTTGGCCGATTTTGACAACTACGTCGCGCGGCTCAACGACTTTTCCCGCTACACAGACCAGCACATCGAACTTCTTCGTGGTGGTATCGAAGCAGGTTTGACGCAACCATCGATCATTATGAACGAAAGCGTCAGCCAAGCCGAAGCGCACATCGTGGACAATCCACGACAGTCGTTACTTCTGACGGGAGTTAGCGAGGAGTCACGCAAGAAACTGGGTGATGACAATTGGCAAACTGTAGAGGCCAAGATCGTCGATGGGATCAAGAAGAGCGTGGTCCCATCCTACAAACGGTTCAGAGACTTTTTGCAAAGCGAGTACCTACCTGCTTGCCGCGGTCCGATAGCTACTGCCGCTTTACCAAACGGCCGCCAGTTCTATCGCGATCGAATCCGCCGGTTCACAACACTTGATTTTACGCCCGAGCAACTTCACGAAACTGGCATCCGAGAGAACGCACGCATACGCGCTGAAATGGAAGCCATTCGCGAGAAGGTTCAGTTCGATGGCGACCTGCCATCGTTCCTGAGTCATCTTCGCACCGATCCGAAGTTCTATCCCAAGACTGCAGAAGAGCTGATGAGCGCGGCGGCTTTGATTTTGAAATCTGCTGACGGACGATTGCCCGATATGTTTGGACGGTTACCACGAACACCTTACGGGTTGAAAGAAATCCCCGCTCACGTCGCTCCGCAAACCACATCCGCCTACTATTGGCCACCATCGACCGATGGAAAGCGTGCTGGCATGTACTACTTGAACACCTACAACCTGTCATCACGCCCGCTCTACCAATTAGAGTCCTTGTCGCTGCATGAAGCGGTCCCGGGACATCACTTGCAGCTAGCACTTCAAGCAGAACTGACGAATCTGCACCCAATCTCGCGTGAAAGCAACATCACGGCATTCATCGAAGGATGGGCCCTTTATAGCGAACGGCTTGGGCTGGAGATGGGTTTCTTTACGGATCCGTATCAGGACTTTGGTCGCTTGAGTATGGAAGCTTGGAGAGCGAGTCGATTGGTCGTCGACACCGGTATTCACTATCTTGGTTGGACACGGCAGCAAGCGATTGACTACATGTCGGCAAACACCGCACTGAGTCCGCACAATATCGTCGCAGAAGTCGATCGCTACATCGGTTGGCCCGGCCAGGCACTCGCATATAAAGTCGGCGAACTGGAAATCACTCGCCTGCGACGCAGTGCGGAAGAAAAGCTTGGCGATAAGTTTGACCTACGATCCTTTCACGATGAAGTCTTAGCTGTCGGTTCGATCCCGATTCCGCTGCTGGAAAAACGCATCCAGCGTTGGATCACGACGCAGGGAAAACCTGTACCTAAACAAGTGGAGTGAAGATTCCATATCTTAGCCGTTTGGGCGATAGCGGAATGGCACTTGCTCGAACTCTGGAATTACCCTCCCGCGCAGCGGGAGGGTAAAGTAAGTGCCATTAGGCGAATGGCTTACTCTGAGACAGAGCTTTAACAAATCGTCACTCTTTTTCGTGTAGCAACACAAACGGAAAGATGCCCGATGTGTGGCCGTCGCTAAAGCCAATGTTGTATGCGTAGGAACCCACGGGACGCATCGATTCGATGCGCAGCGGACGAGCTTCGGCTGCACTGAGAACTGGCAGCAACATTGGCCCCTTTGAGCTTGATTGCGTCGCTTCTTCGCCGCGTTGCTTTTCGCGACACGTTGCGCAGGGACAAGCCTTGCGTAATTCGCCCGCCGTCCAAGTCGTCTTGGTGTCGTCGCTCCATCGAATCACGATCGTCGAATCTCCCTGGCGTTGGATATCGATTGGCGTGACATCAGTCTCGGTTCGTTTCGGCTGATGTGAGTTAGCTGGGTCTGCAGTCATGGTTTTCGCACTGTCGACAAGGACGTCAATTACTCGGATCGACGATCTACCAGTCGACGAGCTTTGGCTTGAAATTGTGGGAGTGTGCCAAGAGGTACCGGGATCACATCGACACGCATCGCCAATCGGTCTCGAAAAAGCTCAGCCAGTCGCATTGAATCGTCCCTATCCAACTCGGCCTCCACTTTCAACTGGTCCATTTCGTTCTCGCGAGTCGCGATGATTCGAAATTCAGCCGTCGCGTCAATCTCGCGTACGATGGCTTCAATGCTGCTTGGGAAGACGTTCACGCCGCGAATCACCATCATGTCATCGGCTCGCCCCAAAACGCCACCATCAAGTAGCAAGAATTGGCATTCATTCTCGTGTTCGCGGACTCCGCGAACAACGTCGCCGGTGCGGTAACGAATCGCGGGGCCTCCCAAGCGTCCCAGGTTGGTTAGCACCATCTCTGACCTTTCGCCTTCGGCGGCTTGTCTACCAAGCGGACTTCGCTCGTCGAAATGAAGCAACTCTGCGATGAACTCCGATTCGATGACGTGCATGCCGCATCCGTCTTCGCTGCCGAATCCCCATGCTCCCAGTTCGCTGGCGCCACTGTGATCGACGACTTTCGCCCCCCAACCCTCTTCGATTCGTTGACGGACGATCGGAATCGATCCTCCCGGTTCGCCCGCAACGATGATTCGTGTCACCGCGCTGCCGGGAAGGTCAACACCCTTTTTCTCCGCGACGGCGACTAGGTGAAGCGCGTAGGTCGGTGTGCAGCAAACAATCGTGCAGTGATTATCGATCATCATTTGCAAACGAGCTTCACTGGTCATTCCACCACCCGGCACGACCATGGCACCACGCTGAACCAAGGCATCGTTGGCGGTCCAAAAACCGATGAAAGGGCCGAACGAAAAAGCCATCATCGCGATGTCATTCTCCGTCACGTCGGCGGCATCAAGCACATGCTGCCAGCAGTCCAAGAACCACTGCCAGTCTTCTGCGGTGTCATAGACCGGCATCGGCCAGCCGCTCGTCCCGCTGGTTTGATGCATCCGCACATACTGGTTTCTTGGCAAACCAAAAATGCGCCCCGGTTCCCCGCGTCGCGACGGAATCAGATCATTCTTTTCTAGCAGCGGCAGCGATTGCAACTGATCCAGATTCGTCATCGGCAGCGATACTTCGGCAAGGCGTTCCCGGTAGAACGGTTGAGAACGCGCGGCCTGCAAGACGCGATTGAGCTTTTCCAACTGCAGCGTCCGCAGCTGTTCCGACGTCAAGCGACGAACATCCGATCGCTGCTGCGGGGTTGTTGTAGGAACGTTTGGCACGAAGACAGGCAAGTCGAGATGGGTTGTTGCGGTAGTCGCCAAGCTAATGGCACTTGCTTCATGTGCAGAACTAACCCTCTCGCTTGGAGGATGTGGAGTCTTTAAGTAGTTGATTCGCAATGACTTTCTTCACTCTCCCTCCGGGAGAGTCGGACGCAGTAGCGGCCGGAGAGGGATTTGCCGTCATGCAACGGCAGGCAATGGTCGCCAATCTGATTGGCCCTCTCCTCGCTAAGGCTCGACTCTCCCGGAGGGAGAGTAAAGTTGAATCTCGTAAATCTTTGCGTTGGTAAAACCTAAAAACTGCACGACGCCCAAGTGACGGAGTGAAGCAAGTACCATTGGCTGCTAGGCTCAATTCCCCAGTAGATTACCTAATGGCCGCTTCTTTCGCGACACAGTTGTGTTATTCTCCCGCAATGAGTGAAACGAAGATTCCTGACCAGCCAGATTTCCCAGCGGAAGGCCGTGTTGCGTCGGTCGATTTCGGAACCGTGCGCATCGGCATAGCCATCTGTGACCCCGATCGAATCTTAGCCAGTCCGCTAGAAGTTTACCCGGCGGAAGGCTGGAAAGATGATGGCGAGTACTTTCGTTCAATTGCAAAAGAAGAACGCATTGGTGCGTTTGTCGTTGGACTGCCCATCCACTGCGACGGTGGCGAGAGCCAAAAAAGCCGCGAGTGCAGACAATTTGCTCAGTGGTTGTTCAAAGAAACGGGCCTTCCCGTCAGACTCTTCGACGAGCGATTCACGACGAACGCAGCGAAACAAAGAATGGCCGGCGCAGGATTGACGCGAAAAGGAAAAAAGAAACGCGTCGACGCGATCGCCGCCCAAGTTCTGCTGGAGTCCTTCCTAGAATCCTGCCGCTACCACGACGAACTCGTCGGACAAGACATCTTCGAGACCCCCGAAGGCGGCGAGTCACTGGAGTGATGCCGCCACCCATTCGCGCCTTCGACGCGAATCGCCAGTTTTGATGTTGCGCAAGTCATTACCCTCCCGCTCGCGGGAGGGTCGGACGCAGTAGCGGCCGGGGAGGGAAACGC